>JAUVAS010000002.1 GCA_030591585.1 Flavobacterium sp. | reverse complement strand
CGTTCCATATTGATTGTCTTTACCAAAATTTGAAGAACCGTCATAACGAATAGATACAGATGCCAAATATTTTTCTCTAAAATCGTAATCTGCAAACATACCATAAGAAACTAACGTAAGAATGTTTTTAGTTGTTTCACCTAGTGTTACCTGAGCAGCATTAATTTGCGTTGTTAAAAGATCTGATGGAAATCCGATACTTCTAACACGATAGCCATTATTCTCATTATAATTATACTCAAAAAGACCTAATACATTTAAGTTATGATTGTCTGTTAAAAGATTATAATTTAAACGGTTACTTATTGTCATATCAAAACGATAGGTTCCTGTATCTAATTTGTTACCTGGGTTATTTGGATCCCCAATAATAGCATCAAGAATTCCTCCTGGTTTTGAATAACTTTCAGTTCGTTGATTAAGACTACTAATCGCTGTATTAAAACCATAACTCCATCTATCTGAAAATTTAACCTCGGCATCTACACTAGCTAATATGTTATTTTGAATATCAATTGCTGGTTCAGATAACAAAGCTCCTCTTACATTAAATGTAGTATGTGTTGCTGTATATACTGGATTTCCATCCTCATCTATAATAGTATTACCATCTTCATCTAATTCAAATTCTGTTTCATAAGGATTATAGTCGTACATCGCTCTAAATGGGTTTTGCACATTATTTCTGTCACGAGGTTCGTCACTAGTTGATCTTGAATAACCTGCTGTAACTCCTAATTTCAACCAATCTTTTGCATCAAAATTTAAGTTAAGCCTTGTGCTTATTCTTTCAAAACCTTCTATTTGGTCTATAATACCTGTATTTTTATCTTGGCCTACTGAGAAAAAATAATCCATCTTTTCTGAGCCTCCTGAAAAAGATATATTGTTGTTTTGAATATACCCTTGTTTTAACATTAAGTCCTGCCAATCTGTTTCATGATCTAATAAAAACTGTCTTTCTTCACTACCGGGCTCAGTTGTAACACCTGGCAAACTACTAGCTGCAGAAATTCCTAAAGCATATAACTCTGCTTCGTATTGCATTTTTTGAGTAGCATTCATCATATCGAAATTAGGTTCAATCCTATTTGTAAACCCAAATCTAGAACTAAATCTCACTACTGCATCTTTATTTCTATTACCAGATTTTGTAGTAATAACTACAACTCCGTTTGCCCCTCTTGATCCGTATCTTGCTGTTGTAGCTGCATCTTTAAGAATCGTAATCGTTTCAACATCTTGATTAGGAATATTCCCTAATTCTTCCTCTCTAATAACGGCTCCATCAACTATATACAAAGGAGATGATGCTCCCGAACTTAGAGAACCTACTCCTCTAATTCTAACAAAGGCTCCTTGTCCAGGCTTACCATTTGCTGCAGTTACTTGAACACCTGCTGCTTTACCTTGTATTAAATTATCAATACTAGTAGAAGGGGCGAGTTCTGCAATTTCAGAAGCAGAAATAGAAACAATTGCAGACGTTTGCACTGTTTTATTTCTTCTAGAATAACCTGTAATTACAACTTCATCAAGCTCGGCTGCGTCCAGATCCATTTTAACATTTAATGTATTCATATTAGCAATTATCATTTTCTCTAATGATTGATAACCAATGTAACTAAATACAAGTGTTTTCCCAACTTCTACATTAATGGTATAATTACCATCAAAATCTGTTTGTGTACCATTACTTGTTCCTTTTTCAATAATGTTAACTCCTAGAAGAGCTTCTCCAGAAGAATCGGTCACGACTCCAGATATTGGATTTTCTTGAGCTAATACCATTGTAATGTTAAAAAACATAAGCACTAACCATTTAAAGTTGTTTTTTTTCATAAACATAAATTTAGATTATAATTAAATTGATTAAAAAAAGCTTAAAATAAATTTTTGGTTAATTCAAAAGTTTTGTCTACTAAAAAAAACTGATAAACATATTATAAGTAAAACCACATCAAGCTTTTTGTTTTAATTGATTAAATTAATATAGTTTTTAGCACTATTTTATGATATTTATCATATCGCAAACACTAATTAATTTAAAAAATACCATATATAATTTTATAGCACACAATAAATATAATGATACTTTTTCACAAAACAGTTAATACCCATAAAGTTTAACCAATCCGAAGAATAGTTTCTTATAATTTACGCACTCAATGTTGCAAGATATTGAGTTGGCGTAAGTGAAATAATCTTTTTAAAAGATTTATTAAACGTTACTTTATTATTAAAACCAACTTCATACGCTACATCAATAATATTCATATTATTATGAGTATCATTTTGTAAAATCTTTAAGGCTTCATTTATTCTGTATTTATTAATTAGCTCAAAGAAATTTAGTCCAAAATGTTCATTAATCACTTGAGAAGTATTATGTCTGGTCGTATCTAATCGATGTGATAAAATTTCTAAACTAATATTGTTTTGACGGTATATTTTTTCTTCTTCTAACAGGTATACTAATTTTTCTTTCAAATCTTCAGAAAAACGTATGGTCATACCAGATTTTTTGTATTTATAATTTTTAGTTTCAAAATAGCCGCTAGAAAACAATTTAGGTGTTAAAAATGCTTTATAACCAATATACAGAACCATAATAGCCATAGCAACAATTTGCAAATGGAAAAGAAAATCTATTCTAGGAATTACTTCTGTTATAATTATGAGCCCATAAATACAATAAAAAACTGCATACACAGAAACTAATCTAGCGAGCCCTCTTTGCCATTTTAATTTTTCTATTGAAAGCTTTTTATCTACTTTAACTTTGGAGTAAAACATTCTAACAATTAAACTAGCATACACAACTAAAGATGCTAACTTTATATAAAAAGTGTAATCAAACAACCCGCTCATTGAAACATTACTTACTTCTAACATAATACTTAATTTTTCAATTGGAGATAAAAAATAATACGGTAAAACAATCACAAAAATGACTAGAGTTGGAATTAAATGCAATATATCTGCTACTTGAAACTTATAATTAAGTACTGTTTTTTTATAATAGAAATAAATAGTAGGTCCGTATAAGAACGAAAAGGTTATAGACATTAAAAAGGTCTGTGGATACAAATACCTTAGGTTGGATAAATAAAAGAATAGATCCAAAATAAAAATGGAGTGCATTAGCACAAATAGACTAATTAATGTCTTTGAAGAATTATCAATATTCTTTTTTAGATTTAATATTATAAAAATGAAAATACCAATTAATGAAGTGAATAAGTAAAATATATTAATAGTACTTAAATTATCTTTATACTTTTTTTCAAGTTCTTTAAATTCTTCTGAATCGGCAATAGCATTAAAAACATCATTATTAACAAAACCCACATGCAATGTAGATTTAATATACTTCTCTATATATATCGATGCGTTTTTAGCATCATTATTTTGCGCATACTCTATCGCAGTCCATCTATAAACTTGACTAGAGTCAGTAAGTGTTTTTTGGCTTATTTCAAGTCCTTTTACGTTTAAATTAGCAGTATGATTAGCTAAATAATTACCTCCTGTATTAATTTTTTCACTTACCCCTTTATTAAATTCAAGTAAACTTTCTTCGGCTAGGAGAATGTTCGAATTTGAATTCAGAAATAGGAAAGCAACTAAAAATGCAATACGCAGTTTAAATTCTATTTTATTTAACTCTTTCAATCTGTAATTATTTCGTTGTCTAAATATACTAATAGAAATGTTAAAAACAAAGAGGTAAAGTAGTTCCCGATAATAACTTACTATCAACTAACTAAATTAATTAAAAATTTATTTATCTTTAAATCGCTATATATCAGGAATAATTGCAGTTTTATATAAAAATTGCAAGGAATATAACCTGCAATTAAAAGTTAAGTACGTTATCGTGATTTATAAATAAAGACTTGATTTAGATCTTTATTAGTAGATATATTTATCAAAAAGATACACTAAACTGGTCATTGCGGCAGCTCCCAATTCTAATTCACGTTTATTTATAGCATCAAAAGTGTCGTTTGCAGCATGATGATAATCAAAATATCGCTGAGAATCTGGTTTTAATCCAGCCAATGCTTTTACCATCCCTTCGTTTTTAAGAGGTCCAATATCTGCTCCACTACCTCCTCTTGTAAACCAATTTGCTAGGTAAGGTTCAAACAATGGTTCCCATGATTTTACTTGTTTAAAAACGGCATCTTCTACATCAAAAGAAAAACCACGAGGTGAAAATCCGCCAGCATCACTTTCTAAAGCAAAAATATGTTGCTCATTTTTTCGTTTTGCTTCAGCAGCATATTTCTTTCCCCCTCTTAATCCGTTTTCTTCATTCATAAATAGCACCACTCTAATAGTATGCTTTGGCTTATAATCTAATTTTTTTAGAATTCTTAAAACTTCCATTGATTGTACACACCCTGCTCCATCGTCATGTGAACCATCACCTAAATCCCAAGAATCTAAATGTCCGCCAACAACAATATATTTATCTGGATATTCGCTCCCTGTAATCTCTCCTATTACATTATAGGACTGCACATCTGCATGGGTTTTACAATTCATTGTATAATAGAATAATAAATTGGGTTGTAACTTTAAGGTAGCGCTTAAATAATTAGCTCCGTTTGTACTAATTGCACAAGCAGGAATTCTAAGATGCTCTGGAGTGTCTCCATAACTCATAGTACCTGTGTGAGGATAATCATCTTGACGTAAATTCATAGAACGAATTATCACACCAACAGCGCCATACTTTGCGGCTTCTTTTGCGCCAGAATAACGCTGACCAACAGCGCCACCATACGCTCCCATTGTTTGAATTAAGTCTGCTTGCATTGGCCGATTAAAGAAAACTATTTTACCTTCAATTTCTTCTCTTCCTAAAACGGCTAATTCTTCAAAACTCAATACTTCAACCACCTCAGCTTTTAATCCCCCGTATGGTGTAGGAACAGATCCTCCTAAAGCACAAATATCTGTAGTTGACGTAACTCCTGGTGAAGTTTCTATATAAGAATATTCTGCAATACCTCTCGTCCATTTTGGCACCATTACAGATTGCAACCAGACTTTATCTAATCCCACTTCTTCTAACTGTTCTTTAGTATAGGTAACTGCTAATTCTGCTCCTAAGGATCCCGAAAGTCTTGATCCAATATCGTTTGAAAGGTCATCTAACCAATCATAACTTGCACCATCTAGCAACGAAGCATTGTAAATATTTTTAATCATGGTCGAATCTTCTTTAGTTACTTTTTGAGAAAATCCTTGAGAAATGATTAAGATTGCCAAGATTAATAGGAATGGTTTTTTCATAAGAGGCTCGTTTTACTTTATAATTCGTTTTGAAGTTGCTGTTTATATTCTGAAATATTTTCTTTTATTTTTGGTGATAATTCAGGCTCTTTTATATCTGAATACTTTTTTAATTCCTGAAGAAGTATACTTGCAACAATTAATCGAGCTGCTGGTTTATTGTCTGCTGGTATTAAATACCAAGGTGCATGCGGTTTTGAAGTTCTATTAATTGCATCTTGATAGCATTCCATATAATTATCCCATAGTTTTCTTTCGGCTAGATCTCCTGGAGAAAATTTCCAGTTTTTATTGGCTTTATTTAACCTTCTCAAAAGTCTAAATTTTTGTTCCTCTTTTGAAAGATTCATATAAAACTTAAAAATAAGCGTTCCGTTTTCAGCTAAGGTTTTTTCAAAAGTATTTATTTGCTCAAATCGTTTATCCCAAAAAGATTCGTTTACATCTTTTATACTTTTAATATCTGGTAAGTTTTCGCCTAAAATATAATTGGGGTGTACTCTTGTTACTAGCACATTTTCATAATGGGTTCTATTAAAAACACCAAATCTACCTCTGGCAGGCAATGCAATATAATGACGCCATAAATAGTCATGACTACGCTCTAAATCTGTAGGGACTTTAAAACTTACAACGTCTACTCCACTTACGTTAAAGTCTTTAAACACTTCTCTTATTAGGCTATCCTTCCCCGAAGTATCCATTCCCTGCAAACAAACCAAAATAGCATATTTGTCGTGAGCATATAAGGTATTTTGCAAATCTCCAAGTTTCTTTCTTGTTTTAGATAATTTCTTTTCTAGCTCTTTTTCTGAAAGGTTGAAATTTTCTGAAGTATGATTATTAGGCAGAATAATTTTCTCTTCTACTTTGTAATTTACAATTTGAATTTCTTTCATACTTAATCTATTTACTGGCAAACATTTTTACATCCTTTTCACTTACTTCCTCTCCACCTAAAATAATTAATCGTTCCACCACATTACGAAGTTCTCGTATATTCCCTGTCCAATCATACTCTTGCAAAAGGGTAATTGCCTTTTTTGAAAATTCTTTGCATGTTGTACCTTGTTCTTCTGCAATTTTTTTACTGAAATGATTTATTAAAAGAGGAATATCTTCTCTACGCTCATTCAATGAAGGCACATGAATTAAAATAACAGCAAGGCGATGGTATAAATCTTCTCTAAAATTTCCTTCGCTTATTTCTTTTTTTAAATTTTTATTAGTTGCCGCAATTACACGAACATTCACCTTAATATCACGATCACTCCCTACCCTGCTAATTTTATTCTCTTGTAAGGCACGCAATACTTTTGCTTGTGCAGAAAGACTCATATCTCCTATTTCATCAAGGAAAATAGTCCCATTATTAGCAGTTTCAAATTTCCCTGCTCTATCTTTAATTGCACCCGTAAAACTTCCTTTTTTATGACCAAACAACTCGCTTTCAATCAACTCACTCGGTATGGCAGCACAATTTACTTCAATTAAAGGGCCTTTTGATCTCTCACTTTTTTCATGAAGCCAATGAGCAACCAATTCTTTTCCTGTTCCATTATCACCAGTAATAAGAACTCTGGCTTCGCTTGGAGCAACTTTCTCAATCATTTCTTTAATATGAGAAATCGCAGGCGAATCACCAATCATTTCATACTTCTTACTCACCTTTTTCTTTAAACGAGTATTTTCAACAACCAATTCTTTACTATCTAAAGCAATACGGACAGTATTCAATAACCTGTTTAAATCTGGGGGTTTCGATATATAATCAAAAGCACCCAACCGCATCGTATTTACGGCAGTATCTAAATCTCCATGCCCTGAAATCATGACGATAGGAATTTCAGGTTTTAGTTTTTTTACCGCTTCTAAAACCTCAACACCATCCATTTTCGGCATTTTAATATCGCATAAAACCAAATCAAAATCTTCGTTTCGTATACGCTCTATTCCTGCTAATCCATCTTCAGCTTCAGAAACATTATAAGTATCATTTTCTTCCGAAAGAATTTTCACTAACACACGACGTATTGCCGCTTCATCTTCAATAATTAATATTTTTGACATCAATTTATTTTAATTAGGAATACCTGTTTTAAGATTCTTTTGTTGTTGGATAAAAATGAACATCTCGCTGAGGAAATGGAATTGTAATATTGTTTTGACGAAATATTTCATCAATATGAAACCGAATATCACTCTTCATTTTTGGGGATCTAAAGCTATTATTAATAAATATATTTAAATGAAAGATCAATGCCGAATCTCCAAAATCTTCAAAAGTTACAAATGCTTTAGGGTTTTTAAGAACACTTGAATGTTTACTAGCACATATTAATAGTAATTCTTCTACTTTTCTGGTATCACTACCATATGCCACTCCAATATTAATTTTTTCTCTAGTTGTCTTACGGTTTTGCGTATAATTATAAATCGAGTTTCTAATAAGAATATGATTAGGGATAATAATAATTTTATCGTCCCTTGTAATTGCCCGTGTTGTCCGAAGTTTAATTTCGATAACTTTTCCTACTTTATCTTCAACTTCAATAATATCACCAACCAATAATGATTTATCTAAAATAATAAAAATACCTCCTATTATATCCTGAAAAAGATCTTGCAATGCCAATCCTAAACCCACTAATAAAGCCGCTGAAGCCGCAAGAAAAGGAGTGATATTAATACCTGACGTACTTAAAATAAAAAAGAATACAATAATGTAGGTAACGTATTTAATAAATTTAAAAATACTTGCAAATTTATTTTTATCGATTTCATCCATGTTACGAGTAGATATTTTATATATCCACTTTAAAATGAAACCTGCAAAAAATAGCGAAAATAGTAACGCTAAAATCAATCCAACAGTTAAATGAATTCCCGTTTCTCCTTTCCCAAAATGAAACCCCATCTCTAAAAAATCTGTAATCGATTCCCAGATACCTTCAGTTACAACTTCTTCAATTTTATCAACTACTTTTTCTACTTCTTCTTGTACCATAAATTAATACTTAAGCCATTTAATAATTTCCTTATAACTTGCCTTTTTACCATACATTAAAATACCTACACGATAAATTTTTGCAGCAAACCAAACGGTTGCCATAAAAGTAGCAAATAAAATAACCAATGACAGGATTTGTTGCCATAAAGGTACTCCAAACGGAATTCTCATTAACATGACAACTGGAGAAGTTAACGGAATATATGAAAACACTTGCGAAACAGTACCATGTGGGTTTTCAATTACCGTAAAAAAACCGACATACATCCCTAAAATTAAAGGCATTAATATAGGCAACATAAATTGCTGCGTATCTGTTTCGTTATCTACTGCCGCACCAATTGCTGCATAAAAAGAGCTATATAATAAATAACCTCCAATAAAGAAAAATATAAACATAATTATCAAATTCGTCATTGGTAAATTATTAATTTCCAAAAACACCTCTGTAATTATTTGTTGTGAGCTTCCCGTTTCCTGAAGTAATATTTCTTGTTGCTGTGTTTGGGTTGCAGTGGTATCTATTCCGAATATTATTGGAACCAACGAACTTAAAAGTAACATAATTAGTACCCATACCGTGAACTGAGTAATCCCCGCTAACGTGGTTCCAAATATCTTACCTAATAATAATTTTATAGGTTTTACTGAAGAAATTAAAACTTCTATAATCCTACTGGTTTTCTCTTCAATTACACTACGCATAATCATATTGCCATAAATTATAATGAACATAAAAAGCAAATAGCCTGCAACACCTCCAAAGGCAAGTTTTAAACCTGATCCCAGTTTTGAAGTCTTTTCACCAGCAAATGTTTCAAGGTTAGTATCTACTTTTATTCTTAATTGTTCAATTAATTTCGAATCTATTCCTGCTTCCTGAAGCTTTAATGTATTCACTTTTTCTTCGATAGAATTTTCTATAGAACGCATTATGCTAATAGACGGAGAGTCTTCAGAATAAAAGGTAATCGCGTTAGCATAGTAATCTATATTTTCTTTCTTCGGAATATATAGCAATCCATAATTATTCGATTTTTCTGAAGCAAACTTCGCATCATCAAGAGATACTCCATTTATTAATGTATACTTTAAATTTTTAGAATCTTCAAAGTGATTAAAAAATACACCACTTTCGTCAAGTACTTCAATGGTATTTACGGTATCATTATTTAATTGAGATAAATAGGAAACCAACGTGATAATTGCAACCATAAGTATCGGACTTAAAAAAGTCATGATAATAAATGCTTTGTTTCTTACTTTGGTTAAATATTCTCTTTTTATTATTAGTGAAAGATGATTCATACCTTAAGTTTAGTTGTTTTTAACAGTTTCAATAAAAATATCGTTCGCAGACGGAATTACCTCAACAAAATGGGTAAGTTGCCCCAAAGAAGTTAAAAAATTCACTAAATCATTCACAGAATCATTCTCCGAAATTTTAATCTTATACTGCAACTCATTATTAATACTTTTAAATGAAGTGGGGGAAACTTCAAACTTTTCACTTAAAATAGATTTTACGTTTTCTGTATGGGTAGCCATTAAGCCTACCTCAAAAGTATTGGACTTATAAGCTCGTTTTATATCGATTAACTTTCCATCTAATATCTTATTCGACTTATGTATCAATGCGATATGATCACACATTTCTTCAACAGATTCCATACGATGAGTTGAAAATATAATAGTGGCTCCTTCATCTCTTAATCGTAAAATTTCATCTTTGATGAGATTTGCATTTATAGGATCAAATCCGCTAAAAGGTTCATCAAAAATTAATAATTTGGGTTGATGTAAAACAGTAACCACAAACTGAATTTTTTGTGCCATACCTTTAGATAGCTCTTGTACTTTTTTGTTCCACCAACCATCAATTTGTAATCTTTTAAACCAATATATTAATCGCTCTTTTGCTTCTGTTTTAGACAAACCTTTTAGTTGTGCCAAATACATGCACTGCTCTCCAACTTTCATAGATTTATACAAACCTCTTTCTTCAGGCAAATAACCAATATGCCGAATATCATCTGGATGAAGGGGTTTTCCATCTAAAATCACCTGCCCAGAATCTGGCATCATTATCTGATTGATAATTCGCAACAAAGTAGTTTTTCCTGCGCCATTAGGCCCTAAAAGTCCAAAAACACTTCCCTTTGGCACTTCAATAGTAATATTGTTTAAAGCTCTAAATTCTCCAAAATTCTTGGTGATATTTTTTGCGACTAAAAGATTCTCCATAGTTAGTTATTATTCCGAAAGACCGGATGGTAAAGGTATTAATTTGTAAGAAAAGCAAAACACTTATAAATATAAAAACGTTAGTAAGATAACAAGCGTTATTGTTACAAACTTTGTTTATTATCTTAACAAGAAAAGGATTAAAAACAAAACCCACCCTATAAATTAATACAGGATGGGAAAAAATTGCTATGAAAAAGAAAAATTATCACTAATTAAATTAGCGATTCTCAAATATAGGAAAATTTTTCAATTAACATAACTTTATGAAAACATATCTTTAACTTTTTCAAAAAATGATTTGTCATCTTTTTCTGGTTTCGGTTCAAAATTATCGTCATTACTCATTTTTTCGAAAAACTGTCTTTGTTCTTTCGAAAGCTCTTTTGGCGTCCATACATTTACATGAACCAATAAATCTCCTACTCCGTAACTATTTAAACTAGGAATTCCTTTATTTCTAAGTCTTAAAATCTTTCCACTTTGTACTCCAGATTCAATTTTAATCCTCACTTTTCCATTAACGGTATCAATTTCTTTAGAAGTTCCGAGAGCAGCGTCTGAAAAACTTATGTACAAATCGTAATGTAAATTATCCCCCTCTCTTTGTAGGGATGGATGTGGTTTTTCTTCGATTGCAACAATTAAATCTCCCGAAATTCCGTTTCCAGGAGCTTCATTTCCTTTTCCAGAAACTTTTAATTGCATTCCTTCTACAACACCAGCAGGGATTTTAATAGAAACCGTTTCTTCTGTTGCTAACATTCCGTTTGCATCAGCATTAGCAGGTTTTTTATCTATGGATTGTCCAGAACCACCACACACATTACAAGGGGCAGAAGTTTGCATTCTACCTAAGATAGTATTTTGTATTCTGGTAACTTGCCCTTGTCCATGACAAGTTGTACACGTTTTATAGGTGGTACCCTGAGCAACTTTTTTACGTTTAACTTTTATTTTCTTTTCAACTCCATTGGCAATTTCTTCTAAAGAAAGTTTAACTCTAATTCTAAGGTTACTACCCTTAACTCGAGGGCTGCCACCAGCACTTCCAAAACCTCCAAAGCCACCTCCGCCGCCAAAAATATCTCCAAATTGACTAAAGATGTCATCCATATTCATACCACCGCCGCCGCCAAAGCCACCAAAACCACCTCCAGCACCACCGCCTTCAAAGGCCTGATGACCAAAACGGTCGTATTTAGCTTTCTTATCTGCATCGCTCAATACTTCATAAGCTTCTGCTGCTTTTTTAAAATTTTCTTCAGCAGCTGAATCTCCAGGGTTTTTATCTGGGTGAAACTGAATCGCTTTTTTACGATATGCTTTTTTAATCTCGGTAGCAGATGCTTCTTTAGAAACGCCTAATATTTTATAAAAATCTTCTTTCATGTATTTATTTATTGCCCGATAACTACTTTTGGAAAACGAATTATCTTATCACCTAACTTATACCCTTTCTCTACCACATCTACAATTTTCCCTTTTAGATCATCACTTGGTGCCGAAATTTGAGTGATCGCCTCGTGAATATCTGCATCAAAAACATCGCCTATAGTGGTTTCAACAATTTCTAATCCTTTAGATTTTAATGTTTCCCGAAGTTTATTACTTATTAACACAATTCCTTCTAAATGTGCTACCTCTCCAGATTTATCAATTTCAGATAAGGCTCTGTCAAAATCATCTAAAACAGGAAGTAATGAATTTATCACCCCTTCACTAGCCGTTGTAAATAACTCTATTCGTTCTTTAGAAGTTCGCTTTCTGAAATTTTCAAACTCAGCAAATAAACGTAAACTTCTATCTTTTTCTTTATCTAATTCTAATTGCAAAGCCTCTAAAGGATCAATATCTTTAGTTTCTTCTTCTTTTGAAGTTTCCGGTTCTTTTGTAATTACTTCCTCTTCTATCACTTCCTTTTCTTTTTTATTTTTTTTGCTCATTGTATGAGTATGTTTTAATTTTGATACTAATGGTTTGCAAAAGTACTGCCAATTCTATTAAAATGTCATAATGTCACTTTAAAAAAGAGACAAGACAGCTACGCTCAAAGACAAAAGATAAAACCTTGTTCTAATTAAAAAAACAAGGTTATTTTGTTGCTCTAAGCATTTAGCTCCGCTGAATGTTACTCGCTTTTTGAAGCTCGTAACATTTGTGATAAATCACGAATGCTTCAAATAAAAATAATGACAACGCCTAATGCTTTGTTGCACGAAGCATTTCACGTTTTCCTGGAGGTCCTGGGAGTCGTTCTACAGTAAATCCAACTGCTTGCATAGCTCTTCGAACACTCCCTTTTGCAGAATAAGTCACTAACACTCCTCCTATTTTTAAGGCATTGAACATTTTCTGAAAAATCTCTTCTGTCCAAAGTTCTGGCTGAACACGAGCACCAAAAGCATCGAAATAAATAAGATGAAAAGCTTCTTTATCCTCTATTTCTGAAAAGAATTTTTTCTGTTTTAAAAGTGTAAACTCATTGGTTATTTCTGAAGGAGTTTCCCAATGACAAGAATGTAGTTTTTTAAATAGTTCTTCTGAAGCATTTAATTCGGTAGTGTAATTCATTTTCGCAACCTCATCTTCTTCAATAGGATATGCTTCAACTCCTGTGTATTCTATTTTAGTAGTTGTTTTTTCTGCTTCAATTAAAGTGATGAATGCATTTAGCCCAGTTCCGAAGCCAATTTCTAAAATATTGAGTGGTTGTTTAGTCTGATTATTTTTAAAAAAATAAAAGAAGCCCATCTCGATAAATACGTGATAGGCTTCTTGTATGGCACCATGCTTAGAATGATATTGCTCGTTCCAGTCTGGCAAATGGATGGTTGTTGAACCATCTTCAGTAGTAATTATTTCACGTTTCAAAAAAAGTTATTTAATTAACAATTTTTCAATTCTAGAAATTGGTCCTACACACTCTGTACTATGACAAGAAATACAAGTATTAATCGCATTATTATACCGTTGCTTTATAGGTATTTCACTCGTCCCATCAAATATGGCTCTTTCATTATCGATATATACTTTTGAATAAGCCTTAAAAATATCATTATAAGGTTTATTATCGGTTAGCTCTGCAGTAAAAATATCTAAAAATTCCTTAGGAAATTTATCTGGAGTATTTCCTGCAATTATTTCCTTTTTAATTTTTTCATTAAAGTCATACATAGACAACATTAAATGTGTCATTTCTGAAGGTTCGTACATATCGAACACAAACTCTTCATCGTTTTTAACAATCTCTTTTTCTTCCGAAGAATTACAAGAAACAAAAAGGATTACACTAAAAAGAAATACAAGGTTTCTCATTGTCTATTTCTTTACTAAAACACCGTCAGCTTCAAATGAGAGGGTTGTTTCTACTTCTGTGATAGCTGCAATTTCATCTTCGCTTTTTCCTGCATCTTCTGCATAATGACGCTGTTCTTCAACAGACATTTCAGAAACATAAGCTTTCCCGTTTACAATCACTTCCATATCAGCTATATTTTTTGGCATAAAAAAACCATAGTCTTTAAAACGCACCATTGCCTCATCATCACCTAGGTCAAGACGCATCCAGCAACCTTTTGTTTGACATACCTCATTTACTGTTGTTGAAAATTTTACTACAGCAGTGTCCCCAGCTTTCAGGTTTTTATAGGTTTCAATTATTTCAGATTTCGAAAGCACATTTTCATCGGTAATTTTTTCACCAAAAGAAGCATATGCAATTTCTTGTTTTACAACTTCTTCAACAACATCTGCTTGTTTTTCTGTTTTGTTTTCAGACTTACAGGCTACTAATACAAAAGGGATACTTAATAAAACAATTAATTTTTTCATAATAATATTCTTTAATTTTAATAAATTATAAATTAGTTACTAGTCTACAAATTTAAGACATTTTTAAATAAAATTTAGCCTTTAATTAACTACTTTTGTTGTGTGAAAAAACACGCTTATGAGCCTTAAAAACCAAACCTCTGTTACTATAAAAAAAATAGAATCTTCACGTATTAATGAAGTAGATTTTGACACCCTTTCTTTTGGTCATGTTTTTACCGATTATATGTTTGAATGTGACTATAAAGATGAAAAATGGTCTAATCCAACTGTAAAGCCTTATGGGCCATTAACAATGTATCCTGGAGCCAAGGTTTTTCATTATGGCCAAGCTGTTTTTGAGGGAATGAAAGCCTATAAAGACGATCAAGGCAAAATTTGGTTGTTTAGACCCGAAGATAATTTTAACCGTATTAATAAATCTTCTAAACGGTTAGCTATTCCAGAATTTCCTCGAGATTTCTTTTTTGATGGCTTAGAAACCATGTTAAATTTGGATAGTGACTGGATCAAACAAGGATTTGGTAATTCGCTTTACATTCGTCCGTTTGTAATTGCTACAGAAGAAGGGGTTGCAGCAGCACCTTCAAAAGAATATAAATTTATGATTTTATTATCTCCTGCTCAAGCATATTACAAAGGAGAGGTGAAAGTTGTCATCGCAGAACATTATAGTCGTTCTGCAGATGGTGGTGTTGGGGCTGCAAAAGCAGCAGGGAATTACGGAGCACAGTTTTACCCTACTAATTTAGCTAATAAAAAAGGGTATCAGCAAATAATTTGGACCGATGCTAACGAACATAAATACGTAGAAGAAGCGGGAACTATGAATGTGTTCTTTAGAATTAATGATACTTTACTTACTGCTCCAGTGAGTGATAGAATACTGGACGGAATTACACGAAAAAGCGTGATTGCTTTAGCAGAAAAAAATGGAATCAAAACCGAAGTTCGTAAAATAAAAGTTTCTGAATTAGTAGAAGCCTCTGAAAATGGTTCTTTAAAAGAAATTTTTGGCGCAGGAACAGCTGCTGTTATAAGTCCTGTAAGCGCATTTAGCTATAAAGATAAAGAGCACAATCTTCCTCAAATTAAAAAGAGTTTTGCTTCTCAATTCAAAAAAGAATTGATGGAAATTCAATACAATATCACTGAAGACACTTTTAGATGGAGATATGAGGTTAAATAGCTGGTAGACTGTAGGGAAAATTAAATTTTCACTTCTACTTTATCATAAAACTCACAAGTTTATTTTTAATTTTGGTGTTTAAAAACTGTTATTTATCCAGTATGGATTGGATGTTTGGTTTAAAATAGCTTGGTCCTTTTAAAACCTTGCCATCTTCTCTATAAATAGGCTTACCATCGGCTCCCAATTTACTCATATTACTTTTTTGAATTTCATTAAAAACCTCTTCAATTTTATACTGCATTCCGTGTTCTATTATGGTTCCGCATAAAATATAAAGCATATCTCCTAAGGCATCTGCTACTTCAACTAAGTCTTTATTGTTAGCGGCATCAAGATATTCTTCATTTTCTTCCCGCATTAGCTTATAACGCAATAAATTTCTGGAGGGCTCTAGTTCGGCAGTTGGTGAGTTTTTAATCCCTAATCCAAAGGCTTCATGAAAGGTTTTAACAGCATCAATTTTATTCTTCATATTTATTGCCCGAGAAGTCGGGTGACTTATTAATTAGTATTGTATTTTTATGACCATAAATCTACAAAAATATGTTTAGTACAGGTCAATGGTATTTTGTTATTTTCTTTGTAATTGCTTTTGTAATACTAATCATATTTAGTTACCGAAAAGACAAGGCCTTACATAAAATACATTATAAAGGAAGTATCTGGATATTGGTAGGCTTTGTAGCTTTTGTTATTTTTCTTTTCTTTTTAAAAGGGTGGTTGCATAACTAAAAAAAGTGCCTCCTGTTTTCACAAAAAGCACTTTTAAAATATTTTATTATTTCAACTTCTAATTAACCTCAGGTAAAAAGTTATAGTTTTTACTATACTTCAACATTTGCTCTTTAAAAGTTGCTGGCTGCTCAATTGTAAAACTTCCTATCTCACCCGCATCATTCATTTTTGGAACAATCACAGGGTTTACAAATCCGCTATAAGGCGCAGAAGTAAATTGCTTGTTACGCTCTAATATTTCTTTATGTAATTCTTGATCTACTTTTACACCATAGTCTTCAACTAAAGCCTGTACAGCTTCATAATCACCTTCAGATTTAATACGTTGTGTTTCGCGTAACAATTCTCCAAAAAGATCATGTAGTTTTTCATAATTAGTAATGTTGAAATATGTTTTTCCATCCCGAGTAATTTTTTCAATCACATTATCAGAAGCTCCTTTTTCAAATGCCCATGCAGCTACAAATTGTCTATTTCGCATATGTGCTTCTTCTACATCATCACCTAAATTTAAACGTATTAATTGCGTCATTAACCCATTACGAATATACCCGTCATAAGCAGCCATTCCAATACTTTTCCAATCATCAACCAATCCTAATTCCTGTAATTTTGGGTTGTATAAATAATACAACCCTACTAAATCTGCACGTCCTTCTTCAAGAGTAGATGCATAGTTTTTAAGTGTTTCTTTAGTTTCGCCAACTCCAGGATTTAACTGCCCTGAAGCATGACCAATTACTTCGTGTAATGCAGTATGTAATTTATCTGCTAATTGTCCATATTCTTTTTCTAATCTATATTCTTCATCATCGTTTACAAATTCTTTTAAACGTCCTGAACTTCCAGCATTGTTGTATGTATAAATAATATTTCCTAGTGAAACTGATTTAGATCCAACTTCTGCACGAATCCAATTTGCATTAGGTAAATTAACTCCAATTGGAGTGCTTGGCGATGCATCTCCAGCTTCTCCAGCAACATTTACCACCTTATAAGTTACTCCTACAACATTTTTCTTTTTATGTGCTTCCATTAAAGGAGAATTATCCTCAAACCACTGCGCATTTCCTGAAACTACAGACATTTTTTCAGACATATCGAAATCTTTAATCTGTACAATTGTTTCGTAAGAGCCTCTGTATCCTAATGGGTCATTATACACTTCAATAAAACTATTAATGTAATCTATATTACCTTCGGTAGCTGCCGTCCAAGCAACATTATAATCGTCCCAAGTTTGCAGATCTCCTGTTTTGTAGTAATCAATTAATAATACAAGTGCATTTCCTTGTGCTTCATTTTCAGCAACACCTTGAGCTAGTTCTAACCATTTTACTATTTCGTCTATTGCTGTTCCGTACAATCCACCAGACTTATAAACACGCTCTTTAAGCACTCCATTTTCTTTAACTAATTGAGAATTTAAACCATAGGACAAGGGCTTTTTAGGATCTGGAGATTCCATTTTTCCGTAGAAAGAAGCTACATCTGCATTGGTTACATTGGGTCCATAAAAATTTACAGCGCTTTCCAATACATTGTCCGTTCCTTTTGCCTGATTTACTTTTTTTGAATCTTTATCATTAAAAATCACATCGAAAGCTTCGCCTTCCAATTTAGTATTGGTAGCTGTTAATAATTCATTTAAATATTCTGAAGAAAAATCAGGTACAAATTTCGCGTTTGAGTAATGATGGTGAATACCATTAGCAAACCATACACGTTTTAAATAGGTTTCAAAATTTCCCCAATCATTAGACGATTTATCACCTTCATAAGCATTATAAACATTTTCTAACGCTTTTCTAATAGCCAAGTTATGTCGGTAGTTTTGATCCCATATAATATCTCTTCCAGAATAACCAGCCTCTGTAAGGTAGTAAACCAATTTCTGCTCTTTTAAGGTTAAATTTTCCCAACCTGAAATTTGATAACGCAACACTTTAATATCTGCAAATTGTTCTACATTAAAACTAAAGTCTTCTTTAGTAATTACTTCTTTGGTTTCTGAAGCAGCTTCAGTTGCTTTTTTCCCTCCACCACAAGAAAAAACAATTGCGGACGCTATCAGTAATCCGAATACATATTTTATTTTCATTTTTATTGATTTTTAATTAATTGAAGATTGCAAAAATATAAATAATACTTAATATATCCTCTGAATACCATTGCTACTTTATAAAACCAAGTAAATGATAGTTGCTTTTTCTCCATAAATTTTTAAAATAAGAATTCACTAATATTAATAAGAACCCTCCTTAGCTAAATACTCGTAAGGATTTTTTTATATTCGTACCATGAAAAGTTTACTACTCGTTTTTTTAGGAGGAGGATTGGGAAGTTCGCTCCGGTTTGTTATAGGAAAATACCTTAATAGTCCTGAAACTGGAATTCCTTACGGGACTTTTGCTGCCAATATTTTAGGAAGTTTACTTATTGGTATTATACTAGGTCTTGCTGCTAAAAATGAATCCCTTTCACAAAACACCGTACTGTTTTTAGCTACTGGCTTTTGTGGTGGATTTACCACCTTCTCGGCTTTTGCTTACGAAAATCATATCTTCTTAAAATCAGGTGACTTTATGAGTTTTGCTCTTTATACGATTGCCAGTTTTATTCTCGGCTTTGCTGCTGTCTTTTTTGGAATGTGGGCGGTTAAATTTCTTTAAGATGCTCGCAAAGACGCAGCGCTGCAAAGATTTTATTATTACAAAAACTCATCAATAATCAATGATTGCTTTTATAATCCTTTACTCCTGCTTCAATTCGCACTAGTATATCATTTTCTTTTGGAGGAATGGGACAAGAATACCGATGACTATAAGCACAATAAGGGTTATAGGCTTTGTTAAAATCTATAATAATAGTTCCTCCTTCAGGGATTTGAGTGTCTATATATTTCCCTCCTCCGTAAGATCCATCTCCACTAGTTAAATCTGTATAGGGTACAAACAAATAATCTTCATATCCTTCTTCATTTTCGTGATTGGTACTTTGAAATAAATCCAGTTTTAAATTTTTTCCATCTAGCGTAAAATGTGCTTCTCCATATTTTACATATTCAGGTAATCTCTCCGTTGATGTTTTCATTAAAAAAGGTTTTTCATCTGGAGTTCTAATAAACGTAGCTTCTACATGAAATTTCAAATCTATAGGGTAAAACTCTAATCCTTTAAATGTTTTTTGATCTAGAGAATCTAATATTGAAGTTTCAGGGTTTATATATTCTTCGTTTAATTCTAATTGAACTTTTTCAATTTCTTTGATAATTTCTTTATTGCTTTGAGCAATTCCTATAAAAGATACAAATAAAAATAAGGCAGGTAATAATGACTTCATCGTTTATTATTTTTAGTAAAAATAAGAATGTAAACAATAGTTTGATCAAAAAATTTAAAAAAAATCAACCCTTCACTTTCTTAACAGCATTATTTTCTACAACATGAGACAATACAATCTGTGTTTTGGTTTCTCCATAATTTATAAGTTGATCGATAAAAATTTCTAAATGTTTCTGGTCTTTTAAGATCACCTCTAAAACAATATTTTCATTACCTGTAACTCGATAGCAGTCTAAGACCTCATCATAGGTTTTTACTTTTTGTAAAAATGGTTTCAATTTTCCCATAAATGCTCGAAGAGTAATAATTGCTTTTAATTGGTATCCTACTTCAGAGGGGGAGACAATGGTTTTAAAACCCGTAATTATTCCAGTATCCTCCATTTTTTTTATTCGCTCTGAAACTGCGGGAGAACTTATACCTACTTTTCTTCCTATTTCTGCATTAGATTGTCTTGCATTTGCTTGAAGGCATTGTAATATATTCCAGTTTAAAGCGTCTAAAGGCATATCAATATAATTTAACAGTTAAAAAACTACTTATTAAAGCAAATATACATTTTTACTTTAATATCGAAAGCAAACTATCTTATATTACGATTTAACTTTGTAAAACTCTCCATCAGCCCTTAAAATTGTAAGATGATTATTAATTTAAATACAAATAAGCCTATTTCGCCTATTCATAAAAAGGCATTAGAAATATTTACGCTTTCGAGTCAAATTTC
Organism: Flavobacterium sp.; assembly: GCA_030591585.1. Taxonomy (GTDB): domain Bacteria; phylum Bacteroidota; class Bacteroidia; order Flavobacteriales; family Flavobacteriaceae; genus Marifrigoribacter. The sequence goes on along the minus strand of JAUVAS010000002.1, from coordinate 110,051 downwards.
AAAATACTTAGTGCCAGATTTAGCACCGTTGCAATCCAATGGATTTGAAGACCCTACTATTTATTTTACGGGAGATATTGTTCAACAATCAATTTCATTAGCACCAGAAATTGTAAAAGCTGAAAGCAAAACGTTTTCTGAAGAAAAGCACAAGCATGTTTTATCACTTTCTAATCTCACAAACGTATTATATAAAAATTGCGAGCGTTTAGAGAACGTACATAGTAACGGTAAAGAATTTCTTCCACTTCTTAGAAACGAGCTTAAAAAATTTAAACAGTTACAGCATATTTGGATGTTGACTTTATAAACGCATCACATACTTTTAAAAAATTGGTTCTCTTAACCACACTTCGACTAAGCTCAGTGTAAGCGATTCAAACATTTTTCTTGAAAAAAGAAAAGCGGTTCTCTGCTTACATGTTTCTTCTATACTGACCTCCTACTTCAAATAATGTGCTCGTTATTTGTCTTAAAGAACAAATTTTACAGACTTCAAATAATTTCTAATTATAACAAAAATGTTAATAAAGACTTAATCAATACAATTAATTATAGATTAAAATACATATATTTAATATCAAATGAACTAACAAATGAATATAGAAGAATTAAAATCTACCTATAAACTTTATGGTTATAAAATTAATGAAAATCATAAAGACATTTTAATATGCCTGTACGAAGAAGGAAGGTATTTTGGAGCTGATATAATACCATTAAAACAATCCAAGCTAATAATGCTAAATGCAGAAAAAATAAGAAATGAATATTCAAAATCTGGTTATGCATCTAAATTAAAAATATATTCCACCTCAATTGAAGCAGAAATTGAGTTATATAAAAGTTTTTTCGCATATATAAGCTCAAAAAAAAGAAATAAAAAAAAATATAGTGATTTTGCTGTTAAACAAAGAAAAATTAATGGAGGTTTTGTTTATAAATATATTAATAGCCCTTTTACAATAAATGGAAATATTTCTAAAAACGGCATTACTAAATCAATAACTGAGCATTTAAAAAATCCAAAACCTCAACTTGTAATTATTGAAGCATCCGCAGGTTATGGAAAAACTTGTACTTCATTTGAATTGTTAAATAATCTTTTAGATTCGGATTCTTGTGAAATACCACTAATGACAGAATTATCTAGAAACCGTGGTGCAAATATTTTTAGATATATATTACTAGATGAAATTGATAGACAATATCCTAATTTAGATTCTAAAATTGTCAAACATGAAATACAAAAAGGGAGAATTCCATTAATAATTGATGGTTTTGATGAACTCTTAAAAAAATCTAACATAGTTAAATCTGATAAAAGTGATGTTTTTAATGAAGTAGAAACTATGCTAGATACTATAGGAAATTTATTAAAAAATAGCGCTAAAATTATACTCACTACAAGAAAAACTGCAATATTTTCAGGAAGTGAGTTTAAAGCTTGGGCAAATAAATGGAATGATAAATTTGATATATATAGATATTCTATAGAAGTCCCGAGAATAAAAGATTGGATTGGGGAACAAAAATTAAACTCAATACGAGAGAAAAATATTCCTGTAGAATATATAGCAAACCCAGTACTTTTAACATACTTAAAAAACTTAAAAGCTTTTGATTTTGAGTTATTATTGGAGGATCCAAATTCAATAGTCAAAACTTATTTCAAATCATTAATGACACGTGAAATGGAAAGACAAGATTTGAAAATTAATCCTGAAAAACAGTATGAAATTTTCAAAAACACTGTTAAGATGTTAATCGACTTTGACTCTTCTACCGAAAAACAATCATTTTTTAAAGAAATTATTTATGATCAAAATAAATCAATAATTAATGACGCTATAAAGCTTTATTCAAGTAATACAGATATAGAAGATTTAAAAGATAAATTATCAAATCACGCAATTTTGGATAGAAAAGGAATCCAAGAAAACCATATAGGTTTTATTAATGATTTTGTTTTTGGAACTTTTATTGGTGAAATTATGAGTGAGGAAAAAACAGAAAAGATTAATAAAAACTGGTCATCTTATATGGTTGAATTAGGAGTAACAGCATATAAAGTTCAAAATAAAGAAAACAAAGAAAAACTTTGGGATAAAATTGAAAAATTAAAAGGCAGATTTGAACAACATTCCTTATTCAACTTTGATATTACACTAAGAAATGCACTTTTAAGAAATTACGAAGAATCAGAATTTAATTCATTCAGTATATTCAATATTATTTTTGAAAATGAATTTAAAATAAGAAAATCTGTTTTTATAAATTGTGTTTTTAAAAAATGTGTTTTTAAAAACTACTCTTTTGAAGATGTTACTTTTTTTAATTGCACATTTATTGAATGTAAATCTGAAAATGATATTAAGTTAGAAGATATGCCTAATGTTAAAGCGATAAATTGCAAACAAGAAAATAGTGAAATATTAGTCTTTTATAAATCTTATGATAACAAAAAAAGTGATTTAGAGAGAATTGAAAATAATATTTTACTTGAAATTTATAATGGTCAATCAAAAACAAATTCACTTTTAAAATCGATTAATAAAGATGATAAAAAAATTGTAAATAAAGCTTTTAGCAATTTAATTGATTCAAATTTTATTGAACTTAATGGGCTAAGTATTAAATTGTCAACAAATAAAATTCCAAAAATAAAACAAAGAATTGATGCCAAATAAAATATGAATAATAATTTAGATAGACTTGCAAGAGAAGTAAGCAATGAAATATCTTTATTGATTGAACCTTCTGGTATTCTATTTCGAATTTTTAGTAGAGCAAAAACAGATGAATCAATATCTAAAAAAATGATTTCTAAAAATTATAAGAAGATAGAAAAAAACATGCAAGACATTATTGGTATTAGAATAACTTTATACTTTAATGATGATATAGAAATAGTTTATAAAATTTTAAAAAACCATCCAAGATATTTAGATGAAACAAAAGATGAAAGTGATGATATTAGTTTTAAACCACAAAGGTTAAATTTAATCTTTAAACTTAAACCTTCACATTGTGAAGAGCTAATGGATAAATATTCTACTTATTATAACGGCAATATTGATACAACTTTTGAAATTCAAATTAGAACTGTTTTCTCTGAAGGTTGGCATGAAGTTGAACATGATTTAAGGTATAAAAACAAAGATGATTGGAAAGGAAATATTGACATGTCGAGAGTAATGAATGGAATTTATGCTACTTTGGAAACTCAAGATTGGACAATACTATCAATTTTTGATAAGTTAGCTTACAGGCATTATAAAAATAAAAACTGGGAAGCTATGTTGAGAAGTAAAATGAGAATAAGATTTTTAAATCAACAGCTTTCAAAAGAATTATATCAAATTCTTGACAGTGAAAATAATTTAGCTAAAGAAGTTTTTAGAATAGACAGAAAAGATTTTTTGAAAAAAATTATAAATGATAAAATTAAAATCCCACTTACAATGGATAATGTGTTACATATTTTAAATATCTATTTTTTAAAAAATGAAAAAATATTAGAATATACGCCAGAAGCAATCAAAACTAAAAAGGAAATATTAAAATATTTAGATTAATTCACATATTCCTTCTATACTGACCTCCTACTTCAAACAATGCACTAGTGATTTGCCCAAGAGAACAATGTTTACAAACTTCCATTAAGGCTTCAAAAATATTTTCGTTTTGAATGGATTTTTGTTGTAGATCGGCTAATAATTCAGCAGATTTATTTTCGTTAGATTTATGAAGATTTTCAATAACTTGAATCTGATATTCTTTCTCAGTTTCCGTAGCTCTTATCACTTCGCTTGGAATTACCGTTGGAGAACCTTTACTGCTTAAAAAAGTATTTACACCAATAATAGGAAACTCTCCATTGTGTTTCAAGGTTTCATAATACAAACTTTCTTCTTGTATCATACTGCGTTGGTACATGGTTTCCATTGCTCCTAAAACACCTCCTCTTTCAGTGATTCTGTCAAATTCTGTTAAAACAGCTTCCTCTACTAAATCGGTGAGCTCTTCAATAATAAACGATCCTTGTATTGGGTTTTCATTCTTAGCCAATCCTAATTCTTTATTAATGATTAACTGAATTGCCATCGCACGACGTACACTTTCTTCCGTAGGTGTTGTAATTGCCTCATCGTAAGCATTTGTGTGTAATGAATTGCAGTTGTCATATATCGCATACAGTGCCTGAAGTGTGGTTCTTATATCATTAAAATCAATTTCTTGAGCATGCAATGAACGCCCTGAAGTCTGAATGTGATATTTCAACATTTGAGCTCTCGGATTTGCCCCATATTTATGTTTTAATGCTTTTGCCCAAATTTTTCTTGAAACTCTACCTATCACAGAATATTCTGGATCAACACCATTACTAAAAAAGAATGATAAATTAGGACCAAATTTATTGATGTCCATTCCTCTTGAAAGATAATACTCCACATACGTAAATCCGTTGGCCAATGTAAACGCCAATTGTGTAATAGGATTTGCCCCTGCTTCTGCAATATGATAACCAGAAATAGAAACCGAATAGAAATTACGGACTTGCTTTTCAATAAAATATTCTTGCACATCGCCCATTAACCTTAGGGCAAACTCCGTCGAGAAAATACAGGTGTTTTGTGCTTGATCTTCTTTTAAAATATCAGCTTGTACGGTACCTCTAACCTGTTTTAAAGTTTCGTATTTAATTTTATCGTAAACATCTTTTGGTAAAACCTCATCTCCTGTTGCTCCTAATAACATCAATCCTAAGCCTTCATTTCCTTTTGGTATTTCACCTTGATAACTAGGTCGTTCTGTTCCTTTTTCTTTATAAATAGATGCAATTTTCTTTTCAACTTCTGTTTCCAGATTATTCTCTTTAATGTATTTTTCACAATTTTGATCGATCGCTGCATTCATAAAATAGCCTAACAGCATTGGTGCTGGCCCATTAATCGTCATACTTACCGATGTCATCGAATGACTTAAATCGAAACCTGAATACAGTTTTTTAGCATCATCTAAACAACAGATAGAAACTCCTGCGTTTCCAATTTTCCCATAAATATCTGGACGTTTATCTGGATCATTACCATATAAAGTTACACTATCAAAAGCAGTCGATAACCTCTTAGCTGGCATTCCTAAACTTACATAATGAAAACGTCTGTTGGTACGTTCTGGCCCACCTTCTCCTGCAAACATTCTTGTTGGGTCTTCTCCTGTTCTTTTAAAAGGATATAATCCTGAAGTATAGGGAAATTCTCCCGGAACATTCTCTTGCAATACCCATCGTAAAATATCGCCCCAAGCTTGGTATTTTGGCAATGCTACTTTTGGAATTTTCAAATGAGAAAGCGACTCGGTATGTGTTTCAATTTTAATCTCCTTATCACGTACTTTAAATGAATATACCGGATCTTTATAACGGTTTACTTTTTTAGACCAGCCTAGTATTACTTCCCAATTGTAAGGGTCTAGATTCATTTTTACTCGGTCAAATTCTTTTATTAATAATGATAAAAACTCATTATTTACAGATTGCTTCGTTTCACTCGCAATGGCATTTAATTTATCATCCTGAACTTGATTCAGGATCTCTTCTTCATTTAAACCCGTTTTATTAAAATGAGATTGCTTCGTTTCGCTTGAAATGACAGAGGTAATTGTTTTATAAATACCATACAGTTTTTGAGCTACCTCAACTTGCGTATCTACCTTAGCATCGTACCCTCTATTATTTTCAGAAATTTCTGAAAGGTACCGTACTCTCGCTGGTGGAATCACATATATTTTTTCAGACATCTCTTCAGAAATCTGATAACTTGAATTTAAATCTGAATTAGCTTTCTCAACAAGTTTATCCATGATGGCTTTGTATAACTTGTTCATTCCTGGGTCGTTGAATTGAGAAGCTATGGTTCCAAATACAGGTAAATCATCTTGATGTACATCCCATAAATTATTATTACGCATGTATTGTTTTTTAACATCGCGTAACGCATCTAACGAACCTCGTTTATCAAATTTATTGATGGCAACTAAGTCTGCAAAATCCAACATATCGATTTTCTCTAACTGAGTTGCTGCTCCAAATTCTGGAGTCATTACGTATAAGGAAACATCGCTATGTTCTATAATTTCGGTATCACTTTGTCCAATCCCTGAAGTTTCTATAATAATAATATCATATTCTGCTGCTTTTAATACTTCAATGGCTTCTGAAACATATTTAGACAATGCCAAATTGCTTTGGCGAGTAGCTAAACTTCTCATATAAACTCTAGGCGAATTAATCGCATTCATGCGAATACGATCACCCAACAAAGCTCCTCCCGTTTTTCTTTTGGAAGGATCTACGGAAACAAGTCCTATGGTTTTCTCTGGAAAATCTATAAGAAACCTTCGCACCAACTCATCTACTAATGATGATTTTCCTGCTCCGCCTGTCCCTGTAATTCCAAGTACAGGTGTTTTTGAATTTTTATTTTTTTGATGAATTTCTTCTAGAATTTCTTTAGCTATATCAGGAAAGTTTTCAGCAGCCGAAATAACTCTTGCAATCGCTCCTGAATCTTTTTTTGAAAGAGAATCGATATCTACTTTTAATGTATCACCAATAGGATAATCAGATCGCGCTACCAAGTCATTAATCATTCCTTGCAATCCCATTTCACGTCCATCATCTGGCGAGTAGATTCTTTCAATTCCGTACGCTTCTAATTCTTTTATTTCAGTAGGAAGAATGACTCCACCTCCACCTCCAAATATCTTAATTTGTGAAGCTCCTTTTTCCTTCAGCAAATCGTACATATACTTAAAATACTCATTATGCCCACCTTGGTATGAAGTTAAAGCGATTGCATTAGCATCTTCTTGTATCGCTGTATTTACGACCTCTTCTACACTACGATCATGACCTAAATGGATCACTTCAACACCAGTGGCTTGTATAATACGGCGCATAATATTAATAGATGCATCGTGACCATCAAACAAGGAAGCTGCAGTTACAATTCTGACTTTATTTTTGGGAATATATGGAGTTATCTGTTGCATGGGATTGAAATATTATTTTCAGTTTGCAAATTTACGAAAAAGGGAATAGATATAGTAAGCCTATGAGGTAAACTCTAAATTTTGGATTCATTTATTTAATTTCTTTTAAAATAATTTCACATCTTTGCAGGATCATTAAAACTAACAATATGGCTTTCAAAAAACTAACTCTCATTTGCATATCTTTTATAACATTCTCTTGTGCAGAGTTACAAGATGTAGTTAACTCCTTACCAACCGAAACCACCAATGGAACTCTTGATATCGCTGGAGGTTTACGACAAGCCCTTGATTTAGGAATTGACAAACAGGTAACTAAACTCACTCAAAAAGATGGTTTTTATAAAAACGACTTAGTTAAAATTGTGATGCCTGAAGAATTGCAAAAAGTAGATACTGCATTGCGTAAAATTGGATTAGGAAATCTTGCAGATGAAGGCATTAAAGCCCTTAATCGTGCTGCTGAAGATGCCGTAAAAGAAGCAACTCCAATTTTTATTGATGCGGTAAAGGAAATCACTTTTACAGATGCTAAAAACATATTATTGGGTACTGATAACGCCGCTACAAATTATCTACAGACAAAAACCAATACTGCTCTTTACAGTAAATTTAATCCTGTTATTCAAAATTCATTTTCGAAAGTTGGAGCAGATCAAATTTGGACAAACCTTATAAATAATTACAATAGCATTCCTTTTGTAAATAAAGTAAATCCAGATTTAACAGATTATGTAACTACTGAAGCATTAAAAGGAGTTTACACTATGATTGCTGTGGAAGAAAAGAAAATTAGAACAAATCTTAATTCTCGTACAACATCATTATTACAACAGGTTTTTGCTTTGCAAGATTAATTAAGCTATCCGTTTAAAATACACTCCATTTGTTTTTGTAATTTTTCAGCTTCTTGTGCAGCCTTTTCTGCAAAATTAGTTTCATTAGAAGCATAAATAATTCCTCTGGAAGAATTGATTAACAAGCCAATATCTTTTGTTAATCCGTATTTACAAACATCTTCTAGGTTCCCTCCTTGTGCACCAACTCCTGGAACAAGTAAAAAACTATTTGGTACAATTTTTCTTATTTCTTTAAAATATTCGGCTTTGGTTGCCCCAACCACATACATAAGGTTTTGGCTATTCTCCCAATTTTTTGAAGTTTCTAAAACTGTTTTATAGACTTCTTTTCCTTCAATTTTCTGAGTTTGAAAATCGAAAGCACCTTTATTAGAAGTCAATGCTAATAAAATGGTATGCTTATCTTTAAATGCTAGAAAAGGTTCTATTGAATCTTTACCCATATAGGGAGCCACTGTAACTGAATCGAATCCTAAATCTTCAAAAAATGCTTTGGCATACATAGATGACGTATTACCTATATCACCCCGTTTTGCATCGGCAATGGTAAAGATTTCAGGATAGTTTTTGTTTAAATAATTGATTGTTTTTTCAAGGGATTTCCACCCTTTAATTCCGTAGGCCTCATAAAAAGCCATATTAGGTTTATAGGCTACTGCTAAATGATGAGTTGCATCTATAATTGCTTTATTAAAAGTAAAAATAGGGTCTTCTTCTTTTAATAAATGTTTAGGAATTTTATTTAAATCGACATCCAATCCAATACAGAGAAAGGACTTTTTTCTTTTGATTTCTGAAATTAGTTGGCTGGTTGTCATTTGTTATTAGTATATGTTCTCATTTCATACTTCATAAGTACTTCGACAAGCCTGCCTTGCCGGAAGGCAGGCTCAGTGTAACATTATTTTCTAATGAAAATTTAAAAAGTTTCTCCTGCTTCTTTTAGTTTTTCGGTATTGCTTACCAATTGTAATTCATCTATTATTTTCTGAATATCACCATTGATTATATTACTTAAATCGTATAATGTTAGGTTGATTCTATGGTCGGTTACCCTTCCTTGTGAGTAATTATAGGTTCTAATTTTCGCACTTCTATCACCACTGGTAACCATAGAGCCTCGTCTTTCTGCATCTTCTGCTTGCTTTTTTGCTAACTCCAAATCGTATAATCTAGAACGCAATACTTTAAAGGCTTTCTCTTTATTTTTATGTTGTGATTTTTGATCTTGACATTGCGCTACTAAGCCTGTAGGTTCATGAGTTAAACGTACTGCCGAATAGGTTGTATTCACCGATTGCCCTCCTGGACCTGATGAGCAAAAATAATCAACACGCACATCTTTCATTTCAATCTGCACATCAAATTCTTCAGCTTCAGGAAAAACCATTACGGTTGCTGCACTGGTATGTACTCGACCTTGTGTTTCTGTTTGAGGGACACGTTGAACACGATGAACGCCTGCTTCAAATTTTAATATTCCGTAAACATTATCACCAGTAATTTCAAACTGAATTTCTTTAAATCCACCACTGGTTCCTTCACTAAAATCTACAACATCTGTTCTCCATCCTTTACTTTCGCAATATTTAGTATACATTCTAAAAAGATCACCAGCAAAAATACTTGCTTCATCACCACCTGTTCCCGCTCTAATTTCCATTACCGCATTCTTAGCATCTTCGGGATCTTTCGGTATTAATAAAAATTTAATTTCTTCATCTAGAATTGGTATCCGTTCTTTTGCTTCGTCTAACTCCATTTTTGCCATTTCAACCATTTCTGCATCACTCCCATCGGCAATAATTTCATTTGCTTCATTAATATTATTGGTAAGTGTCAAATATTCTTCACGCTTATCCATTAATAATCTAAGGTCTTTATATTCTTTATTAATTTGTATATAACGCTTTTGATTTGTTATAATATCTGGTTGAATAATAAGGTCACTCACCTCATCAAAACGTTGTTTTACAATTTGAAGTTTTTCTAACATAGTAATTTTAAATATCGTTCAAATTTACGATAATTTAGGCTAGTATAATTTTAGATTATTTAGATATTAAAACATAGTATCCAATAAAAGACTAAAAACCACTCCTCTGAAAGATAAAAGACCAAAGAGCCAGTCTCAACCATCACATAAACAATTGCTTATATTATTTTGATTTAAGTAGTAAAAAAAAACAGAAAAGCAAGGTGTAGCTTTTTAACAAACGTTGAAGCTACTATTACATATAGTTTTTAAGCAAGAAAAAGAAGTTTTAATCAGATACTGATAATCTTAAAAGAATTTATTATTTAACAACTCTTCATCTTTCTTTTTCATAAATGCATAATGCATTAGTAGGCTTATAGAAATAATTAAAATAAATCTAGCAATATGTGCTGAAAAGTCTCCATAAGCCATATCATAATATGCTATTCCTCTAAAGGCTTCCGTAAAAAGCAATAAAACAATAAACCCTAAAAATACGATCGTATTTCTAGAGCTATATTTATGATTAAACAATACCCCTAAATACGTAGTAAAAACAAGTCCAAAGGTATTTAAAACTATAAAAATAAAGTGAAGGTTACTTTGGGTCATATCTTTAAACATTATAATAAATTGATAACTCAAGAAACCCATAAAAACAATCATTATCATAAAACTTAAAATATGAAACGATTCAAGTTTAAATAAATTTACTTTAGGTAAAATTGCTCTTATCAACATCATAAAAGCCAAAATATTTAGTCCCATAGAAAGGGTTGCTAACGTATTGTTCTCATACCCAATAGTAAGTAGACTCGAGAGTCCATATAACACTAAAAAAGAGTTAAGTAATGGATTGGGTTCTTTTTTTTGAAAGAGAATTATTATAGCTAAATAAACAAAGCAAACAATCCCTCGAATAGATCTATATATTAAAAAACCTGACTCATCCCCAAATTTAATAGTAGAATTATAAAAAGCAGCTAGTCCTATTAAAAACAAAAATACTACTAAAGCCGTCGTTAAAACTTTATAATTTTTATGGAAAAAATTAGTTTTCAAGAATAAGGAGTTACAATAAATTATGCTGAGGAATCCTACAAAAGTACAACATTACCTACAAAATGCTTTGTTTTTAATATAAAAATTCTCCAAACTCACTAAAAATAGTGAGTTTCTTCTGAGGAGAAGATTCAACTTTTCCAATTATTTTAGCAGCTACATTAAAAGATTTTGAAATCTCGATAATATCATTTGCAATATTTTCTGGAACATATAATTCCATACGGTGTCCCATATTAAATACTTGATACATTTCTTTCCAATCTGTATTACTTTCTTGCTGAATTAATTTGAACAAAGGCGGAACCTCAAATAATGAGTCTTTTATTATATGGAGGTTCTTTATAAAATGTAAAATTTTGGTTTGAGCCCCGCCGCTACAATGTACCATTCCGTGGATATCTTTATTGGTAAATTTAGAAAGTATTTTTTTTATGATTGGAGCATAAGTTCTTGTTGGTGACAACACTAATTTTCCTGCATTTAAAGGACTTTCGTTTATTTTATCTGTCAATTTTTTAGACCCCGAATACACCAACTCTTCAGGAACTTCATGATCAAAACTTTCTGGATATTTTGAAGCTAAATAATTATCAAAAACATCATGTCTTGCAGAAGTAAGTCCGTTACTACCCATCCCACCATTATATTCTGTTTCATACGTTGCTTGACCAAAAGATGCTAAGCCAACAATTACATCTCCTGCTTTAATATTAGCATTATCTATTACCTCACTTCTTTTAATACGCGCAGTAACTGTAGAATCTACAATAATGGTTTTTACCAAATCACCAACATCTGCTGTTTCTCCACCCGTGGAATGAATGGTAACTCCAAATTCTTTTAGGTCTTTTAATAATTCTTCAGAGCCATTGATTAAAGCTGAAATCACTTCTCCTGGAATTTTATTTTTATTTCTTCCAATGGTTGATGACAACATTATATTATTTGTTGCCCCAACACATAAAAGATCATCAATATTCATTATTAAAGCGTCTTGCGCTATACCTTTCCAAACCGAAAGATCGCCAGTTTCTTTCCAATACATATAAGCTAAGGAAGATTTTGTTCCAGCTCCATCTGCATGCATTACCAAGCAATAGTCATCATCTCCTGTTAGGTAATCTGGCACTATTTTACAAAATGCTTGAGGAAACAAACCCTTATCAACATTTTTTATAGCGTTGTGCACATCTTCTTTTGAAGCAGACACTCCTCTTTGGGCGTAACGTTTTGAAATTTCTTGACTCATAGGACAAAGGTAAAAAAGAATACCCCACTAAAAAAAGAGGGGTATTTATAAAATTTAATTTCTATTATTTTAAAAATAACATTTCTCGATACTTAGTTAATGGCCAAAGTTCATCATCTACTAGCAATTCTAATTTATCGCAATGATACCTAATCTCTTCAAAATAAGGCTTTACTTTGTCGCAATAAGCAGCAGCACGCTTTTCTGTAGATTCTAACACATTTGCTTTTTTTCGCTCATTAATCATATTGGTAATGCCACGGTTTATTTTTGCAATATGTTCTGATATTTGCTCAATAAGCTCCATTTGCTCTTTCGCTAATTTTCTGAAATCTTCACCATAAATAACCTTCAATCCCTGCACATTTTCTATAAGAATATTCTGATATTTAATAGCTGTAGGAATTACATGATTTCTGGCAATATCTCCCAAAACTCTACTTTCAATTTGAATTCGCATTACATACTCTTCCACCTTGATTTCGTAACGAGCTTCAATTTCTACTTTGCTCATTATATTAAGGTCTTCATATAAAGCAATTGTCTTTTTTGAAACTTTTGCTTTTAAAGCTTCAGGTGTACTTTTGTTATTGCTAAGTCCCCGTTTTTTCGCTTCTTTTTCCCAAGCCTCTCCATAACCATCTCCTTCAAAACGAATTCGTTTAGAGTCCTTAATATACTCTCTAAGAATATTGAAAATAGCATCGTCTTTCTTCATCTTCTTATCTACAATAAGAGCATCTACACTTTTCTTAAATTCAATTAACTGCTTTGCAACAATAGCGTTTAATACCGTCATAGGGTTTGCGCAGTTAGCTGTTGAACCCACCGCTCTAAATTCAAATTTATTACCTGTAAAAGCAAAAGGTGAAGTACGATTACGATCTGTATTGTCTAGTAATATTTCAGGGATTTTACCAACAACATTTAATTTTAATTCTGTTTTTTCTTCAGGAGATAATTTACCATTGGTTACTTTCTCTAATTCATCTAATGTCTTAGTTAACTGTGAACCAATAAATACCGAAATAATCGCAGGTGGCGCTTCATTTGCTCCTAAACGATGGTCATTATTAGCACTTGCTATTGCAGCACGTAATAACTCTTCATGCTCATTAACCGCTTTAATGGTATTCACAAAGAAAGTTAAAAACTGAAGGCTGCGCTTCGGTGTTTTTCCTGGACTCAACAGATTGATTCCTGTGTTAGTACTTAACGACCAGTTGTTATGTTTTCCACTTCCATTTACTCCTGCAAATGGTTTTTCATGAAACAATACCTTAAAGTGATGTCTGTCTGCAACTTTTTCCATCACATCCATTAATAAAGAATTGTGATCTACAGCAAGATTTGCTTCTTCAAAAATAGGTGCTAGTTCAAATTGATTGGGTGCTACTTCATTATGGCGTGTCTTTACTGGAATCCCCAAATACATACATTCGGTTTCTAAATCACGCATATAATCTAATGCTCGCGAAGGAATAGATCCAAAATAATGGTCGTCTAATTGTTGTCCTTTTGCTGAAGAATGCCCTAAAAGTGTTCTTCCTGTAAGTGAAATATCTTGTCTTGATGAAGCCAATGCTTTATCAATTAAGAAATATTCTTGCTCCCAACCTAAAGTTGCTATTGTTTTAGTTACATTTTTATCAAAATATTTTGCTACCGCAGTTGCCGCAGTGTCTAAAACTTGTAAAGACCTAAGTAAAGGTGTTTTATTATCTAACGCTTCACCTGTATAGGCAACAAAAACAGTAGGAATACAAAGTGTGGTTCCATAAATAAATGCTGGTGAGGTAGGATCCCAAGCAGTATAACCTCTTGCTTCAAAAGTATTTCTTATTCCTCCATTAGGAAAACTTGAAGCGTCGGGTTCTTGTTGTACTAATTGTCCTCCTTCAAATTTTTCAATTGCTAGACCATCTCCGACTGTTTCAAAAAAGGCATCATGTTTTTCCGCCGTAGAGCCTGTTAATGGTTGAAACCAATGTGTATAATGTGTAGCTCCTCTTGTTATTGCCCAATCCTTCATTCCTGTAGAAACATGATCGGCAATATTTCTGTCTATTTTACTACCATTTACAGTAGCATCCATGACACTTTTAAAAGAATCTTTAGTAAGATACTGTCGCATTGCAGTTTCGTTAAAAACATTTTTTCCAAATATTTCTGAACGGCGTTCTGGCTCATTAACAATAATTGGTTTGCGACCAAATGTTTCTTTAATTGCTTGAAATCTAAGGGTTGACATAACTTTACGTTTTAATTTTGTTAAAATGAAAGTACAAAAGTAACTTTTACAGAACACACCCCCTATTTTTTAGGGGTAAAATTAAAGCATTTTGTGTTTTTTTTATCAACAACCCCTTCTATTTTACTATTAACTTCAAAATAAAGCTAATTAACGAAAGATGTTATTCAAAATTAACAAAAACCAACCCAATAAATATACAGTAAGCGGTAAACAGAAGAATACCCTTATATTTTGTCAAAACAAACTTTTTAGGAAGCAAGGCTAAAGGATAAATTACCGCTGCAAAACCAACCATCCAAATAATATCTGAAAGTATTAAAGAGATACCAGAATCTAAAATAGTTATAGGGTGAATAATAGCCGTAATACCTATTACAGAAGCAATATTAAAAATATTAGACCCTATAATATTACCTATTAACAACGCTTTTTCATGTTTAAATGCAGCTACAACAGAAGTAGCTAACTCAGGAACACTAGTGCCAATTGCAATCATAGTAACCGCTATAACACGAGTACTTACACCAAAATTCTCAGCAACACTTACAGCTCCATCCACCAATAATTCGCTTCCGCCCCACAAGGCTCCTCCTCCAATTATTAACCAGATAACAATCTTGAAATTTGAAGCAATTATTTCTTCCAAATTAGCAGAACCTTCTACTGTAATATTTTTTCTATTCCTTTTAGCCTTGGCTATTAACACCCACAAATAAACCACCAATACCAAAAGAAGCCCAATACCTTCATACCTATTGATGCCATTTCCGAATTTCAATAAAAAATACATTCCAATAGACAGCACCATCATTACTGGCCAATTAAACTTGTAAAAATCTCTATCTAAAAAAAGTGGTGAAATAATAGCCGTAATACCTAACACCAAACCAATATTTGCAATATTAGACCCTACTACATTTCCCAGTGCGATATACGGATATCCGTCTAACGCCGCCTGAATACTCACAAACAATTCTGGAGCAGAAGTAGCAAAGGAGACCACCGTTAACCCTATTATCATTCTAGACAAATGAAACTTGCGAGATATAGCTACCGAAGACCGTACTAAAAACTCACCCCCTATTACTAATAACGCCAATCCCGAAAGGATGTAAACTATATCCATTTACTATTATTATTTGGAGGTGAAGATACTAAAATACATTCCTTTATATCTCTTATATTTGAAGTATGAAAAAATCATTATTCAGAGTATTAGCTAAACTCAATAAAGCAATCCTCCCAAGTTTCACCAAACAAGGTGTTGATCTTGCAACTGCAAAAAAATGGCAAATGGCATTGTTTGGGTATCGTTTATGGATTACGAAAAGAGCTTTAGATTAAAAACTGATTTTTTATTAAAACAATCATTGCCAAATCCTTAAAAAGAAATATATTTGCAGCCGATTAACGGCCTCGTGGCGCAACTGAATAGCGCACTTGATTACGGCTCAAGAGGTTACAAGTTTGAATCTTGTCGAGGTCACTAATAAAACCAACACTTTCCAATGATTTGGAGTTTGTTGGTTTTTTCATTTGCACAAAATTTATTACTTAGAAGCTGGTTTAATGTAAATCCAGACAAATATATTTTTCAATAATATATCTTGAAATCGGTTTTAAAGCCTTTCCTGTTTCAGGATGGACTCCTAATTGAGTAAAAAATTCTATTTCTCTCCTATTATTTTTACCATACCAAACTTGTACATCTCCATTTTTGCTAAAAAACAAGTATTCACAATTAGGAGTTATTTTTTTAAAATTTAGAAGTAAACTTTCATTAATAGGTTTAGCTTTTTCTTCTTCACATGAAATTTTCTCAAAATGATCCACTTTCCATATCATACATTTATCTCTTACAGCATCAATTCCAAAA
The DNA here is from genome assembly GCA_030591585.1 of Flavobacterium sp. Taxonomy (GTDB): domain Bacteria; phylum Bacteroidota; class Bacteroidia; order Flavobacteriales; family Flavobacteriaceae; genus Marifrigoribacter. Next base: position 93,710 of record JAUVAS010000002.1, on the reverse strand, counting down.
TATGTCGAAACAATAACTAATCCACCAATTATAAATTTATTTAAAGAAATTGTTTTCTTTTTTATGCTAATGACCTTTGAATAATCTCTTAGGTCATTATATCCTAAATATTTTGACAACTCATTTGCAATGTTTGTAGATATTCTAAATTCCTCACCTCCATTCTTTCCAATATCGTTAAAGTAGTTTCTTAAGGTTCTTTCGTTTACTTGAAAATTATAATCTTCTAATAAAACATCTGAAATATGTTTTGATAAGCTAGATAGTTTTTCTGTACCTGTCTCCAATTTAGATTTTTCAAAACAATCTAGGATTAACTTTTTGTGCATTTTTAAACTTTATATTAGATTCAATAAAACTACAAATTCTTTGGTAATAATCTTGGAATATTATTTTCCAAATCCTTTCAATCTCATTTCCAGCCTTTCCTAAAGTATCTTCTTTCATTTGTACAGTAATGGAAAAGCAGGGTATGTCTGTTTAATTCTTTGGGAAGTAATTAAATCTATTTACTTCTGCTTTCCATACTTCCCAATTAGAGAGACGTCTCTTCATTTTTAGCGTGTTGCTAAATATTATTCAATCTGAAAAAACTTCGGACAGTAACACTATTGTCAAATTTTAAAAATTATAAAAAATGAAAACAGCAGTTATATTACTATTTACAATCGTTCTAAATTTTGGATTATTTTCCTGTACTCCAGAGAAAGTAACAACCGAAATGCAAGAGCAACAAACGTGTTGTGGAGATGATGGAACTATTCCACCACCGCCACCGCCACCACCTCCAGGAGATGGGAATTAAAAGTTAATAAATGTTATTACTTTAGAGGAATGAAAATAATTAAAAATTCATTCCTCTATTTTTATTTTGCAACAAGCCTTCTTTGTTTATTAAACGACAATGACCTTTATTCTCAGGAGAAAACAGATAGTACTTATTTCTATTATCATAAAGTAATTAGCCCAAAGAATAATTCAGATTTATTGTCTAGTTATAATTTTTACCATCAAGATAAAATTAGCGCACTTTTAAAAAAAGACACCTTAAGAGCAATTTCGGATTTGAGAATGATTGCCGAATGCCAATTGAGAATGGGAATGATCTATGAAAGTCAAGGAGCTGCAATTGAAGCAATTAATTTATTAGATAACTTTAAACAAAATGATAGCTTATATCAATCGAGATATGGTTTATTAACTCATTTAGGGATTGTTTATAGAACTTCAAGTGATTATAATAAAGCAATTGAAGTATATAAAGATGCTCTAAAAATCACCAATAAACAAAAAGACAGTATTACTATTATTAATAATATAGCAAATATTTATTATGATTTAAAACAATATGAATTAGCATTAGAACAATTTGAAGTAATTTATAATAAAGCCATAAATAATAGCGATCATTTACAAAAAGCAAGAGTATTAAATAATTTAGGGGCTGTACAGACAAAATTGAATTTATCTGAAGCATTTAATAATTTAAATATATCATTAACAATAAGAAAAAGAGAAAATGACATCATTGGAACTTATTTAACTTATAAAAACTTATTTTATTTTTATAAAGATAGAAATGATAAAAATAAAGCTAAATTATTTGCTGATAGTGCCTATATAGTTGTAAATAAAATAAACAATAAAACTTATGTTAAAGACGCATTATCATTATATATCGAGTTAAGTGAGGATATAAAAGTCATTGAATATAAACGATTAACAGATAGTATAACTAAAACTGAGCAAATTCGTAAAAATGAATATTCCTTTAATAAATATAGATATGATAAACAGGAAAAAATAGCTCAAGAAAACGCATTGCAAAGGGAAAAAGAGAAACAATTAAAATTAACATACCTAGGTCTTGCTATTTTTATATTACTGTTATTAATTTCTTCTTATTTTGTTTTTAAGGCAAGGACTAAAAAAGAAAAGCTAGAGCAAATCTATAAAACGGAGACTCGTATTTCAAAAAAGATCCATGACGAAGTTGCGAATGAAATATATCAAGTGATGACAAAACTTCAAAGCAATACTAGTGATTCGAATGAAATATTAGATGACATTGAAGAGATTTATAATAAAACAAGGGATATTTCTAAAGAGAACGCTGCCATAGATATTGACGAAGGCTTTGCAGAAATGCTTTTGGATTTATTAGTAAGCTATAAAAACGATGAGATTTCCATAATTACAAAAGACTTCAAAGAAATAAATTGGGAAGAGTTTTCAAACTTAAAAAAAACAACTATTTATAGAGTACTTCAAGAGCTAATGACCAACATGAGAAAGCATAGTGATGCAACCCTAGTGGTATTAACATTTAAGCAAGAAAATAACAAAACAACTATTCAATACACAGACAATGGTATTGGATGTGAATTAGAAAAAAAGGTAGGGTTACAGAATACGGAAACCCGTATGGAATCTATTAACGGATCGATTAATTTTGAATCTAATATAAACAAAGGGTTTAAAGCAAAAATATCGATTTAATATGTTTAATAAGGTTTTGATAGCTGAAGATATGGATGACATCAACAAAGGTGTGGTTTCAACTCTTTCAGGTTTAAATATAATAGATATAGACCAAGTTCAATATTGTGATGACGCCTATTTAAAGGTGAAAAAAGCAATTAGAGACAAGTCCCCTTATGATTTATTAATCACTGATTTATCTTTTAAAGAAGATTATCGAAAACAAAAGTTTACATCAGGAGAAGAACTCATAAAAGTTTTAAAAGAAGAGCATCCCGAATTAAAAATTATAGCTTACTCTGTTGAGAATCGACTTCAAAAGGTAAGAAAATTAATGAACGGCTATAAAATTGATGCCTACGTATGCAAAGGACGTAAAGGTTTGATAGATTTATCTGCGGCCATTCGTTCTGTATCAATTAAAAAAAAGTATTTATCTCCACTAGTTGAAAATGCTTTAAATCCCAAATTAGATTTAGAAATAGATGATTATGATATAGAACTTTTAAATCTTTTGTCAAATGGATTATCTCAAAGTGAAATTAGCAAAGATTTTAGTAAAAAAAACATCACCCCAAGTAGTTTGAGTTCTATAGAAAAACATATAAATACACTACGCTCTCATTTTAAAGCCAAAAACGTGATACACTTAGTGTCAATAGTAAAAGATATAGGGCTTATATAGCACCATTTTTTTATTTTCTTCAATTGCGGAAAACCGTAAGGAATATTTATTTAATAGTTTTAATTTTGTTTTACTTATGTAAGTAATTAGATAGTTAATACTAGATTCTTTTAATTGTTATAATAACAAGGTCGCCCCGATCTCTCTGAGCTTTATAATTGTGAATTTTTTTCTTAAAAAGATACTATGGAGCTTTATATCTTTTTAAGGAATAACTAATCCTTTTTTTAAAGCTCCTTAATTTAAATATATATTATAATGAAAAAGTTTTTTTATTTAGTAAGTGGTATCGTTATTATCGCTTTAATTACAATTTCTTGTCAAAAGGATTCTATTGATGCTGAAGTAAGTGCAGATTATACTACTGAGTCAACATCTCCAACTAGAACCCCTAGTGATTGCACAACTATTCCAAGTGGCTTATTAGTAGATTCTGGCGGCAACCCTATTGAAACTGGTTATACAGAATTTGGTTATAACTACCAAGCTCATATGTATAACGGTGATTATGGATACCCAGAATGGAAATTAGTCATGAAGTGGAATGAAGCTTGGCTTTCCAATAAAGATTGTGATGGTGATTTATTATTAGACAGACACCTTGGCTACGATGCCTATAGAGGCTCTGGGGCTTGGTTAACAAATCATTGGATGACAACCTATGATGATGTAAATGGAAACATGTGTGAGTACGATGATTTTATTAAAATTATTGCTGCTCCATTAGATGCTACTTTAACAGATGGAATTTGGTATAATGTGGATGGCACTGAAATTGGGCCTATGATTTGGGGAGAATTTGCAATAATTCAATCCATAATCAACGACCCTTGCAATGGTATAGAAGGGATTGATTACAATAGCCCAGACCATCCAGGTTTAGGTAATTGGTAAAATAGAATTAAAGGAGCCTATCCAAGAAATTTGGGGAGATTTTAAAAAGTAGGTGTCCTACAAATCCTTACGGAAATCCGTAAGGATTTTTTGTTTTAAGGGTATAGATTTGAACAACTTTAATTGAATTAAAAGTTCAAAATTTTAAATAATAACAAAATGAAAAAAATATTACTATTCAGTGTAATTACTTTCTTAATTATTTCTTGTACAACACCCTTAGATAAAAAATATAGTGAAGAAAATCTTGTATTAGATGCGAAAGAAATAAAAAAAGGAGGAAATCTTTCAGAAGAAGATACACAAATAATGGCAGGATGGATTATTAGAGCAAAGCTAACAATCATATAATTATTTTCACAGACGGCTATATGTATATGACAGGAGAAAATCCAACAAATAAAGATAAAAAAATTGGCCATCTAGAAGGATCAATTCTTAACCCATTAAGAGCAAGTAAAAATTGGCAAAAATTATATGAAACCCAAAAATGGGGGATAGTTAGTTCAGAGTATAAACTTCCTGAAAACACAACAATTACAATACTGGAATTAAATCCTGATTGTATAAACAATGAATCTAGACCTAGAACAAAGTTAAAGCCTCTTAAACCATGTACTTCAGAGTTTAGAATTTTAACTAGATTTTGGACAGACTGGTTTATAGATATGGGAGTTAGTTCTAATAATATTTATATTAATAAGACATCAAATAACCTAAATGAAGCAAAAAAAAACCTAGATGTACTTTTCCCTAATTAATTTTAAGCTCTAATGAAGTTAAGAATCATTTTATTTGTAATATTAATAAGTTTAGCTAACAACACAACAGGTCAAAATATAAAATATAAAGACACATTACTAACAGGTAAAGTAGTCGCAATTACAGACGGAGACACCTTCAAACTATTAACTCAAGATTCCATACTTCATAGAATTAGAATTGCTAACATAGACTGCCCAGAAAGGAAACAGCCTTATTCAAAAAAAGCAAAACAATTTACTTCAGATGCTGTTTTTGGAAAGTTTATAAATGTTGATGTGATTAAAACAGATAGATATGGAAGACTAATAGGTATAGTGATTTATACCGATTCTTTAATTTTAAATCACGAACTTGTTAAAAATGGTTTGGCCTGGCATTATGTTAAATACTCCAATGATAAACAATTAGATTCACTAGAAAATTTTGCGAAAATCAACAAAGTTGGTTTATGGTGTGAAAATGATGCTATAGCACCTTGGGAGTGGAGAAGTAATAAGAAAAAATTAAAAAAGTGATATGAAAAAAAGTTTGTTTATTAAAATTTTATTCTTACTAATATTTACAGGAGGAACTTCTTTTAATGGGTTAGTAAATAATGTTTATATATGTAAAGGGAAATACAGTGAAAAATACCACTATATAAGTAATTGTCGAGGCCTCTCTAATTGTAAAAGTAGTATAAAAGAGGTTACCCAAAGTGAGGCAGAAAATTATGGAAGAACCCTTTGTGGTTGGGAAGATTAAAAAAAAATAAAAATGAAAAAACTATTATTATTCCTATTTATTTTAATGTTATTAATTCCAAAACAAGCATCTGCTCAAAGTGATGGCGCTGCTATAGCTGCTGCTGCTATAGGCGCTGGAATTATTATTGGATCTGGAATTGCTGCAGTAGAACAAATGAAAGAACAGGCTGAACTTACTGCAACCGAATGGGTTTTAACCAATCATCCCGAACTTACAAGCTTCTCTTTAGAAACATTAGATTTTACTGGAAAAAAAGTGAAAGACATGTCTTCTGTTTCTGTTATCACATTTAAGATACAGGAGTTTACACCTGCTATGAAACCAATACTTGATGGCAAGAAAAAGATCTTATTTGGCTTTACAAGCAATGGATGGATAAATGAATATGGTATAAATTTTTCTAAAATTAGATGGTATCTTTTAGATGCAACAGATTGGATGAATATGATGACTGCATATGTGAAAGTGGCATCTGATGAAAAGGATGATACTTTTATAAGGCAAACTTTAGAAAATGGTAAAGTTTATAATTATGGCATAAAAATAAAAAGCAAATTGATAATTCCATTTTTCAAATTAGGTGGTGATATGTATGTAGTATCTAACTATTCGCCTGATATGAAGTTTATTTATAACGAGAAAACATTAGGCATTTATTTAAAAGAAACTATGGACTTAGTACAAATCTCAAGAAAAACCCTAATTGATATCCATAAATATTTTTTTGAAGAAGGATGATATAAAATGCTTTTAATATTAGGTAACGAAATTAAAATAAGATTAAAAGAGGAGGAAGACAAAGAATGGGACTTCAAACTAAAAGAGCAGCAAGATTCTATAGATTTACAAAAATCAGTAATTAAAGCCGCAAGAGATGTTGGTGTTGCTTATGGCAATAAGCAACCAAAAACAGTTACGTATAATACTCGTAGTTGGTGGTAGAAGACTAGCCCATAACATAGGCTTAAAAAAAAGTGAAATCCATAACTGGAATTCCAGACTTTGTCGAGGTCACAAAAAACCACTCATTTTAAGTGGTTTTTTTATACAATCTCCGCACTTAAATCGGCTTGTAAAAGCTTAGAACAACGGGGTTTTAAATCCTCATAGGCACCCGTCTTTACCGTGCACTTTCCTTTATAATGAACAATAATAGAGCATTGTTCAGCTTGCTCTGGAGTATGATCGCAAGCAAGGATTAACATATCAATCACATGATCAAAAGTATTTACATCGTCATTGTATAAAACAATTTGGTGCTCGTTAACTTCCTTCTCACAAACATCAACATCCTCTTGTATTTTTTCTTTGGTTCCCATTTAAATAGACAAAATTTCACGAATTCTCACTAAATATACTTATTAAGATAAATTACACGAAATTTTTTAACTCTTATTTCTTATAAAACTTAGCAGCAATCCAGTTATTACGTTCTTTATTTTCAACGAATTCCAGACCTAACTTATTGCAAGTATCAGTAATTAACGGGAGGTCTTCTTTATAAAATCCGCTTAAGTATAACTCTCCTCCTTTTATTAAATTTTTGCTATAGGCTTCCATATCCTGAAGTAGAATATTTCGATTAATATTAGCAATGAGCACATCGTATTTTTTGTTTTCTAAAAAGGAAGCAACTCCTTGAAACACCGAAATACTTTTACAATTATTCCGTTCTACATTCTCTACAGAATTTTCAAAACACCACTCATCAATATCAACAGCATCTATTTTTGAAGCACCTCTCATTTCGGCCAAAATTGCTAAAACCGCTGTTCCACAGCCCATATCCATAACTTTTTTTTCAGAAAATTCATTTTCTAAAATAAACTGAAGCATCATAAAAGTAGTTTCATGATGTCCGGTCCCAAATGACATTTTGGGTTCTATAATGAGTTCATATTTTACATTAAACGGTTCGTGAAATGGAGCTCGTAAAGCGCATTCTTTAGTAACCTCTACGGGCTGAAAGTTTTTCTCCCATTCTTTATTCCAGTTTACTTGGGCGATTTCAGTTTTAAGGTGAGTTATCTCAAACTCATTAGACTGCAATATCTGAATGTCGTTTAAAATCCCTTCACTCCAATCTACTTTCTGAATATACGCCTGTACCCCTGTTTCGGTTTCTACAAAACTTTCAAAATTAACCAAACCCAATTGGGCTATTAATATCTCGGTTCCTGGCTGTAATGGATTTACTATAAAATTGTATTCTATATAGGTTTGTGGCATTTAAAAAGCATTTACAATTGCCATAAAACTTTCAGCATTTAATGCTGCACCTCCAATAAGCCCACCATCTACATCAGAATTTGAAAATATTTCTTTGGCATTTTCAGGCTTTACACTTCCACCATATAAGATTGAAACATCATCTGCAACACTTAGGTTATACGCTTCCAATGCAAGATTTCTTATAAATAAGTGCATTTCTTGTGCTTGTGCTGGAGTAGCTGTTTCTCCAGTACCAATTGCCCAAACAGGCTCATAAGCCAACACTATAGATTTCCAGCTTCCTTCTGGCAAATGAAACAAGGCATTTTTAATCTGACTTTTAACAACATGAGTGTGATTTCCAGATTTCCTATCTTCTAGTTTTTCTCCAAAACAGAAAATAATTCGCATTCCATTTTCTAATGCTGTATCAACTTTTTGTTTTAGCAAAGCATCATCTTCATTAAAATATTCACGGCGCTCACTGTGTCCTAAAATAACAGTATTTACCCCAACACTTTTCAGCATTGTTGCCGAAATCTCTCCTGTATAAGCTCCGTTTTTAGCAAAATGCATATTTTGTGCAACTACTTCAATTTCAGAATTTTTTAATGCTTTTGAAGCTTCCAATAAATTAGTAAACGTTGGAGCAATCATCACCTCAGCATTGGAGGTTTTTTCTATATCAACTAATTCTGAAACTAGTGTTTTGGTATCAGCTAAATCATTATTCATTTTCCAATTTCCTGCTACTATATTTTTTCTCATAATATGCCCGCAAAGGCGGGTATCTATTTAATTAAACTTTATTTTAAAAATTGTTTCCTAATATTCATAAAAATAAACAGTTTTCTCTGATGAGACATATTCAATAAATCGAAATTTATTTTTTAAACTTATATAGGATCTATATTTTTTGTTTCTTTTTTTAACATCCCTTTGTCTAGCCTTATCAATTTTTTCTATATGTTTTATTTTATCCATCAGGCTTTTTGAAACTGAGTCGTACTTGTCTAATTTATTATCCAAAAGTAATGAAAAGTGTTTTAAATACGAATGATTACTGTTTTTAGGATAATCCAAAAGTTGCTCACTAAAATATAAACTTGTCCCATATTGTTGCCCTAAAACATGAATAGTTTGTTGTGAAGAATAATTTCCTGCTGGACCAAATTGCATCGAATTATTAGTAGCAATTGGAAGAGAGCCAATGTTAACTTCATATCCAATTTCTTGATTTTTTTCAACAATAATAAAAGGAAAATTTAAATTTCTAAAGTTTCTTAAAAAATCGCTTTTTTCTGGATCAATTTCTTCGCGTCCGTGAAAACATTTATTATAAGTATTAAAGTTTTCTTTACTATATTGAAAGGATTTTATAATTTCTTCTGAGTCTAAATTAAAGATATTTAATTGTGCGGTTTTATAACTTTTCCCAACAGCAAATTGAAATAGTTTATTATCAATTAAAAATGACTTTAATATTTTATTTTTTTCTAATTTGTTCTTGTATTCACTTATGAAATACCTCTTCTCTTTTATTGATTTTGACAAATCAAATTTAAAAACATGTGTTGACTTATTCTCAGGATTTTCTGAAATAATAATAACTGTATTGTCAAAATAATAAAAAGGATTAGACATTATAGAACCAAGTGGAGAAGTATTTAAATTAATATAATCCAGATTGGGGCTTATTTTATTAAGATCTTCCTCATCTAAGTTAAAATAAAAAAAATCGTTTTCTTCAAGCGATTCAACTCTATTTATAATGAAGATTTTTTTATCTTTTTTAATGAAAAAGGTTGCATTATTTGCTGTTACTATTTCTGATTGAAAATTACTTAAAAGTTTTGGGTCAGATATTTTTTCTGTATCAAAAGAATATTCTATTAAATAATGATGGAAAAATTCTTCACTATCTATCCAGTAATTTTGTTTGTATACAAATACAACCTTATACTTATAGACATGTTTTGACAGAATTATCGCGTTTTTATTTAAAGTAAAGCCTCTCAACTCTTTTACGTTATCACTAATTATATAAGGCGAAAATTCTAACTCTCCTTTATTTTTCCATATTATAAAATGAATGCTTTCAAAATCATTAATTTTTAAACTTAATGTGTTTTGCAATTTATTAACTTCAACTTCTTTTAATATATTCTGGGAATAACAACTAAGGTTTAAACTCAAAAAAAGGATAAAATAGGCTGTTATAATATTTATTTTCATTTTTTTCCTTGACTAAACAAGGTACATTTAATTAAACTTAATTTCAACTTCTAATTTTAGGATCCAACCATCCATAAATCAAATCTACAAAAATGTTGATTATTATAAATAAGGTCGCAATTACAATTACGGTCCCCATAATTACAGGAAGATCTAAGGTGTTTAATGCGTTTACAATTTCTTTTCCGAGACCATTCCATCCAAAAATATATTCCACAAAAACAGCTCCTGCCAACATAGATGCAAACCAACCAGAAATTGCTGTTACTACAGGATTCATTGCGTTTTTCAAAGCATGTTTCCTAATGATGTTAAAGGGTTTTAGTCCTTTAGCTTTAGCTGTTCGTATATAATCTGTGGTCATTACTTCCAATAATGAATTTCGCATTAACTGACTTACAACTGCCAAGGGTCGAATTCCTAAAACAATAGCTGGAAGGATTAAATTTTTCCATTGAATGTATTTACCCGCTCCAAAATCATCTACTTCATACAAACTTCCCGTCATATTTAAACCCGTGTATTCGTGCAATAAAAACCCGAATAACCAAGCAAAAATAATAGCACTAAAAAAAGAAGGAACACTCATTCCGAAGGTGCTAATTAACTGAATTAATTTATCTAACCAACTATCCTTATACATTGCTGAAATAATTCCGAGAAATATCCCCAAAATCATTGCAATGGTAATTGCTGAAACTGCTAACACAAATGTATTTGGTAAAGTTTCTGCTATTACAGAGCTTACTTTTTTTCCGTTCTTCTGAAAGGATTCTCGTAAATAGGGGAACTTTATAACAACGTCTGTTTCTCCAATAATAAATAGTTTTGATGCATTGTATTTTGATGCTGAAAGAAATGTATAATCCTTTGGATTAGAACTATGAAATGATAAAGGTGATAAATCGTTTATATAATACAAGTATTGCTTACTTAGTGGTTGATCGAACCCATATTTCTTTTTAACAATCGCAACTTGTTCGGCGGTTTCATTTTGACCTAACATCATTCGTGCGGGGTCACCAGGGAGAATATTAAACAATAAAAAAATGACTGTTACTACTCCAAAAAGTGTAAGAAAAGCATATCCTATTTTTTGAAGTAAGTAGCCTAACACTTAGTTTTTATTTAATAGTTTTAAATCGGCTGCATCATTCCAATGTAACTTTTGCTTAATGGTTCCTTTTTGAAGTTCCAGTAACGATGGATTACTTCGAATGATAGTTTTTAAAGCCGTTTCATCACAGAAATAAAACTCGAAATTTAAGTTATATTCTTTAGTTAATGCTTCTGTTGCTTCTTGGCTTGAAGCAGAAAGACCAATTACTTTATAACCATTTTTAATAGCCTGATCGGTTGCTTTCTTAATATTTATAAATCCTTCTTTTTCAGAATTACTCAAACTATAAGCAACAACTACAATAAGGTTTTCTTTGTTTAATAATGCTTCAGAATAATCTTCTCCAGTACGTTCCATCGTAAAATCATGAATCGGTGGTTCATACCCTTCTTGAATCATAATTGTTTCAACAGTATACTCCCCTTCTTCTTTCGGAAAGTCACCATTGGTCACCACTACTTTTTCTTTTCCATTATTGGTAAAAGTCCAATGGTATTCAAAAAGAGGTTGTTCCGCATCTGGTGGATAAGACATTCCATCTGTAATATTTGCATCGATTTTATAAGGACGGAAATCAATTACAGGAAGGTGTTGTAAAACATAATAACCTAAGGCCATACAACCAATAAAGGTAAGATACACCAGTATTTTTCTAGTGTTACTCGTAAATAATGGCTTAAAATATTGTCTTCCGAAATAAATAATAAGCAATAAAATTAGTAACACAATGTCTTTTGAAAAAGACTCCCAAGGGGTTAGTTTTATAGCATCACCAAAGCATCCGCAGTCGGTTACTTTGTTAAAATATGCAGAATAAAAAGTTAGAAACGTAAAAAAGATAATCATTAATAGGGAGCTCCAAATTGTAAATTTCCTAGCATATCCTATCAACAGCATAACCCCTAGCATCACTTCAAATATCACTACAAAAATGGCAATTGCTAATGCAAACGGAATGAATATTTCTAGATTTAAAACATCTGGAGCAAAATAATCTTTCAACTTAAACGAGAACCCCACAGGATCGTTTAGCTTTATTAATCCACTAATGATAAATAGTACTCCGACGAATATTCGAGATAATGTTACTAGTATTTTCATAATGACTTGTTATCCTGAACTTGATTCAGGATCTTTTTTATTTTTGGTACTTACGTTAATTTTCCTCTAACAAAATTAATGCAAAAATCGCATAATTAATCATATCTTGATAATTCGCATCAATCCCTTCAGACACTAACGTTTTTCCTTTATTATCTTCAATTTGTTTTACTCTTAACAACTTTTGTAAAATCAAATCTGTTAACGAACTCACTCTCATATCACGCCAAGCTTCCCCATAGTCATGGTTCTTATTCATCATTAATTCTTTGGTTTCGGCAACGTGTTTATCGTATTCTTTGGTGGCTTGTTCTAGATTTAAATCGGGTTGTTCTACCACTCCTTTTTCTAACTGAATTAGTGCCATAATAGAATAATTAATAATGCCAATAAATTCACTCACTTGCCCTTCATCAACTTTCTGCACTGCATTTTGCTGCAATCCTCTAATTCGTTGCGTTTTAATAAATATTTGATCGGTTAACGACGGTAATCTAAGGATACGCCAAGCACTTCCGTAGTCTTTCATTTTATTGATAAACAAGCTTCTACAAGTTTCTATAATCCCATCGTATTGTTTTGAAGTATCTGCCATTAGGTCTGTAAGATTTTCCGTAAATTTCGCTTAAATAAATCAAATTAAAAAATTGAAAACAATTAATTGCAACCAAAACCTCATCGATTTATCAACACCCAAGGTAATGGGCATTTTAAATCTTACTCCCGACTCGTTTTATGACGGCGGGAAATTAACCTCGGAAAAGAACATAATCTCACAAGCTGAAAAAATGCTTTCTGAAGGAGCCTCCTTTTTAGACTTGGGAGGTTACAGCTCCAGACCAGGAGCCAATTTTGTTTCTGAAACAGAAGAACTACAACGTGTTCTGCCTGTTGTAGAATTACTTCTGAAAGAATTTCCAGAAGCTATTTTTTCTATAGACACTTTTAGAAGCAACATCGCAAAACAATGTATTGAAGCTGGAGCAACGATAATAAATGATATTTCTGCTGGCAGTTTAGATGATAAAATGTTCGAAACAATTGCCAAATTACAAGTACCCTACATCATGATGCATATGCGAGGCACCCCCGAAACAATGATGCAACATACCAATTACAAAGAATTAACAAAAGAGATGTTGTTTTATTTTTCCAAAAAAATTACCAAAGCACGTTCTTTAGGAATCCATGATATAATTGCCGATCCTGGCTTCGGGTTTTCAAAAACAATCGAACAAAATTTTGAATTATTAAACGAATTAGAATTATTTTCTATATTGGAAATCCCACTATTAGTAGGTGTTTCAAGAAAATCAATGATTCATAAAACGTTAGATATTTCAGCTAAAGAAGCCTTAAATGGCACCACAGCTTTACACGCTGTAGCTATACAAAAAGATGCTTCCATTCTTCGCGTTCATGACGTAAAAGAAGCTATGGAAACTATTAATTTATTACAAAATTTGAAGTCTCATTGATTTAAAGTACTTTTACAAAAAGCCTATACCCTTTGGAATTATTAGACATTAGAATCATAGACGTAGTTGACATTGTCCTCGTTACTTTCCTGTTATATTACACCTACAAACTAATTAAAGGTACCGTTGCTATCAATATTTTTATTGGTATCGTGATAATTTATGCCATCTGGAAAATCACCGAATTTCTAGACATGGAAATGCTTAGTAAAATTTTAGGAGGCTTTTTAGGGGTTGGAATGGTTGCATTAGTCGTGGTTTTTCAGCAAGAGATAAGGCGTTTTTTGTTAATGATTGGCTCTACCAACTTTAGTGCTCGAAGAAAATTTATCAAACAATTTAGATTAAGTGAATCTAATATCATTACCAATATTGAGGCTATAATTCATGCCTGTGAAAATATGGGAAAATCTAAAACTGGAGCACTTATTGTTTTTAAACGTCACAACAGTCTAGATTTTGTAAAAACTACTGGTGATGAAATGAATATTGAAATCAATCAACCCATCATAGAAAGTATCTTTTTTAAAAATAGCCCACTACATGATGGTGCTGTTATTGTTGAAGAAAACTCAATTACATCTACCAGAGCTATTCTTCCTGTAACAAACGACCATCAAATCCCACAACGTTTTGGATTGCGTCACAGAGCTGCAGTGAGTATCACAGAAAAGACAGATGCGGTTTGCATTGCGGTTTCAGAAGAAACAGGTCAAATATCGTATTTTAAAGAAGGAGATTTTGTTTTATTTGAAAACGCTGAAGAGTTGATTAAGTTACTTGAAAAAGATTTATCTTAGTTTAGCTCGCCTCTTTATCTAAAAATTGAACTTCATACAGGTTTTTATAATACCCATTTTCTTTGGAAAGCAATTCTTTGTGGGTTCCAATTTCAACTATTTTACCTGCATCCATTACTACAATCTTATCCGCTTTTTTAATGGTTGCCAACCTATGAGCAATCACAATAGAAGTTCTTCCTTTGGTGATTTTTTCAGTAGCAATTTGAATCATTTCTTCTGAATAAGAATCGATTGACGAAGTAGCTTCATCTAAAATTAAAATACTAGAATTACTTACATAAGCCCGTAAAAAAGCCAACAATTGTCGTTGTCCAGAAGACAGCATTACACCACGTTCTTTTACATTATAGTGATAGCCATTTGGCAACGTACTTATAAATTTATGAACTCCTATTTCTTTGGCAGCAGCTATCACTTCATCTTCAGATATATCAGGATTATTAAGCGTTATATTATTTAAAATAGAATCTGCAAACAAGAACACATCTTGTAATACAACCGCAATATGACTTCGTAAGGATTGTAATGTATAATCGTTTATTGAAGTACCATCAATTAATATATCTCCTTTATTAATTTCATAAAAACGGGAAAGCAAATTAATAATCGTTGATTTACCTGCGCCTGTAGCTCCAACAATAGCAACAGTTTCCCCAGGATGAACAGTAAATGAAATACCTTTAATTACTTCTTCACCTTCAATATAACTAAAGTGCACATTTTTAAATTCAATCGAGCCATTAGTCTCTTTTAATAACATTGTTCCCGTATCAACCATATAAGATTTGGTATCCAAAATATCAAACACACGTCTTGCTGCCACCATTCCCATTTGCAGGGTATTAAATTTATCTGCAATCATTCTAAGCGGTCTAAACAACATTTGAGAAAGCACAATAAAAGAGGTTATAATCCCCAATGTAATTCCCTCTCCAGCAATTACATTAAGACCTCCATACCAAACTACAAACCCGATGGCAATCGAAGAGGCTATTTCAGCAATTGGAAAAAAGATAGAATTGTACCAAACCGTTTTTATCCAAGCTTTTTTATGTTTCTCGTTGATTTCTTTAAACTGCTTATATTCGGCTTCTTCTCGTGTAAAAATCTGAACTATTTTCATTCCAGTGATACGTTCTTGAACAAAGGAGTTTAAATTAGAAACCTGATTTCGAACATCTTCAAATGCAACTTTCATGGCTTTCTGAAAAATCCGAGTCGCATACAAAATAACTGGTAAAATTGTTAAAACGATCAATGCTAATTGCCAACTTTTATAAAACATAAACCCAACGATTACTAGCATTTTCAACAAGTCACTGATTATCATAAATAATCCCTGACTAAAAATACTGGAGATGGTTTCAATATCGTTTACTGCCCTTGTGGTAAGTTTTCCAACGGCACTAGTATCATAATACTTAAGTTTAAAACTCAGCATTAATTCAAAAAGATTTACACGAATATCCCTAATCACATTTTGCCCCAACCAATTCGCTAAATAAATAAAAGTAAGATTCAATAAAGTTTCTACAAAAATCACCGAAACCATTAAAGTGATATAAAAAACCAAGTCTTCATCGTTTCTTGGAACAATAGATTCATCTATGGTAATCTGTAATAATTCTGGCTGAAGCACCCCAAGAATAGACATTACAACAGCTGCAAATGCTACATAATAGAAGGTTAAACGATACTTATTAGTGTAACTTAATAAGCGTCTAAACAATTTAAAATCGAATGCTTTTCCAGATTCTGCCATACTATTCCCTGCGAAGGCAGGAATCTTTTTATTTTCACATAATCAAAGTAGATTATTAAATCTCATACTTTGATTAGAAACTCATTAAATTAAACATTTAATACTCTCAGGATAAATAACCTTAATCAAATAAAGACCCTTAGCCGGAGCAGAGGTTCCAGCTTTACTCCTATTTTTGCTTTTTATTATTTCATGAAATTCTTCCAAACTTGTTTTTTCAAAACCAACATCTAACAATGTTCCCACTATAGCTCTCACCATATTTCGTAAAAAACGATCTGCGGAAATGGTGAAAATAAGCTGTGAATTTTCTTCTTTCCAAAAAGCCTTTTTAATAGCACAATTATACGTTTTAACATCGGTATTAGAACGCGAAAAGCATTGAAAATCTTTATAGTTCAATAACTCGTTTGCAGCTTCATTCATTAATTCCAAATTAGGATGATGATGAATTAGATGTGCAAAATCTTCAGAAAAAGGATTCTTTTGTAAAGAAACTATATATTCATATTCTCTTTCAACAGCATTGAATCTAGCATGGGTATCTTCTTTTACACTAAATATATTCTGAATTGAAATATCTTTCGGAAGAAAAGAATTCAGCTTAAATTGAAATTCTGAAAGATCTTCTATCACTTCAAAATCAAAATGCGCAAACAACTGTTTAGCGTGAACACCTGCATCGGTACGCCCTGCTCCTACTATTTGAATCTCTTTCCGAAGCAAGGTAGAAAGGGCTTTTTCTAAGACTCCTTGTACCGTAATTGCATCTGGCTGAATTTGCCAACCGTGGTAGTTTTTTCCGTTGTATGCTAGTTCTATAAAATATCGCAAGGAATCTTGTATTTTTGAAGTTCAAAGATATACAAAAAACAATGACAGAAAATGTTAAATAAGTCGTCTTTGCGATAAGGAACAATGAAGAAATCTGTTGAAATTTAATATAAAAATATTCTCGCTAGGAATCTTATATTTTGTGTTTTTAGTTTAAATTAATGAGTTACCCGCCTACGCGGGCATGTTATGAAAAAAATCCTATTACTTTCAGATACACACAGTCATATAGATGATACCATCCTAAAATATGTAAAACAAGCCGATGAAGTTTGGCATGCAGGTGATATTGGAGATTTAAAAGTAACCGATACTATTAAAAAACTAAAACCATTAAGAGCTGTGTATGGCAATATTGACAATGCGGAGGCTCGAGGAGAGTTTCCATTACATAACCGTTTTATGTGCGAAAAAGTGGATGTTTGGATCACTCATATTGGGGGTTATCCGGGGAGATACCCTCCAAATATTAGGGAAGAAATAAAATCAAACCCTCCCAAATTATATATCACTGGTCATTCTCATATTTTAAAAGTAATGAACGATAAGAAACTAGGATTACTACATATGAACCCTGGTGCTATGGGCACCTCTGGATTTCATAAAGTGAGAACGATGTTGCGATTTGAGATTGATGGGGATAAGATTGGGAAATTGGAGGTTGTTGAAGTGAAGAGGTAAATTGACCCTGCAAGGTTTCAAAAACCTTGCGGAAAATCAAAAAATATCCTTAAATTCGCAATCTAAATGAAAGCAATTACCATTCTCTTATCGATTTTAATGCTTAGCCTGTCTTTAAAGCCTTGCTCAGACGGTTTTAATGCCGAAGACCAACATAAAGACGAGATAAGTATGAATCATAATCACCAAGAAGACAGTGACGATTCCTGTCCTGCTACTTGTATTTGTGCTTGCTGTGGTATGTCTATAACCTACGAGCCTATTGCTCCTCTCAATTTCACATTAAATACCAATATTTCAACTTTTATTTTCTCAAATTACGAATCAAATTACAGATTTGATTTTCTTTCCTCTATTTGGCAACCACCAAAATTAACAAGCTAATTCTAAAAGCTTTATAGCTATAATTATTAGTTAATTAATTTTTTAAAAAATCCAATGAATAAAACAACATGGAGCCTTGTGCTCATCTTGCTTTCATACTTTGCTATGACTGCACAAACAAGCGATATTAAAATTAAAGTAATTTCAAAAACAGAAAACGAACCCTTAATTGGAGCAACTGTATATTTTGAATTATTAGAAAAAGGGGCGGTTACCAGTTTTGATGGTGTTGCCCATTTTTTAGACATGCCAGACGGTGAACATAGGTTGAATATCTCACATATAGGTTTTGAAACTATACATAC
Organism: Flavobacterium sp.; assembly: GCA_030591585.1. GTDB lineage: Bacteria > Bacteroidota > Bacteroidia > Flavobacteriales > Flavobacteriaceae > Marifrigoribacter. The sequence continues at coordinate 75,224 of JAUVAS010000002.1, read as the reverse complement.
AACGATTCATGTTCCTTTACCTTCAGAATTAATCTTCTACCTATCTCCAGGTGGAAACGAGCTAGAAACAGTAGTATTGCAATCTACCCGAAGCACTAGAACGATTCAGAAAATTCCAACCCGTATCGAATTGATTGGCGCAGAAGAATTAGGAGAAAAAGCGATGATGAATGCTGCAAATATTTCAATGGTACTTAGAGAAAGCACCGGAATACAAATGCAACAAACCTCATTAAGTAGCGGGAGTACCAATATTAAAATTCAAGGACTCGATGGTCGTTATACACAACTTTTAAAAGATGGATTTCCTTTATACGGAGGACTTTCTGGAGGACTTAGTGTGATGCAAATTCCACCTTTAGATTTGCAGCAATTTGAAATAATTAAAGGAAGTTCCTCCACACTTTATGGTGGAGGAGCCATTGCTGGTTTAGTAGATATGGTTTCAAAAACACCTGGCGATGAACCTTCCTTAGACATTATGCTAACCCAAACTCATGCGCTCGGAAGCACCATGAATGTATTCTATAGTGAACACTACGGAAAGCTTGGCCTGTCACTTTACGGATCGGGGCATTACCAAAAAGAGTATGATTCTGACGATGATGATTTTACCAACCTTCCAAAAACGAAGATGATTTCATTCAATCCTAAAATCTTTTATTATCCTTCAGAAAAAACCACCCTTTGGCTTGGTGTTAATGGAACGTATGATGAAAGGATTGGAGGAGACATCACTGTTATTGAGGAAGGAAAAAACGATATACACCAATACACCGAAGAGAATACTTCTAAACGATTAAGCTCTCAATTTGTGTACACCACTCAATTAGATTCTATTAAATCCATTACTATTAAAAACAGTGTTGCTTATTTCGACAACACCATGGAAGTACCAAATTTAATTTTTAGTGGTGAACAAACAAACACCTTTACCGAAGCTACTTTTAATAGAGAAACCACAAGAACAGATTGGGTAGTAGGTGCAAATATTTATTCTTCAAATTTTGATGAAGAAGAAAACAGCCCATTACAACGTGACCAAAAAGATATTACCTATGGCTTGTTTGCCAACAACATTTACGATTTATCATCTAATTGGGTGTTAGAAACTGGTTTTAGAACAGATTATTCAAAGGATTGGGGTGCTTTTCTATTACCGCGTGTATCGCTTCTTTTTAAAAATAATAGCGGATTTTCGAGTCGGTTAGGAGGTGGATTAGGCTATAAAATTCCCGATATTTTTACCGAAGATGCAGAATTACTAGACTACAACAATGTACTCCCTATAAACAAAGACAGCTTAGATGCAGAACGTTCTTATGGAGTAAATTTCGATTTCAATTTTCAGACCTATATTTTTAATGATATTAGGGTTTCTATCAATCAGTTATTTTATGTAACCGCCATAAAAGATGGATTGTTATTAAATTCCACCAACGATGGTTTCTATGCTTTTGAAAATGCTTCAGATGTAATTTTAAGTAAAGGCGCAGAGACCAACATTAAATTTTCCTATAACGATTTTAAATGGTTTTTAAATTATGCCTTCATCGATGCTCAATTAAATTATTTACCCAGAAATCCACAGAAACCACTAACCGCAAAACATAATGCAGGAAGTGTAATTATGTACGAATCTGAAATATGGCGAATTGGTTATGAAACATATTACACCGGAAGTCAATTATTATCTAACGGAACAGAAACTAATGGCTATGTTCTTATGGGTCTGTTAATAATGCGTAATTTTAAATGGGGAGGTGTTTTTATTAATTTTGAAAACTTTACTGATAAAAAACAAAGTGATTTTTCTCCTTTAGTATTGCCTCCACATGAAGATCCCGTTTTTCCAGAAATCTATGCTCCAACAGATGGCTTTATTTTTAGTGTTGGAATTATTATAAAACCTTTTGGGAATGAACATCACTAAGTAAAGAATACTATGAGATTATAATCGCAGCCTTCGACAAGCTCAACTACGACAGAATTCGAGAATTAAGCTACTCGAAATATCCATCGCTTAAAAACAATAAAAGACCCCGTTATTCAACGGGGTTAATTCAGTGACGTAAATCATAGATTTACTACTTCATTAAAACAAAAACCCTAAAAGATGGCATTCTTTTAGGGTTTTTCACTAATATACTAAGATGTACGGTTTAACGTAACCTATCTACAGATTTTACGAGGTCCTCATCCCTTTTTATGGCCTTATTGGCCATGACTAAAAAAACGATAGAAATGATAGGAAGTAGCACCCCAATACCCTTCTCTGAGACAAAAGTCTCTCCGGATAATGTTAGCGATCTGTATACGAAAACTCCCAGTAATACAAAGCTTAATATGATATTTAAACGGTTCAATACAAATTGTAATTGCCGTTTTTTAAAGTTTAAAATGGAAATAAATGCTAATACAACAGAGCCAATGATTAGCCCTAAAACTAACGGTTCGTTTTTGGTAATAATCACTTCGTTTGCTTCGTTTAGAATAGTTGGAAACCATACATATAAAGTTCCAATAATTAAAGCAGAAATAATAAGGTAAACGGTTTGTATGCGTTGTAACATTAAATTGTTCTATAATAGAGTGCGAAAATACAGTTTCTTTTAAAAAAATAAATACAAATACTAAATTATTGTTGTACTATTGCAATATCAATTCGTAACCAATTCAATAGAGGTTACTTAGTCTTCGATAAAATTTTCAAAAAAATTCCCTTCAAAGGAATACTCAAATAAAATCAAAATTAACTCACACATTTTAAATGTTAGAAATTTCAGAATTAAAAGCAAAGAAATTACCTGAACTTCAGGAAATTGCTAAAGCATCAGGAGTACCTAAATTCCGTAGCTTAAAAAAATTAGACTTGGTCTATAAAATTTTAGATCACCAAGCGGCCAACCCTAGTGCCGTTAAAGCAGTGGTAAAGGAGGAGCAACAAAAACCTGCTCCAAAACAGGAGGTAAAAGAAGAAAAAAAAGTTCCAACTCCTAGAAAGCCTCAACAAAAAGAAAATCGTCCTCAACAACAGAGAAACGATAACAGGAATCAAAATAAGCCTGCTCAAAAACCAAATCATCCACAACAAAAAAAGACGGATGACACTAAAGACAATCGTCAAAAAAACGAGCAAAAGCCTAAACATCCTAATCAAAATAATAAAAGGGAACCAAGAAACTCGAATCAAAACCCTAACCAAAATAGAGGAAAAGACGGTAATAAAGACACCCGTAATCGATACCGACAACCAGACTATGAGTTTGACAGCATTATAGAAAGTGAAGGTGTGCTTGACATTATGCAAGATGGATACGGATTTTTACGTTCTAGTGATTATAATTATTTATCATCTCCAGATGATATTTACGTATCACAATCACAAATTAGATTATTTGGTTTAAAAACAGGGGATACTGTTTTAGGACAAGTAAGACCTCCAAAAGAAGGTGAAAAATATTTCCCATTAATTAAGGTGAATAAAATTAACGGACTTAATCCAAATGTGGTAAGAGACCGTGTATCATTTGAACATTTAACACCTTTATTTCCTGAAGAAAAATTTAATCTTGCAGATAAGCAATCGAGTATTTCTACTCGAATTATCGATATGTTTGCTCCTATTGGAAAAGGGCAACGTGCGATGATTGTGTCGCAACCAAAAACAGGTAAAACTATGTTGTTAAAAGACATAGCCAATGCAATTGCTGCAAACCATCCTGAGGTATATCAAATTATTCTTTTAATAGATGAAAGACCTGAAGAAGTAACAGATATGCAACGTAATGTACGTGGCGAAGTGGTTGCTTCAACTTTCGATAAAGAAGCTACCGATCACGTTAGAATTGCAAATCTGGTTCTTGAAAAAGCAAAAAGATTGGTTGAATGTGGACATGACGTTGTTATTTTATTAGATTCACTAACTAGATTAGCGCGTGCATACAACACTGTACAACCAGCAAGTGGTAAGATATTGAGTGGTGGTGTAGATGCTAATGCGCTTCACAAACCAAAACGTTTCTTTGGAGCTGCTCGTAAAATTGAAAATGGAGGGTCGTTAACCATCATTGCAACCGCCCTTACTGACACAGGGTCTAAAATGGATGAAGTAATCTTCGAAGAATTTAAAGGAACTGGTAATATGGAACTTCAGTTAGATAGAAAAATCTCTAACCGAAGAATATTCCCTGCTATCGACCTTACTTCTTCAAGTACTCGTAGAGACGATATTTTACTAGGTGAAAACGTGATTCAACGTATGTGGGTATTGCGTAAATACCTAGCTGACATGAATCCTGTGGAAGCGATGGAGTTTATCAACGAACGTATTAAGAATACTAGAAATAATGAAGAGTTCCTTGTTTCTATGAATGGTTAATACCTTATTTTTTAAATAAAATAAAAATCCTGTTGAAAATATCAACAGGATTTTTAGTATCCTAATTTTAATAATATTGTCTATAAAATGACACTAATTTCTTGTATAAAAAAAACCTCGATTTTCATCGAGGTTTTAATTTATTAATTAAAAACTATTATTAGTTCTTAACTATTTTTTGTGTGATAGTACCTTCAGAAGTTTCTACTTTAAGAATATAAACTCCTTGTGAAAGATCACTAGTTCTTATAGTACCATTTACTAATCTTGCACCAGTATCTTTTCCTAAAAGATCATAAAGATTAGACCCTAAGATCTCAACATTAGAAGGAACTTTTACATTAAGTACATCACTAGTAGGATTTGGATAAATAGATACAAGATCTGCAATATTATCACCAATACCGAAAACAACATCACCTGTTACATTAATGTAATAGTGTGCATCTGGGAATCCTATAGCAGTAGTAGTAGTATAATCAGCTAATGAGCATTGTACAGAAGCTAACCAAGAGTCATCATCTTCGCCAGCTGTTCCACCAAGCCAAAATTGTACTCCATTTTGATCTTGTACAACTTCAACAAGTATTTGAGCTGTACCTGCAGGAACTAAAATAGGAGTATCAAAAGTGTAATTAACAATTGTTAAATCAGACCCTAAAGGAAGAGTAACTAATTGAGTTCCTAAAAGTGTTGCAGTTCCTGGGAATCCAGCAGGAAACGGCGCTTCAACCTCGTATACATTTACTGTAGCAATAAATTCAGCATCAATAGATTGAACTCCAATTTCTCCAGAAGTAATTTCAAAATCTTCTGTAATTCCAAAATCAGCTAAAACAAAAACTCTAGCAGTTAAATTATCTCCACCACCACAAGCAACACTATTCGCACCAGTAATAATATTATCTGTATTATGGGTTAATGTTGTTTGTGCTTGAAGAACAAACGTAAAAATAGCCGCAGCTAAAAATAAAGTAATTTTTTTCATAATTAATTATAGTTTTAAAGTTATGTGAAGGACAAATATAAGGAAGCGATTTATCAAAAGTATTCTTTTTTGTTAAAACTTTAAGAATTTTCTGTCTTTTATCGTTTTATGATTCTTGTTTCTACTTCCAAATACCAATAAAAATACCTCGCCTTTCATTGAGGTTTTTCTTTATTAATTAAAAGCATCTACTATTGCTTACTATTTTTTTTCAGTAAATATTCCTACAATAGTTTCTACTTTAAATATGTAAATTCCTTCTGAAAGATTACTTATTCTCATAGTACCATTCACTAAACTAACATCGGTTTCTTTTCCTAAAAAAATCATTAGTAGGGTTCGGAAATACAGACACTTGAGATATTACTTCATTAGCAATAAATCCAAATGCTATTAGCCCACCAGAAGTTAAAAAACAAAGTTCAACAAACATTCCAGCATCAGTCCTGATAAAAGTTTTACAACAGTGTCATCAGCAAAAGTGTTTGACACAATAATGTGATGAACACTGCCTGCGGAACCAAACTTTGTAGTAAATTGGCATTACAATTGGATTGAATTTATAAAAAATCTCTCCATTACGAAAAATCACACTTGAGATACCCGATCATTCGGGTGGGTGGTTAAATACTCTTTCGGAAAAAGAAGTTTTACATTCTCATAAGATTCTTGTAATGCTTTTTGAGATTTTTCAAAGTTTTTCCACTTTGCTTTTTTAATTCCCTCTTCTAACTGAGGAACCAATTCACCTTTATAATCGGTGTACATCTCGTACCAATACGTAATTTTTAATTTAAATTTATCGTTGCGCTTAAAAACGTGATAGGTTTTAGTTATAAAATTTCTTATTTCAAGATTTTCAACTCCTGTTTCCTCTTCCACTTCTCTAATAGCAGCATCTTCAAAACTCTCCTCTTTTTTAACGCCACCTTTGGGCAAGTCCCATTTAGAGTTTCGATAAATAAAAAGAATTTCTCTTTTGTTATTATAAACCAATCCACCGGCAGCCTCAACTACAGGTAGTTTTTTTTTAAGAAATTTTTCTAATTTCTCTTCATTTTTATGGTATAAGTTTACATAGAGAATGTCTCCCTTTACTATTTGTTTTACCAATTTTTTAAAGTTGACAATCTTTAAAGGAATGGATGTATACTGGCTCCCAATATTTTTTTTAGTAGAGAGAATTATAGGTATATCTTTAACAAAAACTTTATACATTTGTAAGATGATTTTAGACAAAGAAACAGCTCAAAAAACTGCCGAATTGCTATTGCAAATTAATGCAATTAAATTACAACCACAAAACCCTTTTACTTGGGCTTCTGGATGGAAATCTCCAATTTATTGTGACAATCGAATAATACTATCTTTTCCTCAGGTAAGAAATTATATAAAAGAACATTTAGCTAAACAAATAGAAAAGCTCTACGGAAAACCCGATATTATTGCTGGTGTTGCTACAGGAGCTATTGGTATTGGTGCCTTGGTTGCAGATACATTAAATCTTCCTTTTTGTTATGTTAGACCAGATGCAAAAAAACATGGCCGTAAAAACAAAGTAGAAGGCTTTTTACAAGAAGGTCAAAATGTAATTGTTGTAGAAGACTTAATAAGTACTGGTAAAAGTAGCCTTTTAGCTGTGGAAGCCCTTAAAGAAGCAAACGCAAATGTAAAAGGAATGATCGCTGTTTTTACATATGGCTTTGATGTGGCAGAAGAAAACTTTAAAGCAGCTGAAGTTTCACTAAACACGTTGAGTAATTATAGCAATTTAATACAACTTGCTGAAAAATCTAATTATATTACAACAACAGATACAGAACTACTTTCCAAATGGAGAGAAGATCCTGGTAATTGGTCACAATAAAGTATACTTAAATTTAAAAAATCCAAAAGATGAACTTAACAAGTAAAAAAGTAACGGTACAAAAATCTGCTCAAGAACTTTGCGATTTTTTATGCGATGTTAAAAACTTTGAAAAATTAATGCCCGAAAACATTAGCAAATTTGAAGTAATAAAAGAGAACGCCTTTATTTTTGCACTTAAAGGAATGCCAGAAATTGCGTTAGAGGTAAAAGAAGTAACTGCTCCAAATTATGTGAAATTAGGTGCAATGAGCGATAAAATCCCGTTCACACTTACAAGTAATATTGAAGAAGTAAACGAAACTTCGTCGCAAGCAGAATTAAAGTTTGAAGGTGATTTTAATCCTATGATGGCGATGATGATCAAAGGACCTATTACTAAATTTCTAGAAACGTTGAGTAGTAATCTTGAAAACCTATAAACCCTAACCTACCGTTTTGTCATCCTGATGGTTTTGTCATCCTGAACTTGGTTCAGGATCCATTTTTATTTCAAATAATTTTATGAGATCATGAATCAAGTTCAGGATGACAAGAAATAAACACAGAATAAAAAAGAACGTTATAATAAATATTTAATTTCTTTCAACTGAAATTCTAAAACTTTTTCATCCTCATTTTCAATAAGTAATTCTCCAGCTTCAGAAACACCCTTTATTTTTCCGTTGAATCGGTTTCCTTGGGTGTCTTCAAAAACGGAAACGATGTTTTTTCTGAAGAGTATTTTTTCATATTCAAATTTCAAATCCTGAAACCTCCCTTGTTCTACGTGCTCTAATTCTTTTAAGATTGCTTCAGAAACAGCGTGTAATACTTCATCTAACAAATGTTTTCTTCCTGTAGAAAGCAACATAGAAGTGGCATGTGGCAGATTTTCAAACATCTCTTCATTTATATTAATTCCAATTCCTATAACAGTCGATACAATTTCACGCTGTTTTACTTGATTCTCAATTAATATCCCTGCCAGCTTTTTTGAATATGACATTATGTCGTTTGGCCATTTAATTCTTAATTGAGGAACCAACATTTTATTTAGCGTTTTATACACTCCTATCGACACGGCAAAAGTGATACTTGACAAGTGTAAAACAGGAACACTTTCGAATCTCCTAAACAAGCTAAACGTAAGACTTTGCATGGGTTTAGATTGCCAAGTCGTACCTAACTGTCCTCTGCCTTTTAATTGCGCTTCGGAAACAACTACAGTAGGGTTTATTAACCGCTCCTTTTTACCTAATTTAATAAGATAAGAATTAGTTGAATCAATGGCATTAAGTTTGATTATCTTCACCGTATAAAAATTGTGTTAATGTAACGTTACAAAGGCGCTTAAAGAAACAAAAAAATAATAACTTTGCGCACCATAATTTAACGGGACAAAAATAGAAACTATTGAAGAAAGATAAAGGAACAGATTTACTTATTACTCAAGTAATAAAAGGAATTGAAGAAGTTAAAGGTCAAGATATTGAAATACTAGACCTTAGAGAAATTGAAAATACGGTGTGTGACTATTTTATAATTTGCAACGGTACTTCAAACACGCAGGTAAATGCAATTGTAAATTCTATCCAAAAAACAGTTAGTAAATCCCTAAAAGAAAAACCTTGGCACGTTGAAGGTAGTAATAATGCCGAATGGGTATTATTGGATTATGTTCACATAGTGGTTCATGTTTTTCAAAAACACATACGGGAGTTTTATGATATCGAAGGATTGTGGGGCGATGCAAAATCTGTCAAAATAGAATCAACTAACCTTAAAAAAGAAAAAGCCTAATGGCAGACGAAAATAAAAAACCGGAACTTAAAAAACCTAAATTCAATCAAAATTGGATTTTTGGTGCAATTATCATAGTATTTTTAGGTTTAATGCTTTCTGGAGGAGGTAGTTGGTCACAACCTAAGAAAATAACGCAATCTAAGTTTGAAAATTACTTGCGAAATGGAGATGTTGAAAAAATTGATGTTGTTAATGATAAAATTGTAAAGGTTTACCTTACTTCTGAAGCAAAAACAAAAGAAATTCATTCTAGAAAAAAAACAAACTCCATATTCCCTGCAAATGCTGGAGATGCAAATTATCAATTTCAAATTGGAGATTTACAAAATTTTGAAAAGAAATTCGATGAAATAAAACAAGAAGAAAACCTTACTACAGATATCGTACCAGTTAGCGATAGTAATATGATGGGAGAAATACTAATTTCTCTATTACCATTTGTAATCATTATTGGAATCTGGATTTTTATTATGCGTAGAATGTCTGGTGGAGCAGGTGGTGGTCCGGGTGGACAAATTTTCAATATTGGAAAATCTAAAGCAAAATTATTCGATCAAAAAACCGACGTAAAAACGACTTTTAAAGATGTTGCAGGATTAGAAGGTGCCAAAGAAGAAGTGCAAGAAATTGTAGACTTCCTTAAAAAACCTGAAAAATATACTGCCTTAGGGGGTAAAATACCAAAGGGAGCTATCTTAGTCGGACTTCCAGGGACTGGTAAAACATTATTAGCAAAAGCAGTTGCTGGCGAGGCTCACGTTCCTTTCTTTTCATTATCGGGATCAGATTTTGTTGAAATGTTTGTAGGTGTGGGTGCTTCTCGTGTAAGAGATTTATTTAAACAAGCTAAAGAAAAAGCCCCTTCTATTATATTTATAGATGAAATTGATGCCATTGGAAGAGCAAGAGGAAAAAACAATATGTCTGGTTCTAATGATGAGCGAGAAAATACTTTAAACCAATTACTAACCGAAATGGACGGTTTTGGTTCCAACTCAAACGTAATTGTTTTAGCTGCCACTAACCGCGCAGACGTGTTAGACAAGGCGCTAATGAGAGCAGGGCGTTTTGACAGACAAATATACATTGACCTTCCAGACATTAGAGAACGTAAAGAAATTTTTGAAGTACATTTACGTCCTTTAAAAATTGATAAAAAATTAGATACCGAGTTTTTATCTAAACAAACCCCTGGTTTTTCGGGTGCAGATATTGCAAATGTTTGTAATGAAGCGGCACTAATTGCTGCTAGAAATGACAAAAAACAAGTAGAAAAACAAGACTTTTTAGATGCTGTAGACAGAATTGTTGGTGGTTTAGAAAAGAAAAATAAAATTATCGCTCCAGACGAGAAAAAATCTGTTGCTTTTCACGAAGCAGGTCACGCAACTGTTAGTTGGATGTTAGAGCACGCTGCCCCGTTGGTAAAAGTTACTATCGTTCCTCGCGGAAAATCATTGGGTGCTGCTTGGTATTTACCCGAAGAACGCCAAATTGTAAAAACAGATCAAATGCTAGATGAGATGTGCGCAACCCTTGGAGGTCGTGCTGCAGAAAAAGTAATTTTTAATGAAATTTCTACTGGTGCCTTAAACGATTTGGAGAAAGTTACCAAACAAGCCCGTGCAATGATTACCATATATGGTCTGAATGATAAAATAGGAAATATAACATATTATGATTCCTCTGGGCAAAATGAGTATGGATTCACCAAACCTTATAGCGAAAAAACTGCCGAATTAATAGACAAAGAAATTTCTATTTTAATTGAAACTCAATACCAACGAGCGATTAAAATATTAGAAGATAATAAAGAGAAACTTACTGAACTTGCCAATGTACTATTAGAAAAAGAGGTGATTTTTAAAGACAATCTCGAAGAAATATTTGGTCCAAGACCTTTTGCGAAAAAGGAAGAAGAAGTGCCTGTGAAAGAAAAAAATACAGTAGAAAACAAAAAAGAAGAAACTGAAAAAGATCAAGAAGAAGAAACTAGTACAACCTAATTCTTTTTCAACGATGCTAATTAAATAAAAGATTAGAGTAAGAAATCTCTTATTTATTTTAGTTTTTATATATTTGGACTTGAAGCTAACCTACAACTCCTCAACAAAAAGCATATGAACCTGCTTAAAAAACTTTTCGGAAAAAAAGGGAAGTCAGATATTAGTTTAAAACAATCTGATCAAAGCAGCTATTTCCCAAACGAAAAAGCTCCTACAGACGAAAAATTTACTTATAATTTCAACAAAAACGGAGGTAAATTCCTGTATTGCTTAAATATGGATGAAATTACTGAAGCTTTCAAAGATATTTTAGACGAAAATAATATAAAAGAATCTGATATTTATTGTATTAATAATAGACTAGCTTCACGCTTTAATAATGCAAAATTTAATACCGGTAACCCCGAAAGTGAATCCTTTTTTCTAACCACTTGCGAATCGCTAATTGCTAACAATGGTTCTATTTTATTTTCATCCAATCAGATAAAAGAAAAAAAACTAAATGAGCTTCCTTCAAAATTTATCGTTTTTGCCACTACAAGTCAGTTAATAGACACCATTAGTGAAGGAATGCGTAAAATTAAAAATCAAAGTAAAAATTTAATTCCTAGTAATATCACCACTATACGAGACTTTGAGACCGAAAAAGAAAAAGATTTCATGAGTTATGGAAGTAGCACAAAAAACTTATATTTGCTGCTACTGGAAGACCTATAAAACAACGTAGGTTTACTGTTTTTTCACCAACGAAAAATAATTAATAGCGAACAATCCCATTAACTATAGGGATGGCTGTTAAAAACAATAAGATCAAACATATGAAAGAAGTTATTGTTCGGTTTTTATCAAGTGTTCTCTATGTTTCACTTATTTTCTTTACACTTTTAGCATTTGACGCTCCTTTAGCATTTATCTTACTTCTTTTTATTCTTGCCACACTTACCCTCAACGAGTTTTTACAATTGGTAAAACTAAAAGGGTATATAGCATATTTACTACTTGCTATTTCCTTTTATTTTATAAGTTACCAAGGAGTGAGTAACTCTATTATAATACCGTTACTCGGCATTACTTTATTGGTTAATTTATTTTTATTTAAAGATGTTATTCTTCAAAATAAGCTTTCATTTTTTAAGAAAAGACGTTATTTCTGTATTTTATTTTACATTATTAGTGGCTTTTTATTTTTATCGTTGATTCCTTCTACAGGTGAAGAATTTGAACCTAAAACAATACTCGGTGTTTTTATTTTAGCCTGGTCTAACGACACCTTTGCTTACTTAATAGGCAAACGCTTTGGAAAACATAAATTATTAGAAAAAGTATCTCCTAAAAAAACAATCGAAGGTTTTTTAGGCGGAATGATAGGCGCATTAGTAATTAGTTTTTTTATTTTTAAATATACTTCTTTATTCAGTCTAACAATTTGGTTATTTTTGGCAATTATTATTTCCGTTTTAGGAACCACAGGCGATTTAATTCAATCTAAATTTAAACGCTTGGCTGGAGTAAAAGACAGCGGAAAAATAATGCCCGGACACGGCGGTGTATACGACAGACTTGACAGTATTATTTATGCAAGTCCGTTTATTTATTTATTTTTAATAATAGTAAATTATGTTTCATAAAGAAGGATATAAAATAATAACCATTGCATTTTTAATCTGTGCTGTCTTAAGCTTGACTGCACATTTTTTAATTGATAACGAAATGATTGAAAAAGGAGTCATCCTAATCACATTGGTACTATTGATTCTAATTTTACAGTTTTTCAGAAATCCAGAACGAAAATTCACTTTAGACAATCATCATATTTTGTCACCAGTAGATGGAAAGGTGGTGGTGATAGAAGAGGTTTTTGAAAAAGAATATTTTAAAGACCAACGTTTACAGATTTCGGTATTTATGTCGCCATTAAATGTACATGTAACTCGCTACCCTGCTGGTGGTAATGTAGTTTTTAGCAAATACCATCCAGGCAAATTTTTGGTGGCTTGGCATCCTAAATCTTCTGAAGAAAACGAACGCACCACTGTGGTTGTTAAAACCCCTGAATTTGGAGATGTCTTACACCGCCAAATAGCTGGAGCTTTGGCAAGACGAATTGTAAATTATGCTGAAGAAGGACAAGAGGTTGAGCAAGCTTCAGATAGTGGCTTTATAAAATTTGGATCAAGAGTAGATATTTTTTTACCTTTAGGAACTAAAGTAAATGTTTCTTTAAACCAAAAAGTAACAGGAGGAATAACTATCTTAGCACAACAATGACTTCAGAAGAGTTAGATATCATCTTTAGAAAAACTGTAAAGAGCATCAATGCTCATAAGGAGCCCTTTCCTGCAGACTTATTGTTGCGCCTTTATTCTTATTATAAAGTTGCCACCAACGACCAAGACACGCCCAGTAGCAGAACTCCACTTATCAACGCCTTTAAAACAAATGCGCTTTTTCAAGCACAGGGCTTAACTCCAGACGAAGCCAAAGAACAATATATTGAATGTGCCAATCACTATTTTTTATACCGAAAATAAATCATATTATTTATTATCTTTGAGTTTATACCTTTAGATAGGTGTGTATTTAATAAATGTAAACACAGATTTGTGTTTATCCCTAGGTTGTAAGCAAGGTTAAAACTGAATCGCTAAATGGAAAATGAATTTAATGAATTTAATGAATTTAATGAAAGAATGTCAAACTCATCTGACAAAGAGTTATTTGACATACTAAATAATAAAGAAAGTTACCAAGAAGAAGCATTTAATTCTGCAATTAACGAACTGAATAAAAGAGGGTTTTCCGAAGAAACGACTCCTGCTCTGAAAGAATATGAAGAGGATAAACGAAATGAAAAGTTAGAATTAGAAAGACAGCAAAAACTTCCTGAACTGTATTCTCAAAAATCTATAATTCTTTTTTCTACATTTTTCACAGCTATCTGTGGAGCAATTATGATGTCATATAATTTTAGGAAATTAGAGAATAAAAAAAAGTCAAAATCTGTCCTGATATTTGGTTTTGCATATGCACTCTTATTTATTTTCTTAATAAGTCTCACAGATGTAAATATTATAATGCTGTTATTGCAAATTGGAGCATTAGTTGGAGGGCTTGTCTTGTTTCTCCGATTTGAAAAATTTTATCCAATTGAATTAGAACATAGGAATAAACCTATTTGGAAAATATTAATTTTTGCTCTTATTATTTCAATTAGTTTAATTTCAATTACAACTTATATTCTTACCAAATCCAATATCTGATAAAAACCCAGCTTACAACACCGCCTATAATCCATTGCGGTTGAATTTCCTATCGGAAATTCAAGCTTATTTATTATCTTCGGTCTTTAACGGAAAAATCCTATCGGATTTGTCCGCAACACAAACATACGATTCAAAACCGTTAAGCCACAATTAAAAACACAAAACCGAATGTTAGATTCCAACTTTGATAATAGTTTAAAAACAGAATCAAAAAGCACTGAAAAAAATCCGATTTTACTCATTGGAATTGGGATTTTCGCTTGGCTAGGAATTGGAAGTATTGCTTTTCTATTTGAAAGAATACTAAAAGATATTTGCTTTAATTTTAGTGTAAACCCAAAATTTATTGAATGGGTTTCTGAACTAACAAGTTTTTCGATACAACTTATAGGAATTCTTCTTCTTCTTAAAATTATCAAAACAAGTAGAGTTTCCGATTTGAATATCTTTAAATATTCATTTTTTCTATTAATAACGGCTCAAGTTCTACAATTTATTCAACCTATAATAAACAATAAACTCAGAGCAGATGTTTATTTAAATAATTCAAGTAATTATTATGAGTTCCTGAAAGAAAACCCCTTTTATAATTCAATATATGTTTTTTCTGGACTAATCCTTTATCTAGTAATTGGAATAATTATTTACAAGAACAGAAAATAAAGATACTATGAAACTAGGTGCATTCTCCATAAGCTTAAATGTTAAAGATATTAATGTTTCCAAAACATTTTACGGAAACCTTGGCTTTACAGTATTTGGAGGTGGTTTAGAAATGAATTATCTTATTATGAAAAATGGAAATTCATTAATAGGATTATTTCAAGGCATGTTTGAAAATAACATCATAACTTTCAACCCTGGTTGGGATGAAAATGCAAAACAACTTGAATTTTTTGATGATGTTAGAGAAATTCAAAAACACCTTAAAAGCAAAGGTCTTATATTAGAAACCGAAGCTGATGAAAACACCTCTGGACCAGCAAGCTTAGTACTAAAAGATCCTGATGGTAATGTTATATTAATAGACCAACACATATAAAAATAGCTATGATTATTCATCATTTAGAAAAAGAAAACTCCATTTTAAACAAGTTTATTTCTGAAATTAGAGAGGTAACAATTCAAAAAGACTCCTTACGTTTCAGAAGAAACATAGAACGTATTGGTGAAATTCTTGGTTATGAATTGAGCAAACATTTAAATTATAATCCAACAAATATCACTACTTGCTTAGGAACAAAAAACGTTAATCTACTTTCAAATAAAATTGTTTTATGCTCTATCTTAAGAGCTGGTCTCCCCTTACATCAAGGATTGTTAAATTATTTTGATGATGCCGAAAGTGCTTTTATTTCTGCGTATCGCCATCACCCAAACAATGATAAAAAATTTGAGATTGTAGTTGAGTACTTTGCTGCTCCAGATTTTAATAACAAAACGTTACTTTTGGCAGACCCTATGCTAGCAACGGGTCAGTCGCTAGTTGCAGTTTATGAAGCTATAAAAAAACAGCGAAACATTGGCGAAATACATGTGGTCTCTGTTATTGGTTCTGTAGAAGGTATTGACTATATTAAAAATCATTTTCCGGAAAATACACACCTTTGGATTGCTGCCATTGATGATGAATTAAACGATAAAGGATATATTGTTCCCGGATTAGGTGATGCTGGTGATTTGGCTTTTGGAGAGAAAATATAGTTATTTCTCGCTAAGCCGCAAAAGTTTTTTAAAAAATATAGTAGCAATAATGATGTAAAATTGGAAGCATCATCTCTTCTCTTTTTTCTCTCTTCTTTTTCTTTTCAACAACAAACTAAAGCAAGCCGTTAAGGCTACTCTTTAAAGTCTCAATTTTAGCCAAAGCATCTGCCTCTTTTTGACGTTCCATAGTAATAACTTTCTCTGGCGCATTGTTTACAAAACGTTCATTTTTAAGTTTTCCTTGTACACTTCTTAAAAAGCCTTCGGTGTATTTTAACTCTTCAGTAAGCTTCACAATTTCATCTTCTACATTAATCGCTCCTTCCATCGGAATAAAATATTCGTTAGATTTTACACGATAAGTCAAAGCTCCCTCCATCTTTTCTGAAATATAATTTAACTCCTCAATATTCCCCATTTTCTTAATTACAGAATCAAATGAAGTAGAAGCATTAATATTGTTTATCACAGATAAATTGATGGTTTCTTTAAACGAAATGTTTTTTTCTTTTCTAATAGTTCGTATTCCTGAAATCACTTCGGAAGTAATTTCGAAGTCTTTTAAAATTTCAGTATTTATAGATTTAACTGAAGGATAACTTGAAACAATCAACGCTTCTTCCTTAGTTCTATCTGCTATTTGATGCCAAATTTCTTCTGTAATAAATGGCATAAACGGATTCAATATTTTTAAATTATTTTCGAAAGCTTCAATTATCGAATCAAATGTTTTTCTGTCGATAGGTTGTTGATACCCTGGCTTTACCATTTCCAATAACCAAGAACAAAAATCGTCCCAAATGAGCTTATAAGCAGTCATTAAAGCATCTGAAAGTCGGTATTTAGAAAAATGGTCTTCCATTTCGGCAAAGGCACTTTGAAACTTAGCATCAAACCACTCTAAAGCAATTTTGCTAGATGCTGGTTGCTCAATCGTGTTGTTAATTTCCCAACCACTCACTAATTTATAAGCGTTAATTATTTTATTTTTAAACGCTTTCCCTTGTTGTAATTTAGATTCATCAAAAAGTAAATCGTTACCTGCTCCAGAACTCAACAACATCATACCTGCTCTAACGGCATCGGCACTATAATCATCTATTAATTTTAATGCGTCTGGAGAATTTCCTAAAGATTTAGACATTTTTCGTCCTTGCCTATCTCTTACTATTCCAGTAAAATATACATTATTAAACGGTTTTTCATTTCTAAATTCATAACCTGCAAAAATCATACGTGCTACCCAAAAGAAAATAATATCTGGACCCGTTACCAAATCGTTGGTTGGATAGTAATAATTGATTTCTTTATTATCTGGATTTCTTATTCCGTCAAAAACTGAAATTGGCCATAACCAAGCGGAGAACCAGGTATCTACTACATCGTTTTCTTGTCTTAAATCTTCGACCTTCAATGTTCGGCCTTCAATCTTTTCTTGAGCCAAAACTAATGCCTCTTCAATATTTTCTGCAACTACAAAATCCTCTTTTCCATCTCCATAGAAATATGCAGGGATTTGTTGTCCCCATCTCAATTGACGAGATATATTCCAATCTCTTATGTTTTCTAACCAGTGACGGTACGTGTTTTCAATCTTTTTAGGATATAATTTTATATCTCCATCAACTAGAACAGATTTTAAAGCTGGCTTTACCATCTCTTCCATTTTCAAAAACCATTGATCTGATAGTCTTGGCTCAATTACTGCTTTGGTTCTTTCAGAAACTCCTACATTATTTATATAATCTTCAACTTTAGATAAGCATCCTAATTGTTTTAATTCTTCAGAAATCTCTTTTCTTACCACAAAGCGATCTTTCCCTTGATAATGCAATCCGAAACTATTCAATGTTGCATCTTCATTAAAAATATCGATTACTTCAAGATTGTGTTTATCACCTAATGCTTTATCGTTCATATCGTGAGCAGGGGTCACTTTTAAACAACCCGTCCCAAATTCTACATCAACATAATCGTCTTCAATTATAGGAATTACTCTATTGCATATAGGTACTATTGCTTTTTTACCTTTCAGATGAGTAAACCGTTCATCGTTCGGATTAATACAAATTGCGGTATCTCCCAAAATTGTTTCAGGTCTAGTAGTAGCCACTGTCAAAACCTCATTAGAGCCTTCAACTTTATAATTGATGTAGTATAACTTTCCGTTTTGCTCTACGTATTCTACTTCTTCGTCAGATAATGTAGTTTTCGCTTCTGGATCCCAATTTACCATTCGGTAGCCACGGTAAATAAGCCCTTTGTTGTAAAGATTTACGAAGGTTTTTATCACAGCTTCGCTCATATCCTCATCCAAAGTAAACTTGGTACGATCCCAATCGCAAGAACATCCTAATTTCTTTAGTTGTTCTAAAATAACTCCTCCATATTCGTGAGTCCAATCCCAAGCATGTTTTAAAAACTCTTCTCTTGTTAAGTCGTTTTTATCGATTCCCTGTTCTTTTAATTTGGCAACTACTTTAGCTTCTGTAGCAATTGAAGCATGGTCTGTCCCAGGAACCCAACAAGCATTTTTCCCTTGTAAACGTGCACGACGAATTAATACATCTTGTATGGTATTATTGAGCATATGCCCCATATGTAAGATTCCTGTAACATTTGGTGGTGGAATTACGATAGTATAAGGTTCTCTTTCATCTACTTCTGAATGGAAATAATTGTTTTCCATCCAGTAGCTATACCACTTATCTTCTACATTTTGAGAGCTATTTATTGCTTCTAAAGCCATTTTGGTCTAATTTTTGAAATATAATTTACAAAAGTAGTTATAACCATAAGATTATAAAAGTGAATAAATTGTTTTGCGAATGTTTTAAAGTTTTTTACATTGCAGTATCCTTAAATCAATAAAAATGAAAAAAATAATAGTTATAGCTTTAATAGCTATCGTAGGTTTTGCTCAACAAGCAAATGCACAAGCAAAAATTGAATTTAAAGCAGAAACCATAGATTATGGTGAAATAGAAAAAGGTAGTGATGGTGTTCGTGTTTTTGAATTTACTAATACTGGAGATCAGCCCTTAATTATATCGCAAGTAAAATCATCTTGTGGTTGTACCGTACCTTCAAAACCTGATGGTCCTATTGCACCAGGTGAGTCAAGTACTATATCTGTAAAATACGACACGAAACGTGTAGGGCCTATTAGAAAAACAGTAACGGTTTATTCTAACGCTGACGAACCCATTAAATCTTTAAAAATTAAAGGTAAAATCTTAGCAGATGGAAAAAGTGTTTTAGAAAAAACTAAATAATAAATCATTCGATATATTTATAAAACTGGTTTCAATTAATTTTGATGCCAGTTTTTTTTTCATAAAACTTCTTTTAAATAAAACTTCTTTTTAAAAACAATCCCGTTTCGTTTTATCTTTAACATAATTTTTTTACCAGCTCTAGAAGCAAACAAACCTATTAAATCACGTAATTTGTATCTATAGGTATCTTTTCCGTTTACCGAAATAATTTCATCTCCTTTTAAGATTCCTGCCAAAGCTGCAGGAGATCCTTCTCTAATTTCTGATACAATAAACCTTGGAGCTAAATAAAAACTATAAATATCAGAAAGCGAAATACTTACAGCACTACTAGCGTCTGTATTTACACCATTATTAACAGTGCTTTTTTCTTTCACCACTACCACTCCATCATGTTTTAAGGTTATCCCGCTCATATTATAATGAAAAGGAGCTTTAAATTGAGCATTCTTTTTTAATGAAATTGTTTTATCTGGGTAATTATAAATAACTGTAAAACGTTTTAAAATATCTCCACCTAAACTCCCTTCTCGTTCGTCAAAAAACTTTATGTTTCCCATAGATTTTTTATCTGGAAATGCAACTTTCACATTTTTAAGTTCAAAACTACCGATATTAATTTTTGCTAATTTTGATCTTTTCCCAAATATAGACCCACTTAATCCTTGACCTAAAAAGTCATCAAAAGATTTTTTTAAAGTAGTATCGATAAAATCTTTTTCATCAAAAAGCCAAATAGCATCACTTGATCCAGAATCTATTAATAGAGTAACTTCCTTAGAAAAACCCGAAGCCTCCACATCAATATCCATATATGCTTTCTTATTTTGAAATATAAGATCAAATAGTTCACATTTATTACATTTTTCAGCTTGATACGTAATTGGGTTATAAAAAGTAAGTTTTTTTGAAGTATAATTCGTCTTTACCACCAAATTTTTAAAAAACTCATAACCAATAATCCCGTGAACAGGAATTCCCATACGTGTAGATAAGTTGAGAGATTTATCAAAAATGACATATAGCGTATGGCTATCATCTACAGCATCTCCAATTTTTATTCTATTATTTTTACTTCTTAATGCGGGGATAGTCCCTCCTGCTCCTAATCCTCTAAGTTTCACAGAGGTTGCGTTGTTTAACTGAAGTGAATCTACTTCAGAAACACTAAACATTATTGTTGATTTCACTCCTGTATCTAATAAAAAAGTGAGCATGGTACCATTTACATCTACAGGAATCACCACTAAATTATTTATTAATCTAAAAGAAATTTTATCTTTTTCTAAATCTTGTGGTAATGTAAAACCGCCTTGTGAATATCCTTTTGCAGAGATACAAAATAGGATACTTAGAAGGATAAATACTCTTTTTATTTTTCTAGTAGTTTTCAATAATCTCAAGTGAGCTAAAAATAACAAAAGAGATATAAATAAGGGTAAGTTTTAAGAAATATTTTGCAACTTTGTTGTCTAAATTTATATAATATGCCTTCAATATCGAATAAAGGAAAAAGTATGCCGGAATCACCGATTAGAAAGTTGGTTCCTTTTTCTGAAAAAGCTATCAAAGCAGGAAAAAAAATATACCATTTAAACATTGGGCAGCCAGATATTAAGACGCCGAAAGTTGCCTTAGATGCTGTTACAAATAACAAATTGAGTGTGATTGCGTATTCCCGTTCTGAAGGGTCTCAGGAATACAGAGAAAAAATATCAGCCTATTATAAAAAAAATAAAATACCTGTTGATGCAAACGATATTATTGTTACTACTGGCGGAAGTGAAGCCTTACTTTTTGCCATGGGAAGCATTGCTGACCAAGGAGATGAAATAATTATTCCAGAACCATTTTACGCAAATTACAATGGGTTTGCAACTGCTTCTGGTGTGAAAATTGTTCCTGTAATTTCTAAAATTGAAGATAATTTTGCACTTCCCCCTATTTCAGAATTTGAAAAATTAATAACTCCAAGAACCAAAGCAATACTAATTTGTAATCCTGGAAATCCAACAGGATATTTGTATTCAAAAGAAGAAATTCAAAAACTAGCTTCCATTGTTTTAAAACACGATTTATTTTTGGTAGCAGACGAGGTGTATCGTGAATTTACTTATGATGGTTTAGAACATTATTCAATACTACAAGAAGAAAGCCTTGCTCAAAACGGGATTATTATCGATTCTGTTTCTAAAAGATACAGTATGTGTGGTGCAAGGATTGGTTGTCTGGTTTCAAAAAACACAGAAGTTATTGCTACCGCATTAAAATTTGCACAAGCACGATTAAGTCCGCCAACCTATGCGCAAATTGCTAGCGAGGCTGCTTTAGACACCCCTCAAAGTTATTTTGACGAGGTGATTGTAGAGTATAAAGACCGTAGAGATACATTGGTCAAGCATTTACAGGAAATTCCTAATGTAAAAGTGGGAGTTCCTAAAGGTGCTTTTTATTGTATTGTAGAACTTCCAGTAAAAAACAGTGATAATTTTGCCCAATGGCTTTTAGAAGAATTTGATCTTAATGGAGAAACGATTATGGTGGCACCAGCAGCAGGATTTTACTCCTCTCAAGGCGTTGGCTTAAATCAAGTTAGAATTGCCTATGTATTAAAAAAAGAAGATTTAATAAAATCTGTTGAAATTTTAAAAACTGCATTACAACAATACCCAAATTAATGAAAATTGAAGAACATAAATCGTTAAAAAACTACAACACATTTGGTATTGAATGTGCAGCTCGTTTTTTTGTATCCATTTCTTCAAAATCAGAGCTTATTATTGCTTTAAAAAGTAAGGTTCATCAAAACATCTTTATTCTTGGTGGCGGCAGTAACATGCTACTTACCAAAGATATTGATGCCTTAGTAATTCATATTAATTTTAAAGGAATTAAAATAATTTCTGAAGATGAACATCACGTGACTCTTTCTGCAATGGGCGGTGAAAACTGGCCTGATTTTGTTCAATATTGCATTAAAAACAATTATGGTGGTGTAGAAAACTTATCGTTAATCCCTGGAAATGTAGGTACTGCGCCTATTCAAAACATTGGTGCTTATGGCGTAGAGTTAAAAGATGTTTTTGAAAGTTGTAAAGCTATTTCGTTAACCGATTTATCTGAAAAAGAATTTTCAAATTCAGATTGTCAATTTGCCTATCGAAATTCTATTTTAAAAAATGAATTAAAAAGAAAATACATTATCACTGAAGTAGTTTTTAAACTCACTAAGAACAATCATAAAAAGAATATTGATTATGGAGCCATTCAGGAGCAATTATCAAATAGTGATATTTTAAACCCTAGTCTTAAAGATATTTCTGAAGCAGTAATAAAAATTCGTCAATCCAAACTTCCAGATCCAAATATTATTGGGAATAGCGGAAGTTTTTTTAAAAATCCAATTATATCTAAAAAGCTATTTAATAAATTTATCAAACAATATCCAAATGCTCCTTATTATACAATTTCAGATGATGAAATGAAAATACCTGCAGGCTGGTTAATAGAGCACGCTGGATTTAAAGGAAAACGATATGGTGATGCTGGGGTTCATGAAAAACAAGCATTAGTATTGGTAAATTATGGGAATGCATCAGGGAATGAAATTTTAGAACTTTCTAAGAAAATTCAAAACAAAGTGGAAAAACTATTTGGAATCACTATTTCTTCTGAAGTGAATATTATTTAATCTACATTAAATACCGAATTCAATATATGAATTACTCCATTGGATCCTTTTATATCTTTTTTTACAAGCAATGCTTTTACTCCATTTTCATCTTCGATTACAATGTCGTTTCCGTTCATTGATACCGCGAGAGAATTCCCAGATAATGTTGTTAATTTATAGTTGCCTCTATTATTATTTACTTCTTGAACAAGAGTTAAATAATCCAATTTCCCTTCAATAATATGGTTGTTAATTAGATTAATTAACATCTCCTTATTATCATTCGCAAATAACAAGTCCATTCCTCCTTCAGATTTTTTCTCAAAAGCATCATTTGATGGAGCTAGCACTGTAAAAGGGCCATCTTGTTTTGAGAGCATATCTGTTAACCCCGCTGTTACCATAGCACTTACAAAAAGTTTTGTTTCAGGCATTAACATCATTTTTATCAAAACACTTTTCGCCTTTTTCCTATCTTCTGGAGTAGCAATATGAGGTTTAATTATAGTCGTAATTTCTTTTCCTTGATTGTTTTCTGAATTATTTTCTTGATTTTTATTTGATTTTTCTTTACAAGAAGCCAATATAAATAACAAAAAAATCACACTAAAAACACGGTATGTATATTTCATTTTCACAGTATCTAATTCTTGCTAAAAATACTAAAATTGATCTTAAATCTGTAAGAAAGATTGTATTTTTGCACTTTAATTATTTGTTATGGGAATCTTTTTAATCACTATTGGATTATTACTTTTTGCCTTCGCTGGAATTGCTATAAAAATATGGGCAAAAAAAGACGGGAAATTTGCGGGAACTTGTGCCAGCCAAAGTCCGTTTTTAAACAAAGAAGGAGAATCTTGTGGCTTCTGTGGAAAAACACCAGATAAATTTGATTCTTGTACCGAAGATCACAAAAAATAATACATTCTTTTTATGGTATTACTTTACATATTTGGTTTTGTAGTACTTATAAACTGTTTTTATTATCTTCTTTTTTCAAGATTTTCTTTTATAAAACCACCTAATAAAAGTGATGGAGATTTATTTCCTGTTTCACTAATTATATGCGCAAAAAATGAAGCCGAAAATTTAAAATCTCATATTCCTTTTTGGCTAGAACAAGAGTATCCAGATTTCGAAATTATTCTAATTAATGATGCCTCTTACGATAATACTTTAGAAGTAATGGAATCTTTTGCTAAAGATAACTTACGTATAAGAATAGTAGATGTTGAAAATAACGAAGCTTTTTGGGGAAGTAAAAAATATGCGCTTACCCTCGGAATTAAAAAAGCATCCAACCCTAGATTAATCTTTACCGATGCAGATTGCAAGCCTTCTTCAAAAAAGTGGTTGCAAGAAATGGCTTCTCAATTAAAAAATGACACACAACTTGTCTTAGGATTTGGAGGGTATCAAAAAAAATCCGGTTTTTTAAATAAACTGATTCATTTTGAAACTTTAATGACTGCGGTTCAATATTTTTCGTATGCTAAAGCTGGAATGCCTTATATGGGCGTTGGGAGAAATCTTGCGTATACCAGCAAGTTGTTTTTTGATGCTAACGGGTTTATGTCGCATATGGACATCCCTTCAGGAGATGATGATTTATTTGTAAATCAGGTGGCTACAAAGAAGAATACGGCTATTTGTTTTTCGGAAGAATCTTTCACTTATTCTATTCCGAAAAATTCTTGGAAAGACTGGATTCTTCAGAAAAAAAGACACATAAGTACCGCAAAACATTATAAATTTCAACACCAATTTTTATTGGGATTATACTATACTTCACAACTTTTGTTTTGGCTGTTATCTATTGCTACTTTGCTAGTATTAGATTGGGAAATTCCAGTTATCATTATTACCTTTAGACTATTAATTCAATATCTAATTATTGGTAAAGCGGCTTCAAAACTCAAGCAAAAAGACCTTATCTATCTATTGCCTTTTTGGGAATTATTTTTAGTTCTCACACAATTGAGTATCTTTATTTCCAATAGTGCCTCAAAAACTACTCAGTGGAAATAACAAAAACAACTATATTAATTCAGATTAAAGAAGCAAAAAAAGGCTCACAATCTGCTTTCAACTTTTTGTTAGATTATTTTTGGAATGACGTTTATGGTTTTCAGTTAAAGAGAGTTAAAAATGAATATGAAGCCGAGGATATTACTATTGAAAGTTTTTCAAAAGCCTTTGATAAAATAGAAACTTTTAATGAAAAATATGAATTTGGAACTTGGCTAATAACCATTTCAAAAAACATTCAGATTGACAAAAGCAGAATGAAAAATGCTGCCATTCATTTACAGTCTTCAGACACTTCAGATGAGCAAGTAAAGAAAATTCCTGATGATGCTCCTACTCCTGAAGACAAACTAATAACAAAGCAAAACCTTGCTGAATTATTGAATTATATCAAGCAATTAAAACCCCATTATCAAGATGTAATTAACTTGCGTTATTTTCAGGAAATGAGTTATTTAGAAATTGCAGAAAAACTAAATGAACCTCTTAATAATGTAAAAGTAAGACTGCTTAGGGCTAGAAAATTATTGTCTGAAATTATTACCGAAAATCATACCGATTAAAACTTTTTTTTGGTGTTTGCTATCTTAGTACTTTGTGAAATTTAATAACAGAATCTTCGTATATTTGCCACCTAATATGAGTATAGAAACTACAGAAAAAAAACAATATACCCCCAAGCCAAAATGGCTACGGGTAAAGCTTCCTACAGGTAAAAAATACACCAACCTAAGAAACTTAGTAGATAAGTACCAACTCAATACCATTTGCACTTCTGGGAGTTGTCCAAATATGGGCGAATGCTGGACAGAAGGTACTGCAACCTTTATGATACTTGGCAATATCTGCACTCGTTCTTGTGGATTTTGTGGCGTAAAAACAGGAAGACCTGAAACAGTAGATTGGGATGAACCTGAAAAAATAGCACGTTCTATTAAATTAATGGAAATAAAACACGCTGTAATTACCTCTGTAGATCGTGATGATTTAAAAGATATGGGATCTATTCTTTGGGCAGAAACCGTAAAAGCCATTAGAAGAATGAACCCAAATACTACTTTGGAAACTTTAATTCCAGATTTTCAAGGGGAAACACGAAATTTAGATAGAATTTTAGCAGTAAAACCAGAGATTATTTCTCATAATATGGAAACGGTAAAACGACTTTCCAGAGAAGTGAGAATCCAAGCGAAATACGAACGCAGTTTAGAAGTTTTAAAATATTTAAAAGACCAAGGTGCTCCCCGCACAAAAAGTGGAATTATGTTAGGTTTAGGAGAAACTGAAGATGAAGTGTTACAAACCATGAAGGATTTACGAAATGTTGGTCTTGATATAATTACCATTGGTCAATATTTACAACCTTCAAAAAAACATCTTTCTGTTAAAGAATTTATTACTCCAGAACAGTTTAAAAAATACGAAACCATTGGATTGGAAATGGGTTTCCGCCATGTGGAAAGTGGTGCTTTGGTACGCTCTTCTTATAAAGCACAAAAACACTTGAAATAATAGTCAAAAATTATGGAAAAGACTATTAAAATTGGCATCAACGGATTTGGACGCATAGGCAGAACATTGTTTAGGTTATTACTTAATCATCCTTCTATTCAAGTGGTTGCTATTAATGACCTATCAGATACCAAAACAATGAGTCATCTGTTAAAATACGATAGTATTCACGGTGTCTTAGAAGAAGAAATTAGTCATACTGATAATGAAATAATTGTTGCTAAAAAATTCATTCGATTTACTTCAGAAAAAAATATTGAAAATATAAATTGGGAAAAACTTGATGTTGTTATTGAATGTTCAGGAAAGTTTAAAACCAGAGAGCATCTTCAAAATCACATTACAAATGGAGCAAAAAAAGTAATTTTATCGGTTCCTTCCCCAGACGATTCAATTAAAATGGTGGTTATGGGAGTGAATGATAACATCATCACTTCAGAAGATGCCATTATTTCAAACGCATCGTGTACTACTAATAATGCAGCGCCAATGCTACAAATAATCAATGATTTTTGTGGAATTGAACAAGCCTATATCACAACAGTACATTCCTATACAACCGACCAAAGTTTACACGATCAACCTCATAGAGATCTACGAAGGGCCCGTGCTGCAAGCCAGTCTATTGTACCTACAACAACAGGAGCTGCTAAGGCATTAACAAAAATATTTCCTGAATTGGATGCTGTTATTGGAGGTTGTGGCATTAGAGTCCCTGTTCCTAATGGATCTTTAACAGACATTACCATAAATGTAAAAAAAGAAGTTAGTATTGAATCTATAAATAAAATATTCAAAAAAGCATCAGAAAACAACTATAAAAACATTCTTCAATACACCGAAGACCCTATTGTTTCAGTAGATATAATTGGCAATAAACATTCTTGTATCTTTGATGCTGGAATGACTTCAGTAATTGGAAAAATGGTGAAAATTATAGGCTGGTATGATAATGAAATTGGATATTCATCAAGAATAATAGATTTAATCCTACAAATATCTAAGAAATAAGTATATTTAGCACTAAAGTACAAGTACTTTTATGAGTAATTTTTTAAAAAAACACTTGCTAATAATCCCTGTAATCATTTACCTCTTATCAGTTGTAAATGGTTACACTCAAGAGGTTAAACAAGACACCTTATCACTAGTAAGAGGTTACCAGGAGGAGGCAAGCAAAGCATTATTTACCCAAGATTTTAATACTGCGATAATCAATCTTAATAAAGCCAGAGATCTTGTTACTCCTTCAAAAAACATTTTACTAAAAGCAAGTGTAAACATCAGCTTTGCAGAGTTTCATTACAATTTACACAATTATAATAAAGCATCTTCAGGTGTTATTAAGGCTATAACCCAATTAAAAGATACGGGTGACAAAATTCAGCAAGCAAAAGCCTATCAACTTTATGGATTAATTTTAACTCAAACAAAAAAGTTTAGTGATGCTGAAAAATATCTAAAAGATGCTGATAAAATTTTCGAGGAAGTAAAAGACGAAAAAAACCAAGTTTTAATTTTGGTTGCTTTCGGGAATCTTGAATTAAAAAGAGAGAACCCAAATGTGGCAATTAATTATTTTGAAGCAGCATTACCTTATCTAATTTCGAATAGGTTATTAAATACAGAAGCTTCCCTTTACCTTAAAGAAACCGAATCACTGCTATTATTAAATGACTCGAAAAACAATAGTAATTTAAACCACGCAAAAAAAACATTAACAAAAGCATTGGCTATTATTGAAGTTAATTCCTTTTCTGAATTAAAAATTGAAAGCTATAAAGCATCCTCTTTAATTGCTATAAGAGAAGGAAAACTTGAACTGGCTAGCAATTATTTAAATATATATTCACAAAAAAAAGATTCTATCCATACTGTTTATATAAACACTATTTCCGCAGACATTGATAGAAACTCAAATGTTGGAGATTTTAATGAAATTATCACCTCATTACAAGATGAATTAGATAAAAAACAAAAATCAATTAATTTTAGTAAAATGACTACGGGCTTGAGTGTAGCCTTAATTATTATTCTCTCATTACTAGCATTATCTTTATTTAAAAACAACAACCTTAGAGCAAAAGCAAATGATCTTTTAAAAGACAAAAATATTGAGTTAACACTAGCTAAAGAAAAAGCAGAAAGAGCGTCATTAGCCAAAGCACAATTTCTCTCTACCATTACACACGAGTTAAGAACACCCCTTTATGCCGTTACTGGCTTAACGCATTTATTACAAGAAGAAGACCCTAAACCAGAACAAAAAGAACACTTAAACTCCTTAAAATTTTCTGGTGAATATTTACTTTCCCTAATTAATAACATTCTAGATTTAAACAAACTAGAAGCTAATAAAGTTGAAATAGAAAAAACAACATTCAGCCTTAAAAAACGTATTAATGACGTTTTAATAGCATTGAAGAAAACTGCCGAAGACCGCAAAAATAGCTTACATTTTGAATATGATGAAAGTATTCCTGAAAAATTAATTGGCGATCCATTAAAACTTTCTCAGGTACTTATTAATTTAATTGGAAACTCTGTAAAGTTCACTCAAAACGGGGAAGTTACTATCCGTGTTCAGTTAAATAACAGCTTTAAAGACAAAGTAAACTTAAAAATTGAAATTGAAGATACAGGAGTAGGGATTTCTAAGAAAAAACAGAAAAGTATTTTTGAAACCTTTAATCAAGGATCACTCCAAATTAACAGAAAATTTGGTGGTTCTGGGCTTGGGCTTTCTATTGTCAAAAACTTACTGGAATTAATGAACAGTAAAATTTATCTAGAAAGCACCTTAGGTAAAGGATCCAAATTCTGGTTTGATATTTCGTTTAATGTTTCTGAAGAACATAATGAAGATATTAACCTTGAAAAAGCAAAATTCAAAGTTGATTATAAAGCTTTAGAGAATGTTTCAATTTTAGTGGTTGAGGATAATAAAATTAATCAAATGATTACTAAGAAAATTCTTGAAAAGAACAAATTTATTTGTAAAGTTGCTGACAATGGTATGGATGCTATTAAAATGGTACACGAGAATAATTTTGAAGTAATTTTAATGGATATTCATATGCCAGGAATAAGCGGTATTGAAACCACAGAGAAAATAAGAGAGTTTAACAAGCAAATTCCAATTATTGCTTTAACCGCAGTTACAATCGACGAAAATTTAGATGAATTTTACAAGGCAGGGTTTAATGAAATAATCCCAAAACCATTTAAACCAGAAAACTTCTTCGAAAAAATTTACAGAACACTCGAAGCTAGTAAAACCGCTATTGAATAAAATTTATTTCCCAAAATTTTCGATTTCTTCAATAATATATTCTTTTAAAAATTCCTCTTGCTCTTTTAATATGATCGTCTTTATTGGTAAATAATAAATTGCAAATTTATCAAGTTTAGGCTGCAGACGCATAAAATCTTTTTCAGTAGTAAGAATAATCTCTTTCTTTTTTAGTTGCTTTATTTCTGAAGTAGAAAAATGATGATGATCTGAAAAATTTGAATGTTCAAATATTAATTCTTTCCTTTTTAAATAACGTACTAATGGCTTTGGATTTGCAATACCTGTAACTAAAGTAAATTCTTTATTCTTTAAATAGTCTAACGGAAGTGTTTCAGAAATACCAAAAATATTATCATCATATCCTATTTTTGAAAAATATATTTTCTGGTGTGGTTTTAAATTCAGTAGAAACTGAATTTCTTGTAACTTAGCATAAGCAACTCCTTCTGGACATTTTGTTACTAAAATAACATCTGCTCTTTCTGCCCCTTTTCTAGACTCTCGTAAGTTTCCAGTTGGCAAAATATAATCGTTACTATATAAATCATTAAACGTGGTTAACAAAATATAAGTGGATGCTTTTACTTTTCTATGCTGAAAAGCATCATCTAATAAAATCACATCTGCCTTTATTATTAATTTTTCAATTCCTTCTTGTCTATCAACACAAACAGCTATGGTAGTATCTGGAAAATTTTGTTTAAATTGAAGGGGCTCATCACCAACTTCTTCAGCAGTACTATTGCTTAGCACTTCTTTAAATCCGGTAGTTTTTCTTTTATATCCACGACTTAAAACAGCCACTTGGTACTCTTTTTTCAGAAAACTAATTAAAAGCTCTATCATAGGTGATTTTCCTGTTCCACCAGTAGAAAGGTTCCCTACACAAATAACAGGAGTGTTATACGATTTACTTTTAAACCAGCCTTTATCATAAAACAAATTACGCAGGGTGGTAATACCACCATACAAGCAAGAAAAAGGGAAAAGTATTTTCCGAAGAATGTTCATACCGCAAAAATACAATTTCCCTTTAGAATGAGTAGCTCAATTTTTATTTCAAAAAAGGAATGCATTATATTTACCCTAAATTAAATAATTATGAAGATTAAAGAAGTCATTTCTCTGCTCGAAGAATTAGCACCTCTCTCCTATTCTGAAGACTTTGACAACACGGGGCTACTCGTGGGTGATCAAGAGGAAACTGTTTCTGGTATACTTATTACTTTAGACACTTTAGAAAGCGTGGTAGACGAAGCCATTGCCAATAAATGTAACCTAATTGTTAGTTTTCATCCCATTATTTTTTCGGGATTAAAAAAAATTACTGGTAAAAATTATGTAGAGCGCGTTGTGATTAAAGCTATCCAAAACAATATTGCTATCTTTTCTATGCACACTGCATTAGATAATTCTTGGAATGGGGTAAATGCAATGATTTGTGATAAGCTCAAATTAGAAAAAAGAAAAATTTTAATTCCAAAGAGAAACACCATTCAAAAGCTTTTCACTTATGTTCCTATTGAAAGTGTTGAAAAAGTACGAGATGCATTATTCAATGCAGGAGCAGGAAATATAGGTAATTACAGTAATTGTTCTTTTAATATAGATGGAACAGGAAGCTTTAGAGGAAATGAAAACTCTAACCCTGTTGTAGGTGAAAGAGGAGAAATTAGGTTTGAAAAAGAAGTACAAATTGGAGTTACTTTCCAAAAACATGTTCAGTCTCAAGTCTTAAAAGCATTATTTAAATCCCATCCGTATGAAGAAGTTGCCTACGAGGTAACTACATTAGAAAATACCAACCAACAAATAGGAATGGGAATGATTGGCGAATTGGACACTCCAATGTCTGAAGAAGATTTCCTAAAATACTTAAAAGAAACGATGAATACAAAATGTGTCCGTCATTCTAAATTAACTAACAAATTAATTTCTAAAGTTGGCGTTTTAGGAGGTAGCGGAAGTTTTGCAATTAATGAAGCCAAACAAGCTGGCGCAGATGTTTTTGTTACTGCAGATCTTAAATATCATGACTTTTTTAAAGCCGAAAATAACCTTCTATTGGCAGACATTGGACATTATGAAAGTGAACAGTACACAAAAGAGCTTTTAGTTTCTTTCCTTAATAAAAAAATTAGTACTTTTGCAGTCGTTTTATCACAAATAGACACCAATCCAATCACCTATTTTTAAAGTATGGCAAAGAAAACAGAAATCACTGTAGAAGAGAAGTTAAGAGCTTTATTTGATTTACAACTTATAGATTCTCGAATTGACAAAATTCGTGACATCCGTGGGGAACTTCCTTTAGAGGTTGAAGATCTTGAAGATGAATTAGCAGGAATGAATACACGTCTTGAAAAGCTAATAGAAGGAGTTGAGGTTGTTGAAAATGATATTTCAAATAAGAAAAATCAGATAGAAGAGTCTAAAGTCCTTATCAAAAAATACACAAAACAACAAGATAACGTTCGTAACAATCGTGAATACAATTCTTTAAGTAAGGAAATTGAATTTCAAGAATTAGAAATTGAATTAGATGAAAAACACATTAGAGAATTTAAAGCTCAAATAGAGCAAAAAAAAG
The DNA here is from genome assembly GCA_030591585.1 of Flavobacterium sp. Lineage (GTDB taxonomy): Bacteria > Bacteroidota > Bacteroidia > Flavobacteriales > Flavobacteriaceae > Marifrigoribacter. Next base: position 42,848 of record JAUVAS010000002.1, on the reverse strand, counting down.
AAGTAATTAAAGAAACTAAATCTAAACTAAAAGATCGTGAAGATCACTTGAAACATAAACAAGGGGAGCTTGATGAAATTTTAGCTGAAACTGAAAAAGAAGAAGAAGCATTGCTTAAAAAATCTGCTACTTTCGAGAAAAAAATTGAAGATCGTTTAACAAAAGCATATCAGAAAATTAGATTAAATGCAAAAAACGGATTAGCAGTTGTTGCTATTGATCGTGGTGCTTCAGGAGGATCTTTCTTTACTATTCCACCACAAATCCAAATGGAAATTGCAAGTCGTAAAAAAATAATTACTGATGAGCATAGTGGAAGAATTTTAGTAGATTTAGAATTAGCCACCGAAGAGCAAGAAAAAATGGAAAAACTATTTAAAAAATTGTAATCCATTACAAAAATATACATTGCTAAAGCCTTCATTTAAATGAAGGCTTTTTTTATGTCCAAAAAGAAAGGTATTTTTGAATATCCCGACTTATTCAAAATATTTAACTATTATGAAAAAATTATTTCTTTTCACTTTACTATCTACTTTATTTGCTATTCAAGTAGCCTGTCAATCTAACTCTAAAAAAGAAGTTAGCTATCTAAAAAAACAAATTCCTGTTCAGGTTGAGAATCAAGATGGCTTTAAACGAGCTTACTTTTCCAGTGGTTGTTTTTGGTGTGTAGAAGCTATTTATGAAAGTGTAAAAGGAGTAGAAGAAGCTATTTCGGGCTATAGTGGAGGTCATACACAAAACCCAACTTACGAAGCTAGCAATACTGGACGTACAGGACACGCAGAAGCTAATAAAATTATTTATGATCCTAAAATCATAAGCTTTGAGCAATTGATAGATGTATATTTTGGTTCGCAAAACATCAGCCAAGTAAATGGTCAAGGTGGTGATAGAGGCTCTCAATATCGTTCTATCATTTTTTATCAAAATAATGAAGAAAAGAAAATCATAGAAGATAAAATCAATTATTTAAATAAACAATTGGAAGGTAAGAGTGTAGCTGCTGAAGTAATGCCATTTCAAAAATTTTGGATTGCAGAAGCCTACCATCAAGATTATGAAAAATTGCATCCAGAAAACCCATACATTCAAAATGTATCAATACCTAGATTAAGAAGGTTTCAGAAACAATTTCCTGAATTATTGAAAGAAAACGCTAAACATTAATTGATCTCTATATTTAGTTTCTATATTTTTATCTCAAAATTAAACCATGAAAAAACTTATATATTCAGTTTTAATATTCAGCTTATTTATAGCTTGTAATAATAAAAACTCTCAAGACACCAAGAGTACAAATCAAGTTGAAGAAAATATTGAACTTACAACTGCTGAAAAAATTGCCAGTCATTATGGTTTTCAAAACTGGAAAACTGTTTCAGAAATAAATTACACTTTCAATGTAAAACGTGGAGAAAAAACTTCATTTCGTTCTTGGGTTTGGAATCCGAAAACGGGTAATATAAAAATGATAACAGCAAAAGACACTATTCAATATAATAGAAAATCTATTGACAGTCTTTCTCAAAATACAGACAAAGCCTTTATAAACGATAAATTTTGGTTGTTGGCTCCATTTAATCTAGTTACAGATTCGGGTGTTACTTTTACTAAAAAACAACAAGTTATAGCTCCAATTTCTGGAAACACACTTAATCTATTAACAGCTGTTTATGGAAATGAGGGCGGTTATACTCCAGGGGACGCGTATGATCTCTATTTTAATAAAAACTATACAATTAAAGAATGGAGTTTTAGAAAAGAAAACCAGAAAAAAGTAAATTTTTCTACCACTTGGGAAAATGAAGAAACTTTCAGTAACATCACATTATCAAAAACTAGAAAAGATAGTATTGGTTTTTTTAGTATTTATTTTACAGGTATCTCCGTAAAAAATTAATCTACTTTTTTATTGCTTTTACTTCAAAAACCAACGGATACTTACTAGTTTCAAATTCAAACATTCCATTTTTATTCTTTTTTAAACCTGGAAAAATATTATAGGGAGTTGCATCGTATTCATTTAAATAATCGATTGCTAAACCTGCCTTTGCCAAAGAAGTTATTACTTCTCCTAAACTGTGATTCCAAGTAAAATCTTTACTTATCATTGCTGAACTTTCATCTGCATACGTTCCATTATATTCTTCGTAAATCGCTTCTTTTTGCTGATATCCATATTTTAAAACTGGTGGGTTTTCTGTATAATCAAACATCCACGGTATTGGATGAAAATCGGCTATGTAAAACACACCGCCTTGTTTTAATCTTTCAGAAATCATTTGCGCCCAAGGTTGTAAATCTGGCAACCAACAAATCGCTCCAAAACTTGTAAAAACTATATCAAATTGTTCTTTAATAAATTCCGAAGTATCCAAAACATTACAACAAACAAAAGCTGCATCAAGTCCAAGTTCTAAATTCAATTCTTTTGCCAAACAGATTCCTTCTTCAGAAAGGTCAATTCCCGTACACCTTGCTCCCATTCTAACCCAACTTAAAGTGTCTTGCCCAAAATGACACTGCAAATGCAATAAAGATTTTCCAGAAACATCGCCCAATGCTCCTAATTCATAACTATGAAGTGAGTTTTTTCCTTTTTTAAATTCTTCTAAATTATAAAAATCACTTTCAGAATGTATCGCAACTTTTTTATTCCAAGTCTCTCTATTTGTTTCAAATGCTTTTTTGAAATCCATCTTTTATAAAAATTTTAATTCCTATTTTTGTTTTATTAGTATAAAGCTAAATTAATCATTTGAATGTTTGAAAACAATCTAAGTTACGCGCAACAACAAGATCAACAAGATTTTTTAAAAAGCTATAGAGAACAATTTCTTATTCCAACAAATGAAACAGGAGAAAAACTCGTTTATCTCTGTGGAAACTCATTAGGATTACAACCTAAAAAAACATCAGAATATTTACAACAAGAACTCAATGATTGGGCAAAATTTGGAGTAGAAGGTCATACAGATGCCGAAAACCCTTGGCTACCCTATCACGAATCCCTAACCAATTCAATGGCTAAAATTGTAGGAGCCAAACCTTCCGAAGTGATAATTATGAATAGTCTAACCGCAAATCTTCATTTTATGATGGTTTCGTTTTACCAGCCTACAAAAACCAAATATAAAATTGTTATTGAAAGTGATGCCTTTCCTTCAGATAAATATGCAGTGGAGAGTCAGATAAAATTTCACGGATTCAATCCAAATGACGGACTCATTTTGTGGAAACCTCGCGAGGGAGAAGAACTTTGCCGCTTCGAAGATTTAGAAGAAATCATGAAAGAGCAAGGAGATGAAATTGCTTTAGTAATGATTGGAAACACTAACTACTACACAGGACAATCCTTTCCATTAAAAAAAATAACCCATTTAGGACATCAACACAATTGCATGGTTGGATTTGATTTAGCACACGGTGCTGGAAACATTCAACCTAACTTACACGAATCAGGAGCAGATTTTGCCGTTTGGTGTACTTATAAATATCTTAATAGCGGACCCGGAAGTTTAGGAGGATGCTTTGTACACGAACGTCATGCTAATAATCCAGACCTAAACAGGTTTACAGGCTGGTGGGGGCATAATAAACAAACACGCTTTAATATGCGTCACGATTTTGATGCCTTATCGGGTGCAGAAGGTTGGCAATTAAGTAATCCTGCAATTTTATCTATGGCAGCCATTAGAGCTTCGTTAGACATTTTTGAAGAAGCAGGTTTTGAAAATATTAGAACAAAATCTAAAAAATTAACTGGGTATTTAGAATTTTTAGTTAATGAATTGAATGATGAAAGAATCAACATCATCACTCCAAAAAATCCAGACGAAAGAGGTTGTCAATTATCCATACAAGTAAAAAACGCAGACAAAAAATTACATACCCAACTTACAGAAGCTGGTGTAATTAGTGATTGGCGAGAGCCCGATGTAATTAGAGTAGCTCCTGCCCCACTTTATAATAGTTTTGTAGATGTATACAAGTTTGTGGAACGATTGGAAAAAATATTAAGCTAAATGTCTCCTCGAGCGCAGTCGAGAGGTTAAAGCTATAGAAAAGTATTAAGGTCTCGACTGCGCTCGACCAGACAAAATTAATTATGAGTAAAAAAGAAAACATATTAATCATAGGAGCAGGTCTCTGCGGAAGTCTTCTAGCAGTACGATTAGGGCAACGAGGCTATCAAGTGAAACTCGTAGAAAAACGTCCCGATTTACGGAAAGTAGAACAAGATGCGGGGCGTTCTATTAACTTGGCATTTTCAGATCGTGGAATGAAAGCGATGCGAATGGTAGGATTGCAAGATGAAGTAAAAAAACTATGCTTGCCGATGCTTGGACGTAAGATTCATGACACCCAAGGAAATAAATTCATGAGCCTTTATAGTGGACGAGAAGACAAATACATCAATTCGATTTCCAGACCTGGTTTGAATATGTTGCTACTTGATGCTGCAGAAAAATTACCGAATGTAGAGTTAGTTTTTAATCAGAGTTGTCAATCGGTAGATTTAGAAAATACAAAGGCAGTTTTTAAAGACTATAACACCAAAGAAAAAATTATCCATACCGCAGATATTGTTATTGGTACTGATGGCGCAGGGTCTGTAATGCGAAATAATATGTTTATTAACAAACAACTTCGGATGAGTTTCTCTATAGATTGGTTGAGTCATAGTTATAAAGAACTTACGATTCCTGCCACGGAAAGCGGTGGATATAAAACCGATAATAATGCCTTACACATTTGGCCAAGAGGTGAAAACATGTTGATTTCACTTCCTAATCTTGACGGAAGCTTTACCGTAACTCTTTTTCTGGCACATGAAACTGGAACAGATAATTTTGAAAAACTAAATACTCCTGAAAAAGTAACTGAATATTTCGAAAGAGAATTCCCAGATGCAAAAGCTTTAATGCCCAATTTAGCGGAAGAGTTTTTTGAAAACCCAACAGGACATTTAGGAACCGTAAAATGTTATCCTTGGTCTACCTTCGGAAAAACCATTATTATGGGGGATGCTGCTCATGCCATTGTTCCGTTTTACGGGCAGGGAATGATCGCTTCATTTGAAGATGTAGTGGTATTGGATAAATACATTGAAAAATATGAAGGAAATTGGGAAACCATCTTTTCAGAATATCAAAAAGAACGTAAAAAAGATACGGATGCGATTGCCGATTTAGCCATTGATAATTTCTATGAAATGAAAGAGCATACGGCAAATCCATTGTTTCAAGAAAAAAGAAAATTAGAAATTGCTTTCGAAGATACTTACCCAGATAAGTACAATTCAAAATATTCCCTAGTAACTTTTAATGCAGATATTCCGTATTCAGTAGCAATGAAACGAGGACGTGCTCAAGATAAAGCTATCCTAAATTTATTAGACGATGGAAAACTAACAGACTTTATGAGTTTAGAAGAAAAACTTACCTTAGTACTTTCTGAAACCAAAGATATTTTACACGATGATGATGTTGCAAAAAATTTATAAAATATGAAAAATAGATTAGTAGAAGGTAAAGCAACACCAAGAGGAGCTTATCCACACGTAAAACGAGTTGGAGATTTTATTTTTATATCGGGCACCAGTTCGAGACTGGCAGATAACACCTTTGCAGGCGTACATCAAGTAGATGAAATGGGAACGGTTCGATTAGATATTAAAGAACAAACCAAAGCTGTAATAGAAAATATAAAAGACTTTTTAGCAACCGAGGGCGCTACTCTTGAAGATGTAGTTGATGTGACTTCATTTCTTGTAAATATGAATGACTTTGCAGGTTATAACGAAGTGTATGCTCAATATTTTAGTAAAGAAACAGGTCCCACCAGAACGACTGTTGCGGTTCACCAGCTACCACATCCACATTTGGTCGTGGAAATTAAGGTGATGGCGTTTAAAAAGCAGTAGGTTTTAGGTAAAATGAAGTAATTATATAAAATCACCCATTTTCAGGGCATAAAATGAAAAAAATATTAAACTATATCAACGGAGAATATTGCGAACCTTTTTCGGGAGATTGGCTAGATAATTACAATCCGTCAAAAGGAGAAGTATATTCTAAAATCGCCTATTCTTCTTCAGAAGATGTGGAAAGAGCATATAGTGCTGCTAAAGATGCCTTTCCTTCTTGGTCTAATTCTACTATCGAAGAAAGAAGTAATATTTTAATGAAAATAGCTTCATTGATTGAAGAAAATTTAGATTCTTTAGCTGAAGCAGAAGCTCTTGATAATGGTAAACCTTTGACTTTAGCAAAAGTAGTGGATATTCCTAGAGCCTCGAGTAACTTCCGTTTTTTTGCTCACGCAATCACACAATTTGCAAGTGAAGCTCACGAAAGTGTAGGACTTAATACCATGAATTTTACTATTCGTCAACCTATTGGTGTGGTGGGTTGTATTTCACCTTGGAATCTTCCACTCTATCTATTTACGTGGAAAATAGCTCCTGCCCTAGCCGCAGGAAATACCGTAGTCGCCAAACCTAGCGAAGTTACACCAATGACTGCTTATTTATTAGGTGATATTTGCACCAAAGCAGGATTACCAAAGGGAGTTTTAAATATTGTCCATGGTACAGGCCCTTCCGCAGGTCAGGCTATAGTGGCTCATCCAGATATAAAAGCGATTTCGTTTACGGGCGGCACACAAACTGGCGAACACATTGCTAGAACTGCAGCTCCTATGTTTAAAAAGTTATCGTTGGAATTGGGCGGAAAAAACCCCAACCTCATCTTTGCAGATTGTAATTACGAAAAAATGCTTTCGGTAACTGTAAAATCTTCTTTTGCTAATCAAGGACAGATTTGCCTTTGCGGAAGTAGAATTTTTGTAGAGAAATCCATCTATTCAAAATTTAAAAAAGACTTTGTTGAAAAAGTAAAAAAACTAAAAGTAGGCAACCCTTTTGAAACTGAAACGAATATAGGAGCTTTGGTTTCTAGACCCCATTTAGAAAAAGTAAAATCGTATATCGACCTCGCTAAAGAAGAAGGTGGAAAAATACTTTGTGGCGGAAATCAAGTAATTATTGAAGGTTCCGAAAACGGGTATTATTTAGAACCAACCGTAATCGAAATATTAGATTATCAATGTCGTGTGAATCAAGAAGAAATTTTTGGGCCCGTAGTTACTATGATGCCTTTTGAAAATGAAGAAGAAGTTTTAAAAATGGCAAACAGTGTAAAGTATGGACTTTCAGCAACCCTTTGGACCAGTAATTTAGACCGTACTATGAGAGTTTCAAAACAATTAGAAGCAGGAATTGTATGGGTAAACACATGGCTCAATAGAGATTTACGAACTCCTTTTGGTGGAATTAAAAGTAGTGGTGTTGGACGTGAAGGTGGATTTGAAGCCTTAAAGTTTTTTACCGAAGCTAAAAATGTGTGTATAAAGTATGATTAATGTCTCCTCGAACGCAGTCGAGAGATTTTTTTAGGTCTCGACTGCGATCGATCAGACATATTAATAATGAATAAAAAACTATGAACTTAAATTTCAAAAATAAAAACGCCTTACTCTGCGGAAGTACCGCAGGAATAGGAAAAGCTTCCGCTATAGAATTAGCTTCGTTAGGAGCTTCAATAACTTTAGTAGCTAGAAATGAAGAAAAACTAAAACAAGTCCTTTCAGAATTACCTACAGACAATGGACAAAATCACAATTATCTAGTTGCTGATTTTAGTGATACTGTAGCTTTAAAGGAAATCCTTTCAAAAGGCATTACAAAAAACTACCATATCCTGTTAAACAATACTGGAGGTCCAAAAGGAGGCCCTATAATTAATGCGGATCTTTCAGAATTTGAAAATGCCTTTAGCCAGCATTTACTTTGTAATCATATTTTAGTACAAGCAGTTGTTTCTGGAATGAAAGAAAATGGATATGGTAGAATTATCAACATTATCTCCACATCGGTAAAACAACCTATCGAAGGATTGGGTGTAAGCAATACCATTCGTGGTGCCGTTGCTAATTGGAGCAAAACATTGGCTGGAGAATTAGGCCCCTTTGGTATCACAGTAAACAATGTACTTCCTGGAGCGACAGCAACAGATAGACTAGATCAGATAATGGTAAATATTGGAAAAAAAATAGGGAAATCTGCTCAAGAAGCAGGAGAATTTATGAAAAGCATTGTGCCTGCTAGACGTTTTGCACAACCTGAAGAGATTGCCTATACAGTTGCTTTTTTAGCCAGTGACGCTGCTGGATATATCAATGGGATTAATTTGCCTGTTGATGGTGGACGGACAAAATCTTTGTAATTGTTTAGACCTAACAGGTTTTAAAAACCTGTTAGGTCTGCTAATTAATAGTATCTTACATTTTTAAAAATTACTCTTCTATGTCTCAAAAGCGAAAACTAAGAATCAACGGTCATTCTCATTTACTTCCTTATCCAGAAGAAATCCCTGCTTTTATGAAAGAGAAAGGTATTTTTTGGGTAGATAAGGATCGTAATTTTATGCTTCAGAAAAACTGGAAACGCCCCGTAACAGATTCTAGTTTCTTTTTAGACGAGAAGCTAGAATGGATGGAGAAATTCAAAATTGATCATGCGGTTGTATTGAATCTTTCGCAATTGTATGGAAATGGATTGCGCCTAGAAGAAATGAAACAAGCCTTGCGTTTTCAAAATGATTTTAATGCAAAAGTTCAACATGACAACCCTTCAAAATTTACTTGTGGTTTTGTGGTACATCCTGGTTATGGAAGAGGTGCTCTTTGGGAAATTGAGCGCTGTGTGGAAGAATTAGGAATGCGATTATTATGCCTCCCTACACATTACATGGACACTATTGGAACGTGGCGTTGTATTTTTGATGAAGAAAACGAGCCTATTTTCGAAATGGCAAATAAGTACAATCTAGCTGTTGAAATCCACCCTTATGATGGTGAAAAATTTATCAAACTAGAAAACACTGCTTGGCGATTTCATTTAATTTGGATGTTAGCACAATGCGCAGATGCCTATCACTTTTTTACTTTAAATGGTTATGCAGATAAGTTTCCGAATATGAGAACTTGCTTTGCTCACGGAGGTCAATTGGCACAAATGAACTTAGGAAGGCGTATTCAAGGATTTGATGGTAGACCCGATTTATTTGAAGGGAAAACACACCCAAGAAAATCTGTTGGACATAAAAACATCTTTTTTGACACCTTGGTTCACGATACTGGTTCTTTACAGTTAATTGTAAAAAATCAGACCTCAAAACAAATTGTAATGGGATTAGATGATCCTTATCCTTTAGGTGAAATGGAAAGTGAGAATCAATCTTCCTATCCTGGAAAAATTCTTGATTTAGCACAAGAACAAAATATATTGACTGTTGACGAATGTGATAAAATTTGGGATGACAATGTATTACAATGGTTATTTGGTGATGATGAAAAAGCGAAACAAGAATTGATTCAGAAAATAATTGGCTAATGCATTTTATTCCTGAAAAATTAGACGATTATGTAGTTGCTCATTCTCAAACAGAACCTGAGTTACTTCAAAAGCTCAGTCGTGAAACTTGGCAAAAAGTCTTAGCTCCTAGGATGTTAAGCGGACATTTTCAGGGAAGAATTTTGAGTATGCTTTCTAAATTAATCAATCCAAAAAATATTCTTGAAATTGGAACTTACACTGGGTATTCAGCGTTGTGTTTAGCAGAAGGAATTCAAAAAGAAGGAGAGCTTCATACCATTGACACCAATGAGGAGTTGTATGATTTTCAGAGAAAATATTTTGACAAATCTGATTATGGCAATCAAATTATTCAACATATTGGAAAAGCTTCAGAAGTTATTCCAACTTTAAATATCACTTTCGATTTGGTTTTCATAGATGCTGATAAGCAAAATTACCCAAAGTATTTAGAGCTTATTCTTCCGAAGTTACAAAAAGGATCTGTAATTTTAAGTGACAATGTGTTGTGGAGTGGGAAAGTTTTAGAACCTATTTCTGAAAATGACAAAGACACAAAATCATTGGTTTTGTACAACAAATTAATGAATGAGCATCCTATGTTAGAAACGGTCTTATTGCCAATAAGAGATGGCTTAACAATTTCTAGGGTAAAGTAATTAGAATTTTCGTTTAATAGGACCTGTTATCTTCTCAATATCATCTTTAATTTTCCCAGCTTCTTTAGAAACATTTCCTGTGATATCATTGGTGAAATCTCTTATTGTATTTTTATGAGCATTAAAATCAATGCCTTCTTTTTCAGCACTTTTAGTAATTTCACTTTTAATATCATTGGTAGCATCTTTAATTTGACGCATTCCTTTTCCTAAACCCCGAGCAATTTCTGGCACTTTATCTGCACCAAAAATCATAAGTACTATAAAGAGAATAAAGAAAATCTCTGCACCACTTATAAATATAGGAATTAATAGAAAATTCATACTGCAAATATAGGGATTTTGGGCATTGAATCATCCTCAATTAAAAATGTTTATATTTGTGTATAATCACTAATTTATATGAAAATGAAAAACAAATTGAAAATTGCAGTACCACTATTAATTTTAAGTATATCCTTCATACTTTTCTCTTTCACAAATGATACAACTAAAAATTATACTGAAATCACTTCCGTTTCCATAGAAACCCTTGACATACCAGAAAACATTAAAGCTATTCTAGATACTAAATGTATGGGGTGTCATAGTGACGAGACTAAACCTGGGAAAAGCAAGTCTAAGATGAATTTTGACAAACTTACCAATGGGGAGTATTCTACTGGAAAAGTAATAAGTAAACTTGACAAAATAACGAAGATGTTGAGCAAGGATAAAATGCCTCCTCAAAAATTTTTAGATAAATACCCAGACAAAAAACTCACAGACGAAGAATCTAAACTTTTAAGCGATTGGGCTTCTCAAACAAGTTCAATGATGAAAGGAGAATAATTTTTTCATTTAATCATTCTATTATGAAAAATAAAATAAAATTTTTAGGCTATGCTTTAGTGGTCGCTATTGTATTACTACAGTTATACCCAAGTGATAAGCCTATGGTTAGCGCTGAAAATCCTGACGATTTATTACTTACTAATAAAGTGCCAGAAAATATTGCATCCATACTAAAATCTGCTTGTTATGATTGCCACTCGAATGAATCAAAATTTCCTTGGTACTCAAATATTGCACCAATTAAATGGTTAGTTTATGACGATATAAAAGAAGCACGGGAAGAATTAAATTTTTCTGAATGGAATACAATTAACAGATCTGATAAAGGAGAACTTTTAGATGATCTCTCTACTGTAATTTCAGAAGGTGAAATGCCATTAGAAAAATACGTTTTATTACACCCTGAAGCTAAATTATCTGAAGAAGATAGAGAAGCTCTAGTAAATTGGGCTGATGAAATGTTAGATTCTTTATACGATTAATACAAACTATTTTATAAAGTAAAAGCCTCAATATTTAAAAATGTTGAGGCTTTTATTATTTGCAATCACTGTTGTCCGACAAAAGACTAAAGACCGCTCCGCTGAAAGACAAAAGATAAAAGACTTGATTTTAACTATCACACAAACAGTGCCTTATGTTATTTTGTTTATGTAATAAAAAACAGAAAAGTAAGATGTCTATTTTTAATAAAGCTTGAATCTACTACTATATATAGATTTTTAAGAAAACGTAAAAACTTTAATCGGACACTACTAATTTGCAATATAGAACCCCTTCGACACTTCGACTACGCTCAGTGCAGGCAAGCTCAGGGTGACAGTTTTAATTTATCCTTTTACTTTTTCTTTAAAAGAATCAAACTCACCAAGTTTTTTACGTTTAGGCCAGGTATTGTTTGACGTGTCAATATCTGAAGTTTCTTCATCTGGATCCACTACAATTTTAGTAATTTCTTTATCAGATGCAATAACCTTCCCTACAGAGTCTGTACTTGTTTTCCAAATCTGTGCTGGATAAGTAATCCGTTCTGTAGAACCATCACTATAGGTATATTCTGCTATAATTGGCATTGGAATTCCTCCTCGATTTTCAAAAGTAACTTCATAAAAGAATGTTGGTTTTTTAAGGTTTACTCGTTCTTCTGGAGTTAAATTATCCATAATATATTCTTGCAAAGTACTTACATCGTCAAGAGTTACTGTACGCATACTTTCTTCAAAGTCCTCACTTCCTTCTTCAACCAAATAAACCAAAGGAGGCAAATCACTTTCAGACATTCCTCTAGCTGCCATCATATCCTTTATCTGTTGATTCATTTTTGAAGTAACATAATATGTTTTCACTTCTTTCACTCCTAAGTCAACTACATTAGTGGTATAAAACCATCCTCTCCAAAACCAATCTAAATCTGTAGCTGAAGCGTCTTCCATTGTTCTAAAGAAATCTTCAGGAGAAGGGTGTTTAAACATCCAGCGGTTTGCATAGGTCTTAAAAGCATAATCAAATAATTCACGACCCATAATGGTTTCACGTAAAATAGTTAATCCCGCGGCAGGTTTTGAATAGCCATTCGAACCAAAATTAAAAGTATTCAACCCTTTTGTCATAATGGGTGCAATACTACTTTGGTCACCAGACATATAGCCAATAACACTCTTAGGAGTACCTCTTCTATGTGGGTAATTTTTATTGGGAGCAATTGCTTCAGGATATAATTCGCCAAAATCCTGTTGTGCTGTTAGTTGAACAAACGTATTAATTCCTTCGTCCATCCAAGTCCATTGACGTTCATCACTATTAATAATCATTGGAAAATAATTATGCCCTACTTCGTGAATAATTACACCAAACATCCCATATTTTGTACGTTCACTATAGTTTCCATCTTCATCTGGTCTTCCATAATTCCAACAAATCATAGGATATTCCATTCCTTGTTGTTTCGCGTGAACTGAAATCGCTTTCGGATAAGGATAATCAAATGTCATTCGAGAATAAGAAATTAAGGTACTTGCAACTAATCTTGTTGACCAATCCTCCCAAAGTGGATTTCCTTCTTTAGGATACATTGAAACGGCCATCACATCTCTTTCACCAACTTTAACAGCCATCATATCCCAGATATATCTTCGGGAAGTTGCAAAGGCAAAATCACGAACATTTTTGGCTTTAAATTTCCAAGTTTTTATATTGGTATTAAAACTAGCTGAAGCTGCCTCCGCTTCTTCTTGTGTGACAATTATAACAGGTGTATCATAAGACTTTTTTGCTTGATTATAGCGTTTCATCATTTCTTTGGTAAAAACTTCTTTACGGTTTTGAAGTTCTCCTGTACCGTCCATTATATGATCTGCTGGTACCGTAATATTCACTTCGTAATCTCCAAAAGCTAGAGCAAATTCATCTCTTCCCCAAAACTGACTGTTTTGCCATCCTTCAACATCGTTATAAACTGCCATTCTTGGAAAAAACTGAGCGATTACATAGTTTCTATTTCCATCCTCAAATTGCTCATAGCCACTACGCCCACGACCATTTACATGATCGTTAATGTTATACCACCATTTTATAGAGAAGGTAAATTTTTCACCAGGTTTTAAATTTTCAGACATTTCAACACGCATCATGGTACGGTTGATGGTGTAATCAAGAATGCTCCCGTTAGATTTAACTTCTTCAATATTAAATCCGCCATCAAACCCTTCTCCCATATATTGATTTACAAAACTGCCTGCCATTTCTACAGGAGATGCTCCACTAGACTGGATTAAAGGGGTTTTAGAATCTTTAGCTCGCATATTTTGATCTAACTGAACCCATAAATATTCCAACACATCTGGTGAGTTATTGGTGTATGTAATGGTTTCTTGACCCATTAATTTTTTGTTTTTATCATCTAAAACAATATCCATTACATAATCCGCTTGTTGTTGATAATATTGCGGTCCAGGCGCCCCACTAGCAGAACGATATTGATTAGGAGTAGAAAACTCTTCGTATAATTGTTTAAACGAATTATTATTATAATGTCCTGGTTCTCTAGCTTCTTCCTCTTCTTCTTGAGAATATCCCATTCCCGTTGCTAAGAAAATAACAACTAGTGATAGTAATTTTAAAAGTCTCATAGATATAGTGATTGTTTGTTTTAGGATTTAAAAATAGTTTTTATTGAGGATATTAGAAATTGTTTACTTAAAGTTTAACACACCTTTAGGGTTTGCCCTATCAAGAATAAGATTTCTTCTGTTTTCTGGTGTTTTTAAATGAATTATATTTTGTTGCCCTGGGAACATATCTATCAATACTTTATTTTCAATTTCAATTGATTTTAATTCTGAAATATCCTCAATTTCAAAATATACATTTGTAATATCCATATCGTATTCTTTTCCAATATAATTAAGTGTTACAGGATCTCCATTTACTTTTATTTTTATTTTCTGAAGCAAATACTTCAATAAAAAATCTTCATCCGTTTTTGTTTCTTTTTTAGAATCTAATGAAATTGAAGGGCTATATCTTGCTTGCAATGCTTGCTCAATATCTTCCGTAAATATTTTTGTGATCACCTGAATTACTTGTTTTTCTTTTACAAACTCAATATTGGTGGTACTCACATAAAACTTATGAGAAGAAGAACTCAATAGTAAAGGAAAAATAAAAAGCAGGAGGGCTATTTTGAAAAATTTCATATAAATAAGACTCTGTTGAGTTTATAAAGTTACAATAAAATTAAAAAAATATTTTACTCTTTGCTTTGCAATAGATACACGTTGCTTTGCTCGTGAAGATATTCTATTAATAATAATTCATTTTCAGCTTTTAATAGATTTTTATCCAATCCGTTTTCTTCCACAAAATAGATAAACTCATTTACTTTTTCTTCGGGAATATTGAATGTTTTTGAAATATAAGTATTTCCAAATCTTTTCTGAACAGCATCGGTCACTAATTCCTTTTCGGAAATTACTTGTCTTTCGGTTTTTTTATCCTTCTTAAAAAACAAACTAGCCAATCCTAAAATATTCCCACCACTTTGTACAGAGCCATTAAAGTAGGCCTCTTCTGCTTTATTCCCTTTTATTGTAGTTTGAGCATCTGCAGCAAACTCATAACCAAATTCTAGGTTTTCATACGACAAATCCCAATTATGATTAATGCCTGTCACGTTCACTCGCCTTACGTCTGCCACGATATTACCAGAAATATCAAACGGACGAATAATCACCTCATCTAACTGGTTTATAACGGGGTTTAAATAAATAAACATTTTTTTATGCTTAATAATTCCTTCGTCAACAATTACAGTAAACCTTTGAAACTGCATTGCGGAAATAAAAACCCGATCGTTTTCAGCAACCATAATTTCAAATTCTCCAGCGTTAGAAGTAATAGTTCCCATTTGTGAAGATTTGTTATAAATATTTATTCCCTCAACATCTTCCCCTTTAGATGCAGTAATTTTTCCCGATATTTTAATACGTTCTATTTCTTGCGAAATTGAAGTTATCGAAATAAGAATAAATAATATAAAAAGTAATCGTTTGCTCATTTTCCAAATTTAAAGAATCATTTCTTATAAAAATCTTAAAGAATTACTTAGGGTTTGTTAAATTTACGTCTTTATTTTTACTTATGAAAAATTTATTAGTAGCAAGTACGTCCACCATTCATGGCGGCACTTATTTATCGTATTTACTTTCTGAAATCTCCAACCTTTTTTCTGAAACAGATGAAGTACTCTTCATTCCCTATGCGAGACCTAGCGGGATTTCACATGATGAATATACTCAGATAGCTGCTGAAGCATTTTCTAAAATAGATAAAAAAATAGTGGGTATTCATACTTTCGATAACCCAATTGAAGCGATTAATAATGCCAAAGGAGTTTTTGTAGGTGGCGGTAATACGTTTGTATTGGTTTCTCAATTGTATAAAAACAATGTGATGCAAGTTTTACGTAAGGCTATTTTTAACGGACTCCCCTATTTAGGAACCAGTGCAGGAAGTAATATTTGTGGAACGACGATGGGCACTACTAATGATATGCCTATTGCGTACCCTCCATCATTTAAAACTTTGGGAGTGATCCCTTTTAATATCAATCCTCATTATTTAGATCCAGATCCTACAAGCAAACATATGGGGGAAACAAGAGAGACTCGAATTAAAGAATATCACTCGCAAAATACCATTCCTGTGGTAGGTATTCGTGAAGGGAGTTGGTTAGCAGTAAAAGGTACTATTATTACTTTAAGAGGAACTCTTAGCGCACGGATTTTTGAGCAAGGGAAAGAACCTTATGAATTGGAAAATGGGGCAAGTCTCGCTGTTTTTTAATAAATAATTTCTGAAATCAATTTAATAAATCTTGTTTTTAGAACAGCTATATTTATAAAAAAAGTTCTGACTTTTTAGGTCAGAACTTTTTTATTTATGTTTAAATCTTGATAATTTTTTTAACGATTGATCCTTTATCAGTCTGAATTATCATAAAATAAATACCTGCTGGCTGATTTGAAATATCAATTTCTGAATGCTTATTTGACAACTGATAATTGATAATTGTTTTACCTGTTAAGTCAGTGATCTTGAGATTACATTGTCCTGTAGATAAAAATAAATCACTACTAACTTCTAAAGAAAAAACACCGTTTGTTGGGTTTGGATATAGTGTGAATTCATCAATAGTACTATCATTTATTCCCAAATAGATTACTAAATAACATTCTGAAATGGAGGTGCAAGTCCCATTTTCGGTAATTTCTACTGCAAAGTTTCCTGTAAATGTTGGTGTAAATGATTGGGATGTTTCACCATCAATTGGATTAAAATCATCATCACAATCTAACCATTGATAGTCAACTCCGGTAGCCGTAGCAGTAAGGGTTCCTTCTACTAGAGTTACTTCTATATTTATTTCATCATATATTGAAAGAGTAGTTCTAGTTAATGTATTACAATCTACGTAGTCTAAATATACACCCGCTTCTGTTTGCCAATCATTTTGCAGAAATATGCTTTCTCCGTAGCATATAGTCGCTGTTTCGTCTATAAAAGTCGGTTCGTCACTTAAATAAACTATATCTCCATCACTACTTGAAAAACGTCCCAGATAAATATCAAATAAATTATCATTGTTAATGTCTGCCACTTCAAAATCATGATTACTGGCACTCATAGTAAAATCTTGCAGAATAAAACTTCCCGGGTTATCAGGGTCATTTAACCAAATATTTCTATCTGTTAATACATCAACATTACCATCAAAATTAATATCTTCTAGGATAATGTCGTTAAAAAACCCACTTACTTCACTTAAAACATCTCCAGATGAAAAATTACCAAGACCATCATTTAACCAGAAGTGAACACTCCCATTCCAGGGAGCAATAACAATATCAAGGTCACCATCACCGTCAATATCACCTGCGTCAACACCTTCGCATCCATAGGAGAGTTCTTGACCTGAATCTATAAATTGTCCCGTACCATCATTGATAAAATATTTTCCAACAAAACCGGAACCACCTCCTCTAACAAGTACAGCATCTAAATCGCCATCTGCATCAAAATCGGCAAGTGTCACACCTTCAGGGGAGCTTACATATATATTGGTTTGACCATTGCTTACAAAATTTCCTGTCCCGTCATTTAGCATAATCGAAACATCACCATGAGGAAAAAATACATCTGTGTATCCATCTCCATTTAAGTCCCCTACCGCAAATTCATAGCCACTTGAGTTATTAACCATAGTGCCTTTTAAAGTAAAATTACCTGCTCCGTCATTTTCCCATATTTCCATTCCGTTACCCGAGCTTGATGAAAAAGGAGAGGTAATAAAATCCCAATCACCATCATTTTCAATATCTATTACTTCTACACCAAATCTCCAATAGTTTCCACCTAAAACAATTGGAGTCGTATTAAAAGTACCATCACCATTATTGAAATATAATTCTATCCTGTCATAAGCATCAATGGTAACAACATCTTTCCAACCATCACCATCAAAATCAGCGAGTGAAACACCAAATGTTTCACTGCTAAGACCAATATCCTCCTGAGATAATATGAAGCTTGCACATTCAGTTTGCGCGTTGGTAAGTAGAGAACTCAAAAATACTGCTGTTAATAAGACTGCAATCTGTAGATTTTTCATTTATTAAGGGTTTAAAATTTAAAAAAAACGTGTTTGTATAAGAATAATAGCGGATTTCAATGCTTTGTTTTTTCAATTTAGCACTAACTTTATTCAAAGATATGAACTTTAAATTTAGCATTAAAACCGCTATTACATTTATATTTTTCTGGTAGCAATGATTATTTAATCATCATCGCGGTCTTCTTTTTCACCACCATTAAATATTCCATTTTCATTATTCACATTACTTGTTCTTATTTCAGAATGTCTAATTTCTCCACCTGTACTTCCTACTTTTGCAAAAAGTCCAAATGTTCCTAATGAAACGACAAGTATAATTAGACTTAAAGTTTTTGCAAACGATAACTTTTTGATAATCGCAAAAAAGTTACTAATTGACAAAATTCCTAAAAGACCCATTAACCATATTGCTTTTTCAGCAAGTTCTTCGTGGTTTTCAATTAATTGTTCTGAAACTCCTGCGATATGTTCAACAGTTTCTTCTGCTTCTTCGCCTGTTAGAAAAACAGGTATTGTTAAAATAGCCATTAATATAAAAGTTACTAATGCTACTTTTTTTATATCATCATTTTTGTCAAATTGACCATAAGCCAAAATTCCTATTCCGATAATTGTTCCCACTATTGGGAAATGTGTTAATATTAAATGCAAATGAGTTGCGTCCATAATTTTAAATTTTATTTTTTGTTATTATTTTATTTTAAATACTGAATTGATTAAGTCAATATGGGTGGCCCTCTTAATCCATTCAGTTTAACAAAAAGTAATCTGTTAAAATTATTGGTACTCGATTTAACTATTTTTTCCGTTTCTCTTTTTTCAACTATTGATTGAATGTTATTGAATAAAGAAACTTTTGGATACGTATGCTTAGAATCTACTTTCTTAACACTTTCATATTGAGTATAAATGAGACTGTCTAAACTCTCATCATCACTCTCGTGAAAAGCAAGCCTTATAATTCCAAATAATGAAGTTGATTTTTTATGGAGTTCAAGATGTTTTTCCTCCGTTAATTTATCTGAATGAGGATGAGGAATAACAGTGTGAAGAGTAATTATTACTAAAACAGTTCTAAATAATATGTATTTTACTATTTTACTCATTTATTTTGTTTTGTCGCTCATTGCTGCCAACGGGAGTCTGCGCATTAACTAAATTTCAAGCTCTGAGAATCCTGTATTTGATTTTTTCTCAATCACCTCCCCGAATACACCTTTGTTTAAAATACGTTTTTGCGCAGTCTGACGGTTTGAATATGGTGCATGTCGCACTTTATTCTATAATTTTCTTTGGTTTCACTATTGTTTAAATTTACTAATTCTTTTCTAAGTACTACAAACTGCGGCATGCCCTATATTTTTTGTTAACCTTAGTAATTTCTATTTTCTAATATATTTACTTAAATCAGAATTTAGTATCTCATTTAGTTCCCTTTCATTTCCTATGCTTGTTTCAGTAAATAAGAGCCCAAATGCAGGATATTTATTGAAATCTAATTTTCTAACAACTAATACCTTTTCTAAATCTTGTTTAAGCATTTCAAAATCAAAATAAGAAATTTCTAAAGATTTAATTCCTGAATTATTATTTAATAAAATAATACTATAAATTTTATCTTCTCTGTTTCTGAAAATTTCTTTCCAATTAGGCTTTTTATTTTGAATGAAGTATTGATAGGAGTTAAATCCAAATGCATACCACGAAAGATCACCAGTTGTACACCATCCTCCAAATCTCTGCGGGTTGATTTCTATTGGTTTTATTGTTCCTTTTTCATCAATTCTGACCTCTAGATGTAAAGGGAAATTTTTTAATGCTGCTTTTTTTCCTATTGGTTTTAAAAACACCTCAATGGCTTCTTTGTACTTATTAATTATGCTTTGAGAAGTGGAATACACCCTGTCGCTCACATCAGAACTTGAAGAAAATTTATGATGAAGAATATTTAGTATTACTACTTCTCCATCTTTATTAAAATAGGCATCTATAGCAAATTCTTCTCCTTTTATGTATTCTTCAATAATGAATATTGACGCATCCATTACTTCTTTAGGGTAGATACTTTTTAGATTATCATAGTTTAATTCTTTTTGAGCAGCATTCCAATCAGATTTATTGTACACTATATGCACTCCAATGCTAAAAAAACCTAAAGAAGGCTTAATAACAAATGGCAGTTTTAATTCATCTAAATCTAATGTTTGAATTTCATCTATTTTAATTTTTCTAAATAGAAAATCAGGAAATAAATCTTTTGTTAATTCTCTAAATTTGAGTTTGTCTTTAAATAATCTTATTTGGTTAGGGAGGGTGGTTGCTTTTAGGTTGTTGAAAATCCATAATAATGAATTTTCAGAATTTGTATAAACAAGAGGGTTTGGACTGTTTGTAATTTTATTTATTGCATCCTTTTCAGAAATCCAATTCATAGAATCATCATTAATCAATGACTTTGCTTCTTTAGTGGAAATGACTTCAAAATTATTATCTTTAATCGTTTTTATTAGAAAACTTGAAATATATGGTTTGTCTATGAGTATCATTTTTTATTAAGGCTAACGGGAGTCTGCGCACAAACTCATTGATTTACTTTCAAATATAGCTTTATTTGTGTTGTTAGCAGGTTTTAAGCTGCTATATTATAACTACTAATTGCGATGCTTCTTTGGGGTTGAACTCAGCTATGTTATTAAAGGTTGAAAAAGTTGAAGCAAGGCTTTTTAGTTACTTATTTTGATTTATTTGAGCTTGTGCAACAATTACCGTTGTTGTGCCACGTTTTTATTCCGTGTGTTATCACTTTTATTATAATTGTCGAGAATAAATTCAGATGTTTTTTATTCTTAACATACTCAACATATTGTGGTGAAAACCTATAATAATATTTGATAAAGAGCCTGCCTATTAGAACATTTTTTAAGTTATAATCTCTAAATTTTCGCAAAACTATCACATTTGGATGGTTATAATTACCATATACCATTGTAGCTACATAGCAACCTTCTTTTTCAGATGTTCCTCCTTTAAAATCATTCAGAAATTGCTCTTTTTGTTGCTTTAGTTTATCTTGGTATTCTAAAAAAGATTGACCAGAATATCCATTTTTAAATTTTGCGTATCCGTAGAAATATTCTCTTTTAAGTTTCTCAAATTCTGAAAACTTAATATCATATAATTTCAAATATGAAAAACTAAACTTATTGTTAGATAAAGCAACATATAGCCTAAGGTATTCTTCATTGTCATCAGTCAAAAAAGTAAAATCATCTCTATTTATTTTTTTGGGAAATATTATTTCAGGATTTTTGGTTAGTGTTTTTCTCTTGTAATCGTATGAAGTGATTTTATAAGGATATTTTTTAAAGTCCTTTAGTTTTTTATCTAAATAAATTAATTTGCCTTGTTCTAAATCTTTTTGGAAATGCGGAAGTTCTATAAAATTTACTTGATGATTTCCTTCATCTATTTCATAATGATCGTATTTGAAATTAACTAAAATATTATTTGTAAAGTTCTTTAAACCAAATTTGTATTCTTTTCTATATTTCTTTGTTTTTTTTTCTCCGAAAATTCCTATTTCCTTGTGTAGTTCTATAGAAACCATATCTAAATCGAACTTTTTCAATTCTATATCTACTATGTATTTCTTTGAACCAAAGTTTGAGAAATTTTGTAGATAAAGTCCATTTGGAAGTTTATCAGTAAACGGTACTTTATCGCCAATTAAACTTCCATTTTTATCAATATAGAACACATATCTGTGTCTATTCCAAGTTTCTACTGGATAAGCTTCTTGATTAAAAAAAAATGTAGTATTTAGGTCAGTTTTTAAAGAAGGAATATAATCGTAAAAGTCAGGTAATGAGATTTTCTTGTTTAAAATCTTATTTATTTTATTCAATGAATATTTTGATTCTATAAAATACTTCGTTCGCAAAAATTCTTGTTCTTCGTCCTCGTTTTTTATTAAATAATAACCTTGTTTCAGACTTTTGAAGAATTTATTTGATTCAGTTAGTTCAAGATTCTGTAGAGAATAGAAGTATGGATATCTTGATTGTCTATGTTGTGATAAGTAATTTTTAAATTCCCAATTTATATTGTTTAAGTTTTCTAAAGAGTACTCGAAATAATCGTCAATTGGTTTGCAGGATTTCACAAGATTATCGAATTGAGTACTGAATCTTTCTGCAAACTCGGAATTATCGTATGTTATTTGAATATTTTCTTCATTTGTAGATGCGTTCAGAGTCCAATTATATGAGCCATTTATAACCGTTTTGTTATCAATGACACAAAACTTATTATGCATTAATTTTTTAGATAAATAAATTTTTGCGTTACCGTAATAAAGTTGTTCAAATAATTCTTTTTTGTTTACGTGGTCATCATAAATAATAATTTCTACACTTATGTCGTCATCAATTAATTCATTTACTTTTTTTATGATTTTTTTATCAGTAAACCACGCAACTGCAATTTTTAAATCTGATTCGCATTTATCTAAATTTGTTAAGATTTCAGCGCGAATATTTTTAAAATATACTTCTTGATTCATTCAGTAGTTCGTTTGGTCAAATGTGGTACAACGGTTTGTATAAGAATAGTAGCCGATTGCGGAAGTATAATTTTTCAATTTACTACAAAATTTTATGCGGGCTACAATGTTCATATTTACTACTTTCTCGGCTATTATTTTTATACTTTGTTGTAAGCTGGCTTTCTTTCCGTTCTGCTGATAGCGATGGCAAAGACATACTCTTTTGCAATTTTTGGCTTTAGCGTTGGCTGGTGCGAATTGTAAATGTGTATGTCTTTTAGCGTTGGCTATTTTAGTTCTTCCATTCATATTTTAATTTCCCGCAACCACATCTAATTTTTTTCTCCACATTATCATAATATTTTAGTGATAGAAATTTGTCGCAACCTGAACAATAGAAATTATGGATTAGATTTTTAACATCATCCCAAATTGCCTCTAAATCCTCAATGCTTTCTTGAAAATCATTATCGTGAGATGTTGTGTTTCCAATAAACATAGGCATTCCTTTTATTTTTGGGATGTCTGCCTTAGTCTTTAGTTCATTACTAGCTTTTAATTTACTTTGAACCGCATCTAGTAGTTCTGGTGCCATTCTCTTTTCGTTGATATCATTATTTCTGTAGGATACTTTGGCTTCGAGTTCGTATGCAACACGTTTCATAACTCTTTCTGTGTAAACTCGAATATCGTTACCGAGTCCATCTGTGTTTTTATCTTCAATTTTCTTTTTGATTCTATCTTTGATATCTGCAATTCCCCTTTCTATTCCTGTTCCTTCTTCTTTTGTCCATTTAAAATTTTTCAAAACCCACCCCTTGCTTTTAACCTCACTAGAAACCAATTCAAAAAAATCCTTTTCGTGAGTTAATAAAATTACTTGATAATCTGAAAATTTATTCGCTAATAATTGTGCAAATCTATATCTATGAGAACGGTCAAAACTTGAAATTACATCATCAAGTATAAAAAACTTACTTTCTTTATTAAATGCTTTTACCGAAGCTAAAAAGAATGAAAGCCCTAAACAGTTAATATGACTTTCGCTTAAATAGGCGATTGGTTGTATGCGAGTTTCATCAAAAAAACTGTATTCAATTGTAATACCAACGAGTTCGTCATTCTTTTTTAATGGCACTAATTTTATATCCTTAACTTTTTCGTTGGGATTCATTGTTGTGTAAAAATCGTTTATGTCATTAGAGAATATTGTTAGAAAAACATTAAGTGCTTCTTCTTGCCTATTAATAAAATCTTCATAAAGTAGCTCAAACGTAACTTGTTGATTAGCTAGAACATTTTGTTCCTTTTCAATTTTTAGATATTCTACATATGATTTTGCTGATTGAAAAAGTTTGGTATATGCCTTGAATTTAAGATTAGCTTCCTTGCTTTCAGTTAACTCTCTAATTGTCTTAACTAACCCATTGGTTAACACTGCAATTCCTTTTTTGTCAAGTTTTATTTTTTCTTTATCCAATAAACTCTCTGTGAATTCCTTTTTTGTCTCAACTATATAAGTGTTCAAAGAATTTTTAATTTCTTCAATGGATTCTTTTAGTTTTGAGTAATCTTCTTTTTCGAAGAGTTTTTCTGTTAATAAGCCTTCAATAGTATTAATATTTGGCTTGATAATGGCTTGAAGGTCTTTAGAGTTACTCTCTACTTTTTCCTTTTCCTTGTTGAGTAATTCTAATTCTTTAATTCTTAAATTTAACTCTTGCAAAAGGTTAACTTTACTTTTCTCTTGCTGACAAAGAGGGCAATAATCATCTTCGACTACATCTTTTGTGAGTACTAATTTACCTTCTTGAAATAATGAAAGAAGTTGAAGGTTTTTAACCTTTTCAGGGTCTTTTTTTAAATTGTCAAATGAATTGTAAAAAATGCT
Organism: Flavobacterium sp.; assembly: GCA_030591585.1. GTDB lineage: Bacteria > Bacteroidota > Bacteroidia > Flavobacteriales > Flavobacteriaceae > Marifrigoribacter. The sequence goes on along the minus strand of JAUVAS010000002.1, from coordinate 18,305 downwards.
GTAACTAGTGTGGATGTTATCAATATTGCCTTCAATTCGTGCAACTGATTCTTTAACCTTGGTATAAAAGTTTATCTGGTTTAAAAGTTCCGAATCTTCTTTACTCTCAATCCTCTTAAGAATTGTATTTATGTCTTGACGAGATTTGATTTCAATTTCTAATTTGAGCGGTTCAATTAATTTATTCGCTCCGTCAAATAATTGCTCGTCTGTGTAAGCATTTTGTCCTAGATTTTCAAGAATTGTACTTTGTTGTACATTTTTAAGATTATCATAATTAGCAGACTTAATATTCCGTGCGACTCTCGCACCGTTTCTTTTGAGCAAATCTCTAATTTTCTGTACATTTGAAAAACCGATTATGTTTTGTAATTCTTTTAATTTATCTGTTTTTCCAGCAATAATAAATTGAACCAAATCACGATAGCGAAGTATCAACCTTTCTGAATAAGTTGAAGCTATAAAATTATTGAAATCATCAGAGTCATTGGAACTAGAAGTTCGCAATGAATTATCTATTGATTTTTTTGAGTCTAATTTATTATCATCAAAATTTAGTTCGATAAAACCATCTTCAGTATCTGGAATAAAAATGTTTCGTAAAGCATCACGTCCCTTTCTTCTTCCAATTTCTTCGTTTGATAAATGTTCTATTTTGTTATAAAAAAACCATTCAAAAGAATCGGTTAACGAACTTTTTCCAGTACCATTATCTCCATAAACTAAAATAGATTTTTTATTTAAGTCAAGAGTCAAAGGCTCTCTAATGCCTCTTAATCCATTTATTTTTATTGATTTAATCTTTGCCATCTTCTTTTATTTTTTTAGGCTTAATAGCTTCTTGTTTTAATTCTTCCAACGCATTTTGAATATTGCTATCAGTCAATTTGTTTTCGCCATATAATTCAATCAATTTGTTAACTGTGCTTTCATCAGTTCCCTCAACGTTTAATATTTCTGCGAAAAATTCGTCAATTACGTCTTTTCCACTTTTTATTTGGTTATCCATATTTCAGATTTTTAGTCAAAGTATTGCCAATCAACTATGAAATTGGCTGTTAGTTTTTTATTTAAAATGTCATAACCCGATTTGTTATTACAAATAGGATAAACTCCATATTTTTCTACAAAATCAAGTATAAAATAACTCTCTAGGTCTTCAATTCTATGCGACCAAAAGTTCCGTAGCATCTCAAAGTTTATATAAGTAAAGAATAGTTGTTCTCTTTTTCTATAATTTACTAACCCAAGATTTTTGCTTTTTCCATCAAAATGTTCCGTTAACCTACTTCCAATACTATTGGTTTTTTTTTCACTCATTCCAATGTAGAGTAATCGTGATTTTTGGAAAGGATATTGAATTAGCGTTTTTTTTGAGAAAATAAAGTAAAGACCAGCAAGTCCCATCAATGGTTTGATGTTTTGTAACTCAAAAGTCTTTGGTTGGTCAAAGAATATTTTTAATTCAGTCGGTTTCTTCTTTATCATTCAATTCTGCTAATTTATTTCATTTTTAATTTCTTCAATTTCAATCGAGCGTTAGCAAAAAAACAGCTCTTTTGGTTTTTCCAGTGTTGGCTTTTGTATCGGCAAAAACCAAATGTGCTGTTTGTGTGGCTGGCTCTTTTCAGCTTGCTTACAACTTATTATATCATAACCAAAGATACCATTTATCAACCTATATTTCGGGATAAACCTATCTTTTAGTTGTTTTTCAACTCTTTGCGTAAGACTAACAGATGCGCCAGTAATCGGTATCTTTTACAAATGATACTCAGCTCCAGTAAATTTACTTAACCACAATCATCTTCAACGTTTTTGAGCTTCCATTTACAGAAAGTTTGCAAAGGTATGTGCCTGTATGTAAATTTAATGCAGCTACATCAATCGGGATTACATATTTTCCGTAATCCTTTTGTTCATTATCAAGTAGGGTATGAACCTCTTTACCTTGTTGGTCGTAGAGTTTTAAACTAACGTTAGATAATTCGTGTAGTTTAAAAGACACATAACTCCTATTGGTTGCAGGGTTTGGGTATTGAATCGCTTCATTTACATTTTGTGTCTCAAACTCGCCTGAGCTTAATATTTCAAAAGGTGTTACATCTGTCCAAATACTTAATTGCCCCCCATGTAGTCTTGTCCAAATGGGTCGCACCACATTATCATGCACTGTGATATTGGTATAATCTCCAAAGAAAACTCCAGAGCTAGGCACAAAAGGAGTTTCACTTATTTGTTGGTTTACAAAACTTTCACCTCCATCTGTAGAATACGCTAAATACACATCTGTATTGGTATCGTTATAATTTCTTCGGTCATAGAAAACACAAAATAAATTACCATTGGTTTGGTCAATATCCATCCAAGTAAAAAACTGTTGCTTTCCCGCAGGGTCATCATTTACACGCACTGGTGTGCTCCACGTTTCTCCAGAGTCTGTAGATTTTGTTAACCATACATCTGTATCTGTTGTACCATTTTTTTGGTCTGACCAATTTACATAAATAGTCCCGTGATTAGGTCCTCCACTTAAATCACATTTGGTGATAGGAAAACCATTAGACCTGTCAATACCTGGAATAGAATAATCCCAACCTCCTGGCATAGGGTCTATAGCTATTTCTTCAGTTAACCAAGTAATTCCATCATCTAACGATTTATTAAAAACAATCCCATTAGGCCCTGCCCAAGCCACATAAATTTCTCCGTTAGGTCCTAATGCAGGTACTGCGCCTTCAACGGTATCGTCTTCATCTATACAATTTCCATCTACAATATTGATACTAATCGCCTGTGACCAAGTATCTCCACCATCGGTAGATTTTGAAAACATAATTTTTGTTTTACAACTATTGCTAGAACTTCCATAAACATCAAACTGTGTCCAAGTAATATAAATGGTTCCTGTAGTTCTATCAACAATACTCCAATGTTTGTCCTGTGCTTTTGTTCCGTTAAGTCCAGTATAGCTACCGTCGTTCCATGTTTGTCCGTTATCGATTGACTTCTGACAAACAATACGGTCTATCCAATTACCACTAGCGGGATTTGATAAATGAAAGAAATAAAAATTCCCATCAGGGTCTACATCAATCACAGGATCTCCCCACACTCCGTATGCTGAAGAGACTAAGGTATTTTCATTCCAGCTAAGTCCACCATCACTACTATAATAATAATTATTTAAATTTGCTCCAGCTACAATAATGTCAGTATCTAGCGGATTCATCATAATAGATGGCTCGTTTGGATTATGTAAATTGCTAATCATTACATTTTGAGAAATAACTAAAGTACTTGATAAAATAATTAAATAAATTAACGTTGTAATTTTAAAAGTTTTCATAGCTTTATTTTCTATAAAAATAATCAATAAATATTAATTAAATGAACCGAAATCAGTTTTTAAAATCTCTTGGATTTAGCGGATTGTTTGTTTCATTATTTCCGCTGAAATCATTTTTATCCATTCAAAATAGATACACCAAAAATCAATTAATAGGAAAAGGAAATCCAGATATAATTGGCAATGCGTATACTTCAAAAATGCAAAAGGATACGAAAGTTGCTTTTCAGAAAATGAAAAATGAAGCCGCTAAAGAAGGAATTAATATTGAGGTAGTTTCTGCATATCGAAGTTTCGAAAAACAAAAACAAATTTTCGAAAATAAGTATCGGCAGTTTATCTTAGAAGGATTATCACCTTCCGAAGCCATTACTAAAATAATTGAATATTCTACCATTCCTGGAACATCTCGTCATCATTGGGGAACCGACATAGATATTATAGATGCAAATTTTCCAAGACCCGAAAGTGTTTTAGAAGAAGAACATTATTATGGTGACGGTCCTTATTGCAAATTAAAAGAATGGTTGAATGAACATTCAGAAAAACATGGCTTTTACGAAGTCTATACCAACAATCCTTCACGTAAAGGATTTAAATACGAACCTTGGCATTTTAGTTATAAACCCATATCTAAACCAATGCTTCAGGAATATAAAAACCTAAACCTTATTAAAATTTTTCAAGAAGAAAATATTTTAGGGAATGAATATTTTACGTCAGAATTCATTCAGAAATACCGAAATCAAAACATATTAGATATTAATCCCGAATTACTTTAGTGATATTGTTTTTATCTTTGCAACATGAATAAAAAAGTCCTTTTATTAATCCTAGACGGTTGGGGAATCACACAAGACCCAAAAGCCTCTGCAATTGCACAAGCCAATACTCCTTTTATAGATTCACTTTACAACAAATATCCCAATGCCCAACTAAAAGCAGACGGCTTAAACGTTGGTCTTCCAGAAGGTCAAATGGGAAATAGCGAAGTGGGACATATGAATTTAGGTGCTGGTCGCATTGTATACCAAGACCTAGTAAAAGTGAATCTTGCTATTAAAAATGACACTTTAGGAAAAGAACCTGTGTTACAACAAGCTTTTAATTATGCTAAAAAATACGATAAAAACATTCATTTTTTAGGATTGGTTTCAGATGGTGGTGTGCACTCACATATCAATCATTTAAAAGGATTAATTAGTGCTGCACATACTGAAGGACTTAAAAAAGTATTTGTTCATGCCTTTACAGATGGCCGTGATGTAGACCCGCATTCTGGTGCTGGTTTTATTTCGGAATTAGAAAATCATCTTGATAAAACTACCGGAAAAATAGCTTCTGTAATCGGGAGATATTACGCAATGGATCGTGACAAACGCTGGGAACGAGTGAAGGAGGCTTATGATTTGTTACACTTCGGAAAAGGGAATGAATCTACCAATGCAGTAGAAAGCATCAAGAAAAGTTATGAGGAAGGAATTACAGATGAATTTATTAAACCCATTGTTATTACTAAAAAAGGGAAGCCTATCACTAAAATTGAAAAAGATGATGTCATCATTTTCTTTAATTTTAGAACCGATCGAGGGAGACAACTTACACAAGTTTTAACACAAGAAAATTTTGAAGAGTTTGGGATGAATCGCATTCCTCTTTATTATGTAACGCTTACTAATTACGATCATTCTTTTGAAGAAATAAAAGTAATCTACAACAAAGAAAACGTAACAGAAACTCTTGGGGAAATTTTAGAAAAAAACAACAAAAAGCAAATTCGTATTGCTGAAACCGAAAAATATGCCCACGTTACTTTTTTCTTTTCGGGAGGAAGAGAAAAACCATTTCAAGGAGAATCTCGTATTCTTTGCCCTTCTCCAAAAGTAGCTACTTACGACTTACAACCAGAGATGAGTGCGCTCCAAGTTCGTGATAAAATAATTACTGAAATCAATGTACAATCAGCCGATTTTATATGCCTTAATTTTGCTAATACAGACATGGTAGGTCATACCGGAATTATGGAAGCCGCAATTAAAGCCTGCGAAACCATAGATTCTTGTGCTAAAAATGTGATTGAAGCTGCCCTAGAAAACGACTATACTACCATTTTATTAGCCGATCATGGCAATTGCGAAATGATGATGAATGAAGACGGTTCTCCAAATACAGCGCACACAACCAATCCAGTTCCAGTAATTTTAATAGACCCCATTATTTCTGAAATAAAAAATGGAATTTTAGGAGATATCGCTCCTACTATATTAGATTTAATGGGAATTGAAAAGCCTAAAGTAATGACCCAAAATTCAATAATTATAAAATAATACAAATGAAAAAAATACTCTTCATTATTCTAGCAATTACTATTATAGCTTGTGATAACACTACCAAAACTAAAAAAGAAAATACCGAGAAGGAGGTGAAAAATTTGCCAACCTTAGCCTATAAATCAGAGCTTAATATTCTTGTAAAAGATACCGTAGATGACAATATGATGCTTCTAGGAAAAGTGAACCAACAAGGGTTAGAGCAAAAAGAATTTAAGCAATGGTATAAAGAAAATTATTATGCTCACCAATTAGATACCAACACTATTGAAGCTTTAAAACCAAAATTAAAAGGCATTTCTATTACCGTTTTTATGGGTACTTGGTGTAGTGACAGCCAAAGGGAAGTTCCAGCTTTATACAAAATACTATCTGCTGCTGAATATGATAATTCGCAATTAGAAATTATTTCCGTTTCTCATGAAAAAGAAACTCCAAATCATTTAGAAAAAGGGTTTGATATCCAATATGTTCCCACTATTATATTTTACAAAAACGGAACAGAAATAGGCCGCTATGTAGAACTTGCTCAAGAAACGCTAGAAAAAGATATGCTTGCAATTTTAAATGAAAGTGGCTACAAACATTCTTACGAGGAATAGCCTTTGAATGAAACTATAATTCTTCGTAATTTTGCAAATATTCATATTTATGATTTCAGAAACTATTACTATTGCTGTTGACTTTGACGGAACCATTGTAGATGATGACTATCCAAAAGTAGGGAAGGAAAAGTTGTTTGCATTCGACACCTTAAAAAAGCTTCAAGAAAAAGGGCATCGTCTTATATTATGGACTTATAGAAATGGAAAAATGCTAGAAGAAGCTGTAGCTTTTTGTAAGGATAATGGAGTTGTATTTTATGCGGTAAACAAGAGTTTTCCCGAAGAACAATTCGACCCAAAATACAGTCGGAAAATAAATGCTGATATTTTTATAGATGATAGAAATATTGGCGGAATGCTAGGTTGGGGAGAAATTTACCAAGAATTAATTGGCGGTGAAAAACCAGTAATTCAGAAAAAAAAGTGGTTCGGTTTATAAAAACAAGTTATGATTATACCTAAATCTAAAGAAGAAATTGAATTAATGCGGGAAGCTGCCTTAGTAGTTTCAAAAACATTAGGAATGCTTGCCAGTGAAGTAAAACCTGGGGTTACAACATTATATTTAGATAAATTAGCTGAAGATTTTATTAGAGAACAAGGGGCGATTCCTGGTTTTTTAGGATTGTATGATTTCCCAAACACCCTTTGTATGAGCCCAAATGCTCAGATAGTTCATGGAATCCCTAATGACACTCCATTAAAAGAAGGAGATATCATATCAATAGATTGTGGCGCTATAAAGCATGATTTTTATGGAGATCACGCCTATACTTTTGCCGTTGGAGAAATTGCCCCTGAAGTTGAAAAATTACTTAAAATCACCAAGGAATCTCTGTACGTTGGAATCCGAGAACTTAAAATAGGAAAACGTGTTGGGGATGTAGGGTATGCAATTCAACAATACTGTGAAGCACACGGGTATGGAGTCGTTAGAGAACTGGTAGGTCACGGTTTAGGAAAAACAATGCACGAAGATCCAGAAATGCCAAATTATGGACGTAGAGGTCGTGGAAAGAAATTTGTGGAAGGAATGACTGTTGCTATTGAACCAATGATTAATCTAGGTACTAAACGTATTGAACAGCTAAAAGATGGTTGGACAATTCTTACTAAAGATAGAAAACCCAGTGCACATTTTGAACACGATGTTGCTATTGTGAATGGCAAACCTGAATTACTTTCAACTTTTGCTTACATTTATGAGGCTTTGGGGATTGAGAGTGATGAGGAGGACGAATTTAGAGTGTAGCGTTATTCCGCAGAGACTCACAGAGGATCTCAGAGATACACAGAGAAAATGGATAATAAATTAACTGAAAAAATAATTGGAGCAGCTATAGAAGTTCATCGAACTTTAGGGCCAGGATTATTAGAGTCTGCTTATCAAGAATGCTTGCTTTATGAACTAAGACAATTAGGTTTAAAAGTTGAAAAGGAAAAAGCATTACCTATTATTTTTAAAGAAATAAAATTAGATCACGGTTATAGAATAGATTTATTAGTAGAAGACCAAGTCGTAATCGAATTAAAAACTGTAGAAGCATTTACAGAGGTACATTCAGCTCAAGTATTAACATATCTAAAACTAGGTAATTATCCATTAGGGTTATTGATTAACTTTCACACAAAACTTTTAAAAAATGGAATAAAAAGGTTTATTAATTCAACTAAAAACTCTCTGTGAGTCTCTGAGGTCCTCTGTGACTCTCAGCGTAACAACTAAATAATGCAAAGAATATTTAAATTTTTTCTAAATTTCTTACCAAGACCTTTTCTTATAAGGTTAAGTTATATTTTAAATCCCTTTATTGCTTTTTTTTTAAAAGGAACTAAATATACCGATCCTATTGATGGGAAATCGTACCGAAAATTTCTCCCTTACGGTTATGAAAAAATTCGTGAAAACGTTTTAGCTCCAGGAACTTTATCTTTAGAAAGGCATCGTTTATTTTGGTTGTATCTTGAAAATGAAACTACCTTTTTTAGTAATGATAAAAAAATAAAACTACTCCATTTTGCTCCTGAACAAGCTTTTTACAAACGTTTCAAGAATATGGAAAATCTTGATTATATAACTACCGATTTAAATTCACCGCTAGCCGACGTGAAAGCAGATATATGCAATTTGCCTTTTAAAGACAATGAATTCGATTTCATTTTTTGCAATCATGTACTTGAACATATTCCAGATGACACCAAGGCAATGCAAGAATTATATAGGGTATTAGCTCCTGGTGGCATAGGAATTTTTCAAATCCCACAAGATTTATCTAGAGCTACTACTTTTGAAGATGATACTATTAGCGATAAAAAAAAACGTGCTAAAATATTTGGACAATACGACCACGTGAGAGTGTATGGGCGTGATTATTTTGATAAATTACGATCTATTGGTTTTGATGTTTTGGAAGTAAATTATACTAAAAATCTTTCAGAAATTGAGATTGACACATACCGTTTGGCAAAAGAGGAGATTATTCCCGTTTGCAAGAAGTTAGTCTAATAAATGAGTTTTAAATCCTTCTGTCACAAAAACTTGTTCTTTATTATTTTGGTCGTTGTAGGTTAGATAAGCTTCAATTCCATTTAATGTTTTTAAAACTTCTTTAGATTTTTCTAATCCTAATGCCATAAAAGCTGTTGCATACGCATCTGCCACAGCACAGGTCGAAGCGATTACCGTTGCACTGGTTACATCGCTTTTTTCTGCGGAACCTGTAATTGGGTTTAACGTGTGAACGTATTTTTTACCTGTTAGAGAATCTATTCTAAACTTTCGGTAATTGCCAGATGCTGCCATGGCTTCATCTTGTAACATAACGATGGAAGAATAACTACGATCTTCTAATTGAGAATCAACATTTTCTATCCCTACTACCCAAGGTTTATTTTTATCAAGGTTTTTTCCTTTAGCCAGTATTTCACCTCCTAATTCGATAAGGTAATTGGAGATTCCTTTAGATTCTAGATAATTTCCTATTTGGTCTATTCCATATCCTTTTGCCACCGCATTAAAATCGAAATAAATTTCTGGATATTGCTTTTCTATTTTGTTTTCGGAAGTTAATTTTACTTTATTGAAACCTACATATTGCAACAATGAATCAAGAATAAGACGATCCATTTCTATTAGAGGTTTTGCGTCTCCAAACCCGTACGCATTCCGTAGAACTCCTATAGTTGGGTCAAAATATCCATTGGTGTTTTTATGAACTTCAGCTGAAATATTAAAATTATCAATAAATGTTTTATCAACCACAATAGAAGCATCTCCCCTATTTATTTTTGAAATATCACTCTTAGGAAGATAAATACTCACCGATTTATTTACTACATAGATTACTGAATCAATTCCTTTTTCAAGTTCTAATTTTTCTAAGGAATAGGTCTGAATAGCATAGGTGGTTCCAAAAGCTTCCCCTTGATTAATAAAATTTTGTGGGGTTTTATTTCCACAAGAAAGTATAAAAAATAATGATAGTAAAGCAACTAGTTTTTTCATTTTACTTCAATTAAACCTACATAAGCAAAAGAATATTCTTCTCCATTAATTACGGGTTGGTTTATATCTTTTCCGTGGCCCAACCAAACACCTGCATAATAAACTTTTGCATTGTGTTTGTTTGCGTGATCAATGATAGGCTTCACGTTAATATTTTGATAGCTTTCTGTTTCTTCAGCTGAAGTAACCGGTCTAACCACCACAAAAATAGTTTCTTTGTTTTTTAAGGCTACAAATTGTGGATTCTTTTTTATATCTGAATTAATTGCCAAAAACTCATAGCCTTCCTTTTGTAGTTCTTCTCCAGCGATATTCATGGCTAGGTTATGAGATTCTTGTTGGGTAAGCGGTTGCATCATTCTTTAAAATAGACAATCAATACTTTGTTAAAAATAATAGTTTCTTACTATTAATAACTACAAATATGATGATTATTTTAATAAAAAAAACCTCCAAAATAATATCAGGCTGGTCTAAATAGCAGCAATTAAATTATTTATTTACAATCTGTTTTTGTTTCGGTAAGAAAACAGAAATAATTATAATCGTGGTCTTAATAATAAAAATAGTAAGTAGGTTAAGAAATTTCATAGGGTATAAAATTAATGTTATTCTTTGATTATTCGTTTAGTAACAGAGCCATCCTCTGTAGTAATTTTTACAAAATACATAGCAGACTCAAAGGTTGACAAATCTATTTGATAGGTTCCTTGATTGTCTATGGAAACACTCGTTATTTTTCTTCCTCTCAAATCATATATCCTCACTTCTGTAATATCTGATTGTGGAGATATTATAGTTAGTATTCCTTGGGTTGGATTCGGATATATCATAATCGCATCTATACTAGTTTCTGAAGTATCCAATATCTCTTCTGGCTCAAACTGAAGTGTAAATCTTCCATTAAATGTACCTTCTTCACTCCTAAATTCATAATCTCCTTCACTTAAATTTGTGATTGTATTCTCTTGATTATCTATTAAATAAACTGTGGCTAAATTTAAGTTCTCCCCTTCTGTATCCGTGATAGTAATCGTATAATAAGCATCCGCTTTCACCTGACTCGCAAAGCCCATCGGTATCTTCATACCACTCTCAAAGGCTTCTCTGGTTTGAATACCTAATTGCTCGGTTCCATCTAATAAATGTGAATACAAGGAAATGGTAGTAGCCAGTCGGTTACTATCATAACCAGCATCGATTGACTGTGAAGTTATTGGGTTAAAAGCAATTCCTGTATAACTACCTATTCCATATTCTAAATTAAATACCCTCAAAGTAAGACGGTCAATACCTTGTTCTTGTACAGGGTTTCTTAAGGTCGTATTACCCGTGATTTGACGCATCGAATTGGTAAAGGTTACCGTACCTGCTCCAAAGGCCTTGATACCAAAACCTTGCCCTGTAGAGATAATACCATTAGGTGTTGTGCTCGTTCCAAGGTCATTAGCGGCCGGTAGCGGCATCGATGTATTAAACATCGAAATGTCATCCATACTAAAGTTAATACTTCCATAGCCAGGAATAGAAGAACTAGGAGGGGTTAAATGCTCCCAAAAATAAATTTCGTTCACCAGTGCATTGTCAGTAATAAAATCTACTCCTGATATCGCCGAAGCGTAGGGATTTGCATATACATTTGGAGTGCCATCTGGATTAATACCAGCAGGAACATTATTATAAACAACAGGTCTTGTTATGTCTCCATTATTTAATGTACCTAAGCTATAGGTCATATTAAAAGTAATATTTGCTGGATCACTATATCCAGACTGAGGCCGTACTATATACCCTTCGCCAACATTAATAGGTCCCGAGGCAAATTGATTCCAATCATCACCATTATCATCTGCGAAATTAGTCCCGCCTGCTGGTACTTCAGAATGAGGAATAAAATTACCCGGTGTATTGGATAATACTAAAAAAGCAGTGCCAAAAACTCCATTTGGCAACTCTCTTACTTCTGAAGTCATAGGACTACCCATTACCATAAAATCTCGAGTTTGTAAAACCGGAGTCGTTAACTCTACATTAATAACACCATTATTGGTTACCAAGGCATTCCCATCAACCTGAACAACACTACCCTGATGTTCAACTATCAAACTTCCATCTACCGTTATATTGCCATTTATTCTAATATAATTACCCGCATTTATGGTTAGTGTTTTATTGTTATTAACCGTTAAAGAGCACACTTCTAAATCTCCATCTGTAGCTGTATCATAATTTCCATTAATAACTACAGAGCTTGTAGCGTCTGGTGCTCCTCCTGGACTCCAATTAGCACCATTCCACGTTTTTGAAACTCCAAAGCAAGTAACAAAAGCTCCTGTAGATCCAAATAAAAATTTATCACTAAGACCTGTAAAAGCACCCGTTAAAGTTACATTTGTTCCAAAAGAACCAATGGCTAAAGTTGCTGTTTCTAATAAAGAACCTCCATCTTCTCTTGCTCCAACTAAAACACTTCTGTTTAATCCTGTTGCAGATTCCCACCCAGCAATTTCAGTTTCCGTAAAATAAAAGGTGATACTCACATCTCCAGATGCAATAGTATTTGTAGGACTTATATCAAATGTTTTATCCATTACAAAATCTGGGGCAATACTCCCATTGTAAGACTGTGCTCCTGTTCCAGCTCTAGATACCGAGATATCTAAACAACCATAATCATCTGCTTGGTTGTTGGTGATATCAAGTATTAATTTTTCTGTTGCACTATCTGAAGTGTAGATGGTTCCAGATGTAGCTAAATCTTGTGAGTCGTTGGTAGAGCCATTATTTACAACTGTTTGAACTTCTGTTCCTGTGGTAACATCTATAGTTAAAGTATCAAACATTAGCATACCTGTATTCCCGTTTGAATTGTGATGTCTCACAATTAAATAACCTGTTTGACCTGCAATAGCTGTTGTATTTACAGTACGTATTTCACTACCATGATTCAATGTATATCCTTGCTCAAGTAATATTCCGCTATTCATTGTAGAAGCATTACTAATATCAGTCGTCCAATAAATAGAGTAATAGTCGGCATCAAGATAGGTGCCAATCCCGTAGGTAAAAGCCACATTAATAGCCGAAGCAGATATTGTCTGTACAGGGCTTATTAAGTAATTATCTGGATTTGCAGTTCCTGAGCCAGGATTACCTAGGATTGTTAAATCAGTCTCTGACGCATAGAACACTCCCTCGATGCCAGTCCAAGCGAGTCCACTAACAAGTAACCATCTATTTCCATCTCCGTCCTCATCTAAGTCTTGCCAACCTGCTGCTCCACCCTCCATATCATAGGTGGCAATTGTATTTGTTTGTGATGCAATAGGAACTAAATCATCATCATTTATAATTAAAGTAAAGGTATTCGCATTCGTATCTCCAGTTGCATCACCTCCATTAGCATTTACCGTAAAATCTATAATTACGGTTTCATCACTTTCAACAAAACCGTCATGGTAAACTCTTAGGGTCATCGTTTGTGGGTTTGTTGAGCCTGTTGGAAAAGTTACACTTGGTGTTAATAAATCAAAATCCAATCCGCTAGTCGCTGTGCTACTTCCATTAATTGAAAAGGTAACATCTGCATTTGCAGAAGGTGCTTGTGCTATATTTAATGAAACATCTATATCTATAAAACTACAATTAGTGTCCTCATTAGTAGTATTAAATGTAGTCTCGAATTCAATAACTGGTGTAGGTGCTACCACTATAATGCCAGTCACAATTAAAGAAAAGTTTTGAGAACCACTTGAAAGTGTTCCTTTATGAGTTACTGTAAGTGTATAGGTTCCTGAAGCTCCATTGATGTCTATTCTTTCATAAGGATCAACCACATTATCACCTGTTCCGTTAGTTGTTATACTTGTTAATCTCCAAGGGGTAAAAGTGGCTCCATTATCTAATCTTATATCTAAATCGTTTATTAAAGCAGGAGTATTATTATTGGTTCCAGGTATAACTGCATGAGCTGGATCTGTCCAAGATATAGAAGCCAATAACGGATTTACACCATCAGATTGAACAGTAATTTGATAACTTTGACCCTGTGATAATGACAACTCATTTATAATTGCATTTCCGCTTGCTGTAGCATCAGTTGTAATTGTTTCGGCAGCTACCTTTGCATTTAACAATCCCCAGCCATAAATTACATCTGGCCCGTTATCTCCTGCATCATCTGCTGTATGAAGTGCTAGACCTTTTAGGGTGGCAGCTCTCATAAAATTAGCATTTAAATTGTTATAATGCTCTTGTAAAATCAATAAGGTTCCTGTTACATTAGGTGATGCCATTGAGGTTCCTGTAATTGAATTATAAGCAGTATTTGAACTTTCATAAGTTGAATATAAAGCAGTACCGTTACCAGTAATATCAGGCTTAATTCTATAATCATCTGTAGGTCCTTCACTACTTGATGAATTTATATTTACTGAATTCAAACTTCCATCCCCATTAATACTAGCATCTTGACCATTGGCAACCACTAAATTATTTTTTGCGGTGGCATGACCACTTAATTTATCATAAGCAGAATTTCCATCTAATGGAGCTCCATTAGAGGAATTATCATTACCATCATTTCCAGCAGCCACCATCATTAAATAATAGGGAGCATTATACATTATATCATCCCAATCTCTAGCATCACTACCGTATTGACCAAACCAGTCATCAGGAATTCCACTAGCTCCATAGCCATATGAGTGATTAGATACTAGCATTCCATTAGCTGCAGCAGCAATAGCTTCAGCTTCATCATTATCCCAGTCATAACCTACAACATTTGCTTGCCAAGCCATCCCCTTTGCAGCAGCTTCTACTCCAGAAGCCATAATAGTCCCTGTAACATGTGCTGAATGATAGTGAAGTGATGTTGTTCCATCTCCAATAGAAAATCTATTATTTCCTCCAGCGCCATCATACTCTTGGTGCGTAGTTCTTGCCAAACCTGCATCCCAAACATGGGCTGTTAAATCATCTCCATTTAAATCTAAGCCTAATCCACCTCCTGTGTTCAAATAATTAGCTCTAGTAGAAATTGCAGCATCTGCATTAAATGTTGTGTAATAAATTGGTGTACCGTCTTCTGTTATATATTGCAATTCTTTTAATACTCCAAAATCATCTTCAAAACGAATAGGGATATTATTTAATAAAGCATATCGTTTTACTTCTTCTTTTTGAATCTTATTTCTTTCTGTAAACTGTGTGTAAAGTTCAGTTAATTTCTCTTGGTTATAAGAGTCCTTAATAGAATTAATTTGTTCTGAATATTTATTTTGAGCTTGTGCACCTAAAAACAATGACATAAGTAGAACTGAAAGGATAATTTTTTTCATAATATTAATAGATTTAGGGGCTTCAGCATGTAATTTAATAGACAAATATAGCATTTAATCGGATAATTACGGTATTTTGTCTATTTATTTCAAAAAAATAAGCCATTCTGAATTTAATCAGAATGGCTTATTTTTATAGAACAAAACAATATTAATGCTTTATCCTTAGTATTTTAATTTATTATCCGCCAAAATCATCAAAGCGAATATTCTCATCTGCTAGACCAAAATCTTCTCCCATTTTCTGAACCGCATTGTTCATTAATGGAGGACCACAGAAATATAATTCTAAATCTTCTGGTGCTTCGTGTTTAGATAAATATTCATCTATTACCACTTGATGTATAAAGCCTACAAATCCGTCGCCTTGTTCATCATTGATATCCGTTTTTGTTTTCCAATTATCTGCTTCTGCAGGATCTGATAAAGCAATAAAGAATTTAAAATTAGGAAAATCCTTTTCTAAAGCTCTAAAATGTTCCACATAAAACAATTCTGCCTTTGATCGTCCTCCATACCAATACGTAACTTTTCGACCTGTTTTTAAGGTTCTGAATAAATGGTATAAATGTGATCTCATTGGTGCCATACCTGCACCACCTCCAACATATAACATTTCTGCATCAGACTCATTAATAAAGAACTCACCATAAGGACCTGATATTATTACTTTATCACCGGGTTTTTGGTTAAAAATATATGAAGAAGCTATCCCTGGATTTACATTCATCCAACCATTGATGTTACGATCAAATGGTGGAGTTGCAATACGGACATTCAGCATAATTTTTCGTCCTTCAGCAGGATAAGACGCCATAGAATAAGCTCTTTCTACAGTTTCATCATTCTTCATTACCAATGGCCAAAGTTTGAATTTATCCCATTCTGCTTTAAACTTATCTGGCATATCATGTTCTTCAGGATGAGCTGTTATGTCCATGTCTGAAAATTTCACTTCACCTGATGGGATTTCAATTTGGATATATCCACCTGCTTTATAACCCATATCCTTTGGAATTTCAACAACAAATTCCTTGATAAATGAGGCAACATTGTAATTACTAACTACGATAGCGTCCCATTTTTTAATTCCGAATACTTCTTCAGGTATTGTAATATTCATATTCTGTTTCACCTTAACCTGACAAGCCAAACGAATTCCTTCTTTTAACTCTTTACGTGTAAAGTGTGGAGTTTCAGTAGGTAATGCTTCTCCACCCCCTTCTAAAACGTGACATTCACATTGAACACAAGTTCCACCACCCCCACATGCAGAAGGTAGAAATATTTTTTTACTACTTAATGTAGTTAATAAATTTGAACCTGAGGCAACTTCAATTTCTTTTTCACCATTGATGGTTATTTTTACAGGACCCGATGGTGCTAATTTTTCTTTAGTAAAAAGTAATAGTGATACTAATAATAATATTAATATCAAAAAGGCAACAACTGTTGCAATGATTACTCCTAAGGTGCTTGCTGCTAAGATCATATTATTGCTTCGTTATTTTAGAGACTTCAACGACAACTTGAGTTGATTCGATTTTATCTTTTTTCACTACTTCTGTTTTTACTACTACAGCTTCAGACTCAGATTCTTCAGCTTCTCCACTACTTGTCAGCATACCTCCAAAGCTCATAAATCCAATTGCCATTAGACCCGTTATTATAAATGTAATTCCTAAACCACGTAATGGTGCTGGCACATTAGAATATCTAATTTTTTCACGAATTGCAGCAATAGCAAGTATAGCTAAGAAAAATCCTATTCCTGAACTAATACCATAGTTAAGAGCTAAACCTATTGTTTCAATCTCTCTAGATTGCATAAATAATGATCCTCCTAAAATTGCACAGTTTACGGCAATTAGAGGTAAAAAGATACCCAATGAATTATATAAGTCAGGCGCAAATTTCTCAACAACTATTTCAACTAATTGTACCATCGTTGCAATGGTAGCAATAAATAAAATGAAGGAAAGAAAACTTAAATCGTATTGTGCAAATTCTGGGCCTAACCAAACTAAAGCTCCTTCTTGTAATATATATTGATCTAATAACCAGTTTAAAGGTACGGTTACTGCTAAAACAAATATAACTGCTGCTCCTAAACCTACTGCGGTTGATACTTTTTTAGAAACTGCAAGGTATGAACACATTCCAAGGAATGTAGCAAATACCATATTGTCTATAAAAATCGATTTAAAAAATAATTCTAAATGTTCCATATTCTCAGTTAATCAGTGAATCAGTACGCAGTAATCAGTTTGACAATATAACCCCAAACTTTTCAGGATTATTCATCATAAAATTTAATAACTTACCTACTTCTTCACTTTTATTAATTAATTCTAATTTTTCTTTTTTACTTATATATCCACAAGCTTCTGCAAATGCAATCCAAGATTGTGTCTCTAAATTTTCCGAATCACTGTCAGTTAATTTGCTAACAAAATGCTTTGGATATTTTCTTTTTCCATAGGATTCTGAAATTGCTGCTGTAACTGCTCTTGAAGATCTTCTTACTTGATCTGTCAAGGAATACTTTTCTTCCTTTGGAAATGCTTTTGAAATTTCATAAATCTGCATTGCTAATTCAAATGATTTTTTATACGCAAACAAATCTTGAAACTTCATTTATTTTTTTCTTAATCACAAACTGACTTCTAAGTACTGCTTCACTGCGTACTGAAGACTGCTTACTGATTTATTCGTCTTCTATTAGTGTGTTATTTCTTGATCGTTGTACCCAAATAATAAGTCCAACTATAATTAATGCCATTGGTGACAATAACATAAATCCATTGTTTTCATATCCAAAAGCATACACTCCAGTTTTTTCTATAGGATCTCCTAATACTTGTATCCCTAACAAGGTTCCAGAGCCTAATAATTCTCTGAAAAAACCTACTATAATAAGTATTAAAGCGTAACCTAAAGCGTTTCCAATGCCATCAAGAAATGATCGCCAAGGTTTGTTTGCTAAAGCAAAAGCTTCAAAACGTCCCATAATAATACAGTTGGTAATAATCAATCCTACAAATACTGAAAGCGTTTTACTTAATTCATAAGCAAATGCTTTTAATACCAAATCCACAATAATTACCAAAGCAGCTACGACTACCAATTGTACGATAATTCTAATTTTTGAAGGAATTATATTTCGCATCAATG
>JAUVAS010000013.1 GCA_030591585.1 Flavobacterium sp. | reverse complement strand
TGAAAAAAGTAAATGTAATTTTAGTAGCCTTAGTGCTTTTTGCGGGAACTCTAACATCTTATGCCGCAGTTGACCCAGTTGTACCTTCTAAAGAAACAACAAAAGAAATAGCAAAACTTCTTGAAAATCCAGGATTTGTTATTGAAGATTCAGTAAATGCTTATGTTACTTTTATAGTAAATAAAAATAATGAAGTTGTAGTACTTTCAGTAGATTGTGAAATGAAATCTGTTTGTAAATTTATTAAAAGTAGACTTAATTACAATCAATTAGGAACTGACTTAGAAAAAGGAAAAGAATACAAAGTGCCTATAAGAATTGTACAAGAAAATTAATAGGAACTCATCAGCCAAAAAACCTCGCTTTTTATTTTAAAAGAAAGCGAGGTTTTTTTATGAATTAATGTAAGTATATCTAAAATATTTTGACCTATTTAATAAGTATTTATTCTATTGAATAAAAATTAACAGTATATAAATGAAGTTGTTATAGCTGTTTTCTTACAAATAAATAAATATTTAAAATATTTTGTTAAAGTTTTATAAATATTTGTTAATCTGAGGGTTGTATGTAACAATTGTAACAGAATATCCGTTATCTAGGTATTATTTTTGCCCTATCAAATAAATACTTAACTTTATATTAAATATAAAAATAAGTAAAGCCTTTTATTGAATCCCCAATTAAAAAGTTTGAAATTTATTTAAAGAAATGGTTGAGATTTCGTAATTGAAATTTAATTTGGTTAGTTAGTTGATATGTCGTGTGTTACTCAATCGATGCACGGCTTTTTTATACCCTTTAATCTCCTCGTTGTTTTTCAGAAATATTAAGAGACTCTCCTAAAGAGTTTTTTAAGTCTAATAATTCCCCTTCAGAGAGGTCACGCCATTCACCAACTTCTAAATTTCCTAGATGAATATTCATAATTCGCAATCGTTTTAAGGAAACCACGTCATATCCTAAATGTTCACACATTCTGCGAATTTGACGATTTAATCCTTGAATTAAAGTAATTTTAAAAATATAACGACCCATTTTTTCAATTTCACATTTTTTAGTCACCGTTTCAAGAATTGGGACTCCAGTTCTCATGCGTTTTAAAAAATCATCTGTAATTCTACGATCTACTTTTACTATGTATTCTTTTTCGTGTTTGTTGCCTGCTCTTAATATCTTATTTACAATATCACCATCATTGGTCATTAACAATAATCCTTCACTGGGTTTGTCTAAACGGCCAATATGAAAAATTCGTTCTTTATGATTGATAAAATCTACCACATTTCCTTCCACTCTTCTGTCGGTAGTACAAGTAATGCCAACGGGCTTGTTTAGTGCGATGTACACTAATTCTTCATTTTCGGTAATCAGCAGTTTCCCATTTACTTTAATAACGTCATCTGGCATGGCTCTGTCACCTAAAGTTGCGACTTCATCATTTACTGTAACTCGTTCTTGTTCTATTAATTTATCTGCTTGTCTTCGAGAACAAAATCCACTATCACTAATAGCTTTGTTTAATCGTTTAGAATCTGGATGATGTGCCATAGAAATTTAATTAATGCAAAATTAATGGAAATAATTTGATTTTGGAATAATGTAGTGTAATATGTGAAGGAGAGAGAAGACCCATAAAAAAAAGTAAGTTATTTTAATCCTCCTTCGCGTTCCGCTTCGACGGACGAGAAGATGTGGTTTAACCTGTCTACCGATAGGAAGATTCCCCGACCCTCTGGGTCGGAAATAATGATGTTTGCATAGCAAACTCCATTTAATACCTCGATGGCGCTGCCTCGGGGAAGTTTATTTAACAAGTATTCAAACGGGCAAGCTGTTATATCTTTTAAAATATATGTTTGCTTTAACTTTTAAACTAAAAAAATACGAGTGCATTGTTTTTTTTAATTAATAATAATATCTTACAGAAATAATCAATATATCTATAATTGTAGATATATACTTGTTGGCAAACATATAAATGAACATCTAGAAACAATTTAAAATATGGACGAAAACTCACTTAATTATTCCAATAAAATTTGTGATGGAATAAAATTTAAAGCTAAAAAAAATAAAAATTTTTCAACTTTTCTTTTTTTTGTTGTTCTATTCTCAACAGTTATTTCACCTGTTTTAATTTTAATTTCGGAAAATTTTTGGATATCAAAATTTAGTCCTGCCGTTTTAACTGCTTGTGCTGCCTTAGCATCTTATTGGATTCAACTTAGGAAGCCACACGAACGCTGGTCTTTATATAGAACAGCACAAAGAGATATTGAATTTGAAATTGACCAATATACCTTTAAAAATGGTGACTACTCTAGTGAAAATCCAGATAAAGTATTAGCTGACCGAGTTAGCAAAAGGACACTAAAATTACATTATGACTGGATGCCTTTAGTTCCAAAATCAGAAGAATTACAAAAATTAATGAATCTTAACAATGAACTATAAAATTTCAAGTTGTCAATTAAACACGCATTTCGGAAAATTTGATTTTTACTGTTTTAATTATGGCGAATGTGAAAACGACAATGTATTAGTATTAAAGAGTGAAAAGATTGCCGACACACCTAATTTGAGAATTCAAAGTGCCTGTTTTACATCTGAAATTTTCAGAAGTAAGGATTGTGATTGTCACGAACAACTAGAAAAATCTCTTGAAGTAATCAATACTGACGGAGGACTTTTGATATACTTACTTCAAGATGGACGTGGAGCTGGAATTTTTCAAAAAATTAAAGGAATGCGCCTGACTCAAGATGAAGGAATTAATACAGCTCAAGCTTATGATAAATTAAAAATTACCAGAGACCCAAGAAATTATCAAAGGGTCGTTAATGTATTAAAGCATTTTGAAATTAAAAAAGTAAATCTTTTAACCAACAATCCAAGAAAAATTAATGGGTTAACCGACAATGGAATTGAGGTAAATCGAATCCCTTTAGAAATTGAACCGACATCTGATTCTGTTGACTATCTGAAATCTAAAAAAAGTGAATTAGGTCATTTATTTAGTGAATTTATATAAAATACGTTTGCCAGCAACGCGTATAAAACATAGCTAATAAAGGCTTCCCGGGAGGTTTGTTTTTATTTGCAAAGACCGCCAAATTTTTAAATTTGGCTTTTAAGAATGATAAGTTAAAAACAAAATATAAAAATTCGGCTTTGTGCTAATCCGAAAAAGCAGCGTCTTTTTATACGCTACGTTTCATACACAAACCGTCAGACTGTGCAAAAACTTATTTTAAACAAAGGCGTATTCGGGGAGGTGGCTGAGGAAAAAATAAAATACGGGATTCTCAGAGATTGAAATTTAGTTAATGCGCAGACTCCCGTTACCTGCCATTACGAAACAGAATCCTACAACTTAAAAAAAATGTCTGAATGAATGATAAAGAGATAAAGGAAAAAGAAGAAAGTTTATCAAAAATTATTATTGAAAGTGTAATTCAATCTCTTTTCAAAGACGGAACATTTACATTATCGGATTTAGAGGATAAGAATAAGTTTTGGAAAAAGTTTAAAGACATAAATAAAAAAGCCGAATATCAAATTATAATTGACCATACCGATAGTTTAATATCATCTGCAAGACAATTTAATGAAGCAGATGATTTCAATAAAGCAAAAGTATTCTATGCTACCTATTTCGAACATCAACTAAACGGGTTAATTAATAAACTCTGTCAAAGAAAATCTATAGACAAAAAAGAAATAAATAATATTATAAGGTCGATTAACATAATCGGAAAACTAACTTGGCTACCTCTAATATTGGAAATTCCTAAAATCTCAATTAAGCATAAAAATGTAATTCTAAAACTGGCTGAAGATAGAAACGCATTTATTCATTATAAACATAATCCTGAACCTGATGAACAAAATGCAAATCACAAAGAAAAACAGCAAGATGATATAAAACAAATTGAAAGAACAATTATTTATTTCAAAAAATATACTAGTCGAATTTTATATAAAAATCAGAAAACACAGATTAATAAAAAACTCAAAAGAGAAAAAATAATTTAAAATGTGACGAAAAATAAAAACGGCAGGTAACAACTAGTATAATTTATTGCTAGTTCTAACTTACTTACGAAAATCCTCGTGGATTTTCTATTCGGTTTTTATTTACTAAATTTAGTGCTTAAAACACGCAACAAACCATATACAAACCGTCAGACTGCGCAAAAACTTATTTTAAACAAAGGCGTATTCGGGGAGGGTGTCTGAGAAAAAAATCAAATACGGGATTCTCAGAGCTTGAAATTTAGTTAATGCGCAGACTCACGTTGTAAAACATTAGACTAGGATCGCACGATAACGTATCAAATAGAATCATATCGTATCAAAAACTATCGTATTACGTACGAATATATACGAATCATAACGTATCATTTACTATATTTGTTAAATGGAAAATTGTGTACACACATTTCAACTTAATTTAAATTGGAGGTTATTATCTTTAATTAGTAATATTGACAGATTTGATGCTACTTGGAGTACTATTGAGCGAAAAGAAGGGCAAACATTAAAACATCTAAAATCAATTGCTACTGTAAAAAGTGTTGGAGCTTCAACAAGAATTGAGGGTTCAAAAATGAGTAATAAAGAAGTAGAAGTCTTACTCGAAAACATTGACATCACAAAAATTGAAGACAGAGATTCTCAAGAAGTAATTGGATATTTTAAAACCTTAGACTTAATAGTTGAATCATATGATGACATTAGAATAAGTGAAAGTAGTATCAAAAACTTACACAACATTTTAATGAAATACAATGAGAAAGATAAATGGCATAAAGGAAACTATAAGCAACATAGCAATGCAGTAGAAGCCACTTATCCGGATGGAACTAAACAAATAATATTTCAAACGACAGATGCTGGATTTCCAACGGAAGATGCAATGAGGAATTTAATTGAATGGTATAAAAATGACAATGAAACTCACCCTCTAGTAAAATGTGCAGTTTTCGCTTATGACTTTGTAAGTATTCATCCTTTTCAAGATGGAAACGGTAGGTTAAGTAGACTTATCGCATCACTCCTACTTCTGAAAAATGGTTATAATTGGATTCAATACGTAAGTTTTGAACACGAAATAGAAAATAGAAAAACTGAATATTATAGCGTATTACAAAACTGTCAAGAAAATAGACCAAATGAAAACGTAAATGAATGGATTAACTTCTTCTTTGATTCCTTAAAAAACATTCAATTAAAATTATCTAAAAAACTAGAAGCTACGGGAATTGAAACAAAACTGACTCCTAAAGAAAAGAGTGTCGTTAGTTTTATTGGAAATTATGCTGGTTGTAAATCTGGAGATATTGCCAAAAAATTAGGAATTCCAAGTCCGACAGTTAAAAGAATTCTTCCTAAATTAATAAAGTTAGACCTTATTGAAAAACACAGTATTGGACCAGGAACAAATTACACAATAAAATAACGTTTTACAACAACTGGTATAATTCATTGTTGAGGTAAAGTAATAAGAATAATTAAACTATAAAATAAACTTAACGGTAAAAAGGAAAATATCATCGTTGAAATTCAACAACGAAATCATACCAAAACCGTTAATAAAGTCACTCACAATACGGATATCCTATATTTAAAGCTCAACCAAACTCAAAACATTACATTTTCAAAGCTTCCAATTCAGTTTGATATCGTTTAATAGTATCTCTCAATCTTGCAGCTGCCATAAAATCCAACGCTTTGGCTGCTTTTTCCATTGCTTTACGTGTCTCTCTTATTTTCTTTTCTAGCTGAGGTTTACTTAGGTATTCATTTTTAGATTCCGCAGCCATATTTTCGAAAGGATCAAAAGAATAGGCTTCTGTTTTGGCTTTGGTTAATGCATTTTCCAACGATTTTTTAATTGCAGTAGGAGTGATGTTATGCTCTGTGTTGTAGGCTATTTGTTTTTCACGCCGATAATTAGTTGCATCTATGGTGGCTTGCATACTTTTAGTAATTCTATCAGCATACATGATGGCTTTTCCATTGAGGTGACGAGCAGCACGTCCCACTGTTTGTGTTAATGATCTTGCTGAACGTAAAAACCCTTCTTTGTCGGCATCTAAAATAGCAATTAGTGAAACTTCTGGTAAATCTAGTCCTTCTCTTAAAAGGTTGACTCCTACCAATACATCAAAAATTCCTAAACGTAAATCTTGCATAATTTCAACCCGTTCTAAGGTATCTACATCACTATGAATATACCGACAACGTATCTGGATTCTTGACATATACTTTGTCAGTTCTTCTGCCATCCGTTTGGTCAATGTAGTAACCAAAACACGTTCGTCTTTTTCAACTCGTAATTGAATTTCTTCCAATAAATCATCTATCTGATTCAAACTCGGACGTACCTCAATAGGAGGGTCTAATAACCCTGTTGGACGAATAATCTGTTCTACATATACGCCACCACTTTTTTCCAATTCGTAATCTGCAGGGGTAGCACTTAGGTAAATTACTTGGTTTTGCATGGTTACAAATTCATCAAACTTTAAGGGACGGTTGTCCATTGCAGCAGGTAGCCTAAATCCGTATTCCACCAAATTTTCTTTACGAGATCTGTCTCCACCGTACATCGCAGAAACTTGAGGAATGGAAACGTGACTTTCGTCCACCAACATTAAATAATCATCTGGAAAAAAGTCTAACAAACAAAAAGGGCGTGTACCTGGTAATCTTTTGTCTAAGTAACGGGAGTAGTTTTCAATTCCGCTGCAATAACCCAATTCTCGAATCATTTCTAAATCGAAATTGGTACGTTCTTCCAATCGTTTTGCTTCTAAATGCTTGCCTATTTCCTTGAAATATTCCAGTTGTTTTACTAAATCATCTTGAATATGGATAATCGCTTCCTGAAGTATATCTGGAGAAGTCACAAACATATTAGCAGGGTAGATATTCAGTAATTCATGTTTTTCTAAAACCTCATTGGTTTGTGCGTTGAATACTTCAATTTCTTCAATTTCATCTCCAAAAAAATGAATTCTGAAAGCATTATCTGCATAACTAGGATATACATCTACCGTATCGCCTTTTATTCGGAAACTTCCGTGATGAAATTCAGCTTCCGTACGCGAATACAAACTTTGTACCAATCTATGGAGTAACTTGGTACGAGAAATTACTTGACCCTTTTTTATTTTGATGATATTTTTTTGAAACTCGGTCGGATTCCCAATTCCATATAAACAAGAAACCGATGAAACTACAATAATATCACGCCTTCCGGAAAGGAGGGAAGAAGTGGTACTCAATCTCATTTTTTCTATTTCTTCGTTTATAGAGAGGTCTTTTTCTATATAAACTCCACTAGAAGGGATATAGGCTTCTGGCTGGTAATAGTCGTAATACGAAACAAAATACTCTACAGCATTATTCGGAAAAAATAGTTTGAATTCAGAATATAATTGGGCTGCCAGTGTTTTATTATGCGCTAATATTAGGGTGGGTTTATTAACCTGTTCAATTACATTGGCAACGGTAAATGTTTTTCCACTTCCGGTAACACCTAATAAGGTTTGGTGTTCTTCGCCAGAATTAATCCCTTCAACCAACTGTTTGATAGCGTTGGGCTGGTCTCCTGTGGGTTTGAAATCTGAAACAATTTTGAATTTCATAGGTCACAAAACTAAGGAAACGAGACACTAATTTCACTAATTTTCACTAAAGTATTGTTATTATTTATAGCCACGAATACACGAATACGATTTTTGAAATACATAGTGGTGAGTAAGTTGAATAAAACTACGGAAATGAGGCTCGAATTTCACAGACTTACACTAAAGTATTTTTGTTGACTGAACTTTGACAAAGTTTAAAACTTTGTCAAAGTTAGTTTTAAAGCTTAATTTTTAAGAAACAACTATGATCTTCTAGGTTCCATTTTAAGGCTAACTTGAATATTTCCGTCAATAATTAACCGAATATAATACCGTGGATCTTGGTACGTTGTAAGGTCAAAAGCATAATTAAAAAGGTGCTCTCCAGCTTTTTGTGTAGGATTATTATACAACTCTCTCACAATAATATTCTGTTCGTTGAACAAGCCAATTGTTATATTAGATTGATCATGTATGTTGTATTTAAACTTTCCGACAATACTGCTTTTGTATATTTTGGTAGTTTCGTAATAGTCTTTATAACTGTTTTTTTGTTTAGATGGAACAGGAACATTTAATAAAGTTGCCATATAATTTTGATAATGATTTGCTTCTTTTTCATTAAAACCATCAATTTCATCTAGTGAAAAATCATCTGTTATTGCCCAAACTGAATATTGCCCTATTGTATTAAAGCTTTTTGTTTTTTCAATTTCTTTGGTTAATTTACTTAGGTTTCCTGTAGCTAACGTTCCTAATTTGAAGGTTGTACCCTCGTGCGAAGCAGATTTATATTCTTGAATACACATAGAAAATAAGGGTTTAACTTCTTTCTTTTTAGGGGACAATGCGATTAGCTCTTCCTGAGTAATAATAAGGTCTTGGGTGTCTGTTGAATCTGTAATAAATTTTTGACCATTAGGAATTCTAATGATGATTTCTTTATTAGTAAGATTGGTAATATCAATTATTAGTGGTTGGTAATAATGAGGACTTTCAAAATTACCACGGAATTTACAGGCCACTAAATTCTTGTCAATTGCAGTTTTAAGATTATAAGTATTACTGATGGGTTTACTGCCTGAAAGAATAGTAATTGTAATAAATAAAACGAGAAGTTTTTTCATAATGAAATAGGGTTTAGTTCTTTTTAAAACGCACGCTATTTCAAATTAGTATGGAAAAAATTTATACCTACAAGGTTTTTGAAACCTTGCAGGAAATGACTAACTCTTCTGTTCTTTATTAAAATACACCAAATAATAGTACATCTGCTTTTCTTCGTCCCATCCTTTTTCTACAAATTTTTCTGCACTTTCTGGGTTGATGAAATCTAATTTTATCTGAATATTAGTATCCAGAATAATAACATTTTTAATTTTTTTTCTAGCAGCAGTTACTGCAGTATTGGCAATTGCAAACTCTGTTAAATCTTCTATTTTATACTTAGGTGCTTGCTCTGTTTTATAATTTTTAAATTCAGGAATTAAATCTGGATTGTCGATTACTTCATTGATAAACAAAGACTCTTCAAAGTTGTCGTTTTTTGCAAAATGATTTACCGCACGATTCATAAACAAAACCTCTTCTTTTTTGTCTTCGGCTGGCAGCACCACATCTTTGGCAAAGTCTTGACAGAATTTTAAATATTTTTTTGTGTAAAAGTTTTCATCTTCAAAAGCATCAACACCAAGGAATGATTCTAGCCAATAACGAGTATCATATCGATTGCTATCTACAGATAATATTTTGTATCCTTCTTCTTTTTTTACATTAAAGATTAAGCAACCCTTGTCTAATTTATTAAGATTAACACCGTGTTGTAATTGAGCATCTATTTGATTCTCTTTTTCAGAAAACTGAAGAAAGTCTTGTTTTATTTCAGACTTAAAAATACCAATAGCATTTACTTTTTCATTGTCTATTTGCACATTCTCAAAATGAACAATATATACTTCACCCGCTTTAATATGGGGGTGTAAGCTTTGATTGTACAAATGTTGGGTAATGAGTTTACTTTGCTCGTGGATTTTTTCAGGAGCATTGAATATTTTAGTAGAAATATTGAATAATTCGTGAAATTCTAAATCGGTTTCGTGAACAAATTGAAAGTAATTTTCTTCTTTTTCTCTAAATGGTTTCAGAAAATATTCTTTTAAAAGCGGAGTTAATTCATCGTCTGCTTTATAGGTTTCTTCTGAAAGAAAAATAGGTTCGTTGTTGATTTTATTTCCGACTCTGTGAATAGACAGCGAAGTTATGTGAGCACCGTATAAGTTAATCATTTAGTAGTTTTATGGTAATTAATAAATTTTCTTTAGACAATACTGAGGACTGCCAACTGTAAACTGAGTACTGGATTAATTCCAATTTTCATCAAAATCTAAATCGCCGTAATCTTCATGGTCAAACTCATCATCAAAATCCTCCTCCTCATTACCATCCGTTTTTTCAGCTTTAAATTCTTTTTCTGGCGCTTCATCAGGGATTTCTCCGTGTGAGAACATTAAGTTAGGGTATGTTTTTCCGGGTTCTGCTTCGGCAATATCTGCAAGTTCAACCAAAAAAGTCCACATACTTAAAAAGTCGTACACATAAAGTAACCTGGTTTCATTTTTGTTGGCAACATCGTCTATAGATGTTTCGTTCATTATTCTAATACTGTCCACTCCCTCGCTTACATCAAACAAAGCAATTTCTTCGCCTTGTTCCCATTGCTCGTTACTCACGTAAAATGAAGCCATTTCTTGCCCTTCAAAACCAAAAGACTGCGTAATCGAATTGTGAAATTCTTCTAAAGTGTTTTCTGAATCAATTTCGATATCACGAAAAATATCTTCTTTTGCGTCTAAAATAATTCTGAAACGATAAATCATATTATAATAATTAAGGGTGCAAATATAGGTAAGAGTACATAGTTATAAGTGAAGAGTTCATAAGTTTTTTTACGAAATTATATAATTTGTAAGTAACTGAAAAAGAGTAGTGGGCACGGTGTTTTTTAGTCCAATTGTTTGTTTATTTTTTCGTAATTTGAAACTAATTCATTCATTTGCCATTGTCTAACGTGTACCTGTTTAGCTATTTTAATAGATTTTTTACTTTCCTCTTTAGCCTTGACATATTCTTTTTTTGAAAAATATATTTTAGAAAGCCCCTCATAAGATTTAAACGAGTTTTTATTAGCTAAAATCCCTTTTTTATACAAATTTTCTGCTTTTTCAATTTTTGAATCTCCCAAATAGTTTTGAGCTAATAACACATAAAATTCATCTAAGAAATGGGGAAAGTGTTGCTTAATTTCTTCTTCCATATTTGTTAAATCTTCCCATTTTTCAGTTCGGTAATAGTAGTAAATAGCATTCGAAAAAAAATACGAAGACAAAGTGAATTTAGTAGAAAACTCATCTGAAATATTTTTATAATACGTTATTAATTCTTTTGAGTTTTTAAATGCGTAAAATTCCTCTCGGCTAATGGACCATTTCTTAAAAATATCAAGCAGTGCACTCTTAATAGTCACTAAAGCAACCGATCCATGATTTTCATTTTCATAATGATCAAAAGTCCAGTTTTCTTCTAAAGGGAAGTATTTGTCTAAAACACCTACAAACTGTCTAACGCCCATTTGCTTGGTGTCTGCTAACGAAATGTAAAAGTTGGCATCTAACTCTTTTTTATCTTTATAAATAGAGTCTGCCCTTTTTATAATCTCATAATCTCCCCACCAAAGCGCAGGGTCTATAGCAATAAAAGTATTGAATGATTTCGGATTTTCTAGTAAATAATTGGTAACAAAAAGTCCTCCAATGGAATGACCAATTACTATAGAATAATTAGAAGCCTTGTAATTTTTATTGATGTACGGTTTCAACTCCTCGTCGATAAAACTCATAAAATTAGTGGCATTTCCTTTTTTATCAGATGCATCTGTTGGAGTACAATTTATTTTATAGTTGGCGTTTCCTTTATCTGAAATACCAACTACAATCATTTCAGGAATCTTGTTGCTTACATTTGATAAATACTCTATTAAAGCAGTATCGAAATTAAAATTATAATCACCATCAATTAAATAAACTACTGGAAAATTTCCTTTGTCACTAAAATGATAACTTGGAGGAAGATAAACTTGAAATGTTCTCTCTTCGTTTAAAAACTCAGAATTAATTGTATTTCTTTCTGAAGAAATTAATGCTCCTGAATTATTCTGAGAATAAGAGATACAATTTATTAAAATGAATATTATTAATACTGTTTTTTTCATATAATGTTTATTTACTAAATCGATGCAAAGTAAATGTCATCGCTGCTAAAAGGAAAAAGGCTCCTATTTGGTGAGTCACTCCCAAAACTACAGGGACGTTTAATATCAATGTAAAAATGCCTAAAATAAACTGAACGAACACGAGTAGTAATAAAACTTTTAATGATTTTAATTGAAGAATAGTTAGCACTGTTTTTTTTGCTTTGAACCAAATTAAAACAATTAATCCTGTCACTACGTACGCTAAATAGCGATGAATAAATTGCACCCCACTTTTACCTTCTACAAAGTTTCTCCAAAGGGGTGATTGTTCTATATAAACGGTTTCGTGAATTAGTTTCCCGTCACTCATTAAGGGCCAAAAATTATGAATAAACCCAGCATCTAAACCTGCAACAAAAGCACCCCAGATTATTTGGATAATTAATATAACATACGTGAGCCTAATGAGGTTTCTGAGTGGAATATTGATTTTTTTTCTTTCAGGAAACTTAATGTCTAAGGAAATCCACATTGCAAAACTAAAAGTAATAAAGGCAGTAGTAAGGTGTAACGCTAGTCTATAATGACTTACATCTGGTCTTTCTACCAAGCCGCTTTTTACCATATACCAGCCTAGAAATCCTTGAAACCCGCCAAGAACTAAAAGCAAAATACTTTTTTTAATAGTTGCTTTTGTAAGTTGTTTTTTTAAAAGAAAATAAAGAAACGGAATAATAAAAACCATCCCAATAAAACGACCAATAAAGCGGTGAAACCATTCCCAAAAATAGATGTTCTTAAAATCTTGTAGGTTGAAATGTTGATTGATTTTTTGATACTCAGGATATTGTTTATAAAGATCAAAGGCTTCATTCCATGCTATATCATTCATAGGAGGAATGGTGCCTGAAATTAATTTGTAATTAGAAATAGAAAGACCAGAATGCGTTAATCTGGTAATACCTCCAACAACTACCATAATAAAGATAAGTACACAACCTGTAAGCAGCCAGTAAATTACTTTTTTATTGTCTTTCATTTATTGTCTTTCATTTATTGTCTGGTCGAGCGCAGTCGAGACCTTATTTTTATTAACCTCTCGACTGCGCTCGAGAAGACAAATTATTGTTTTTTATAATCTTCCTTTGTTAGCTCGAACCAATTAATAGGGTTTTTGCCAGCATCATTTTCTTCTCCAGGATAATAATCTATTTTAGTTATTTTGAAACCCATTTTTTTGAGAACTGCGGTAGAAGCAATGTTTTCAATTTCAGTAAAGCCTATTATTTTTTCTAGATTAAGATTTTTAAAACCGTATTCTAAAGACATTTTAGAAGATTCTGTTGCAATGCCTTTTCCCCAATACTCTGGTAAAAATCGATATCCTAAATCCGATTCACCATTAGTTTCAGGCAAATGTTTAATACCTGTAAATCCAATGAGTTTGTTGTCTGGCTTGTAGATAACAGCAAGCCTTCCATAACCATACTTTTTATAGTCCTGAAAAACGATATTTACCAATAGATTTTTTGCTTCCTCTACAGAATGAATCATTTGATCACCTGTATATTTTTGAACCTGAGGGTTAGAATTTAGTTCATACAAGGCTACTTCATCCCCTAATTGAAAAGGGCGAATTAATAATCGGTCAGATTCTAATTTTATGTCAATCATTTTGGTTGGTTTTTAATCCCAACTCTTTTCCTTTCTGAAGCATAAAAAGTTTAGCATCTTCATATTCATTAGGAATTTTTCCTTCTAAAATAGCTTCTTTAATGGCATCTTTTATAATTCCTATTTCTCGTGAAGGTTTTAAATTAAAGGTTTTAATAATTTCTTCTCCTGAAATTGGGGGTTGGAAATTACGAATATGATCACGCTCTTCAACTTCCGAAATTTTATCTCGTACTTTCTTGAAATTAGTGTGATATTTTTTAAATTTCGCAGGGTTTTTAGTAGTAATATCTGCTTCACAGAGCGTCATTAAATCATCAATATACTCACCTGCATCAAAAACCAATCTTCGTACGGCGCTATCGGTAACATCTGAAGCAATTACAATAGGGCGCGAGCTCATATACACCATTTTCTGAACAAATTTCATCTTCTCATTCAATGGCATTTTAAGACGCTTAAACAATTTATATACCATTTTAGAACCCACAAATTCGTGGCCGTGAAAGGTCCATCCAGCTTTTTTATCAAATTTTTTAGTAGGGGCTTTTCCTATGTCATGTAATAAAGCAGCCCAGCGTAACCAAAGGTTATCTGTGGTTTTTGCAATATTGTCTACCACTTCTAAGGTATGCCAAAAATTATCTTTATGGCGTTGCCCTTTAACTTCATCCACTCCTTTAAGAGCTGATAGTTCTGGTAAAATATGTGGCAGTATATTGGTTTTGTTGAGTATTGCGAAACCAATAGATGGTTTTGGAGAAGCTAGAATTTTATTTAACTCATCAACTACTCTTTCTGAAGAAATAATTTTAATTCTGTCAGCATTTCGAGTGATGGAATCAAATGATTTCTTATCAATTTTAAATCCAAGTTGTGTAGCAAACCGAATAGCGCGAAGCATCCGTAAAGGGTCATCACTAAAAGTAATATCTGGATCTAGCGGAGTGCGAATAATTTTATTTTTTAAATCTTCAACCCCATTAAACGGATCCAGAAGTTCTCCAAAAGTTTCGTCGTTTAGGCTTAGTGCCATTGCATTAATGGTGAAATCTCTTCGGTTTTGATCGTCTGCTAAAGTTCCTTCTTCAACGGCTGGATTTCTGCTGTCTTCTTGGTAAGATTCTTTTCTTGCTCCAACAAACTCTAATTCAATAGCTCCTGCTTTTAGCATTGCGGTTCCGTAGTTTTTAAAAACAGAAACTTTGGGTTTTCCTGGTAATAGATTAGAAACTTTTTGCGCAAGATTAATTCCGCTACCAACGGCTACAATATCTATGTCTTTAGAATCTCCTCGTTTAAGAATATAGTCGCGAACAAAACCACCAATAACATAACTTTCTAGATTAAGATCTGAAGCTGCTTTGGAAACTGTTTTAAAAACAGGATTTGATAGCGCGTTTGTATAATATTGAGATTTTGACATTCGTGTATTTGTGGTAGTTATAATTACTTCCGAATAATTTTCACAGCCCCATCGGTTGTAATTTTAATTATTGATGAAGGTTTTGAGGTGTTATTTTTCCGATCCAAATTTACAACATAGTCAACCCCTTCCAAAATTGCTTTATTAATTTCCTGAAAATTATTGGGTGCAGCTTTTCCACTTAGATTAGCCGAAGTAGAAACGATTGGTTTTTTAAGTTTCCGTAATAATTTATTAGAAAAACCTTCTCTAACCACTCGCATCGCTAATGAATTGTCTTCAGCAATTAAATTTTCTGCTACGTGTAAAGGGCGATCATAAATGATGGTTGTAGGGTTTACGGCATATTTTATAATGTCGTAAGTTACTTCGGGTATTTCTTCAATATACTGGTTTAACATTTTAAAGTCTGGTACCAAACATATCATTGATTTACTGTCCACTCTTTTTTTGAGTTGAAATATTTTCTGAACAGCTTCGTAGTTAGTGGCATCACAGCCAATTCCCCAGACAGTATCTGAAGGGTAGAGGATGAGTCCTCCTTTTTTAAGGACATTCAGGCAGTTGTTTATTTCGGTTTGCATTTTAAAATTATAATTTATAATAATTGGTAAAAATAAGAAAATCCAGCATCAATTAATTTCATATTATAAAAACTTGCTATTGTTTTATTCAAGTTATAGTATAAGGCCAAAGAATGACTTTTCTATAAAACAAGAATTAGAAAAAGTTGTAATTTCGCAACTGAATCATAAGTTATAAAAACTGTTTATTTGTTGTGTTTAAACACCTAAATAGCGTTTAATTTTCGTGAAATTAAATTAATGAATAAAGTATTTCAATCAGATTTTTTACCTTTTAAAAACCAAATTCAAGACTTTATTGATGGATTTGATACTTCAGGAATTCAGTTAGGAAATGCCAAGCGTAACAGCATAAAGCTATTTCAGTTGAATGATGATACAATTAATGTGAAAGCATTTAAAATTCCTAATATTTTTAATCAGATAGTATATAAATATTTCAGAAAGAGTAAAGCACAACGTTCTTTTGAGTATGCTAATAAACTTAAAGAGTTAGGTATTGGCACACCCAAGCCCATTGCTTATTTTGAATATGTATCACTTTTTCTATTTAAGAAAAGTTTTTATGTAAGTCATCAATTAGAATGTGATTTAACGTATAGAGAATTAATTTTAGATGCAAATTACCCCAATCATGAGGAGATTCTACGGGCTTTTACTAGATTCACATATAATTTACATGAAAAGGGAATTCTTTTTAAGGATCACTCACCAGGTAACACACTTATAAAAAAAACTACTGAAGGCTATCAATTCTTTTTGGTGGATTTAAATAGAATGGATTTTAAAGAATTAACAGTTGAAGAAAGAATTGAAAATTTTAAAAGACTTACTCCTAAAAAAGAAATGGTAGCTGTAATGGCTAATGAATACTCAAAACTTATCGAAATTAATGAACAGGAGATATTTGATGAAATGTGGAAACGTACAGAAGAATTTCAAAAAAAATTTTATAAAAAGAAAGCACTAAAGCAAAAATTATATTTTTGGAGAGATAAGAAGTAAGATTACTTGTTATGCCAATGTTTATATAATTTTTTATACTTTAAACTTGTGACGCAATAGGTTTGTAAACATATTCTGTATCCATTTTTCCCGTCAAGAAATCCTAATCTTATAAAATAAGCTTTAATAAATGCCCAAGCAGGTCTATAAATAATTTTAAATATGGATGATTTTATTCCTAATTTATAATAAGCGTCTGCTGAAATTGTTGAGAAATTTTCTATTTTTTGTTTATGTTCTTCATAATCTCTATAGATCCAATGAAACAAATCTCCTTTTAGTTTTTCTGCTTTTTTGTTTTCTTTTAAGGTATAACAATCATGGGGATTTATACCTTTCCATTCTCCACTTCCCTTTTTAAAAAGGCGAAGTTTTCTATCTGGATACCAATCTGAATATTTTATCCATTGCCCACAATAGTTATTTAATCTATTTGAATAATAACCATCACAATCCCAATTTTGTTTAACCTTCAAGATGGAATTTTTAAGTTCTTCAGAAAGAGCTTCATCCCCATCAAGAGATAAAATATAATCATTTGACGCCATTGATATTGCAAAGTTTTTTTGCTCTATATACCCTTCAAACTTATGTTCAATAAAAGTTACATTAAATGCTTTACAAATTTCTTTTGTGCGGTCTGTAGAGAAAGAATCAACAACAATAATTTCTTCAGATACATCTACTAAAGAAGAAAGACATTTCTCTAAATGTTCTTCTTCATTATAGGTTATAATTACTGCTGAAAGCTTTATAGCGTTGTTTTGTGAAATATCTTTTTGGTTTGTGAAATTAATGGTGTAGGGTTTGTTAAAAGATTTAAAAGTAAAGTAATTTAATTGTTTTCTTACTTTAATTTTTCTTATTAAATTGAAGGGTTTAGGTTTTAAAAACCTCTTGTCATTATGTAAAAATGAAATAGTAGTATCAATAACTCTTTTGCTCGATTTTCCATCAAAATATGGATGTAAATCTAGAATAAATGGTTCAATTTTATCAATAACTTCTTGAGGGTAGCTTAATGCATTACAAAACACTCTTTCTAAGTTTTTTATATTATTGACATGAATTAAGTAGTCATATTTAAAGGTATGTTTGAATGTTACTACAGTTCTTTTCTGAAGTAAAAACTCTTGTATTGCAGAGGTAGTATCTGCAAATAATATGTTTGCTTCTTTATATAAAGGAACTAAATCCGTTGTGTCATAAAAAGTGAAATTAGAACTTTTTAAGTTTTTCCACTTTGTTACAACATCTTTGTCCATCTTGGGGTGAAGCACCATTTTAAACTTGTATTTTCCAGTTTCAGCTATTCTGAAAATTTCTTTAAAAACAGTATCATCATGGGCTAGACTTAACCTTGATGTGAATGTTGAGGCTATAAGGATTATTGGAGGGTTGTTCTTTTTTGATGCTTCAATAGGAAACAATGGATCCATTTTAGACCACCCGGTTTCTATAACCTCAAAATACTTATATTTTACAGCTAGTTTTTTAAAAACAGAAGTCGTACTAGGCCCTTGAGTACAGTATAAATCAAATAAACCTCTCATTCTAAATTCACTGAAAACATGTCTTTTTGATGGTCTTTTCTTGGCAAGAAATCCATGAAATATCTGGACTTTAATTCCTGTAATAAAGTCTGGAACTAAATTTGTAGCACATAGAACAATGTCTGGTTTGTAATAAACTACATCTTTAATAGTGTGTATAACTGACTCTTTTGTGCTAAAGAATGTATTCGTTTTTTCTATATCTGAAAACCACTTTACAGTATAACCTCTTTTTTCAATTTCTAATTGAAGAGGCTTCCCAATTGGAATAGCATAATTATAAGATATGTAAATTAAGAACTTGTAGTTCATTAGTATAAATTAATTAAAAAAATGAGTTTCAAAACATTCTTACTTTAGGCTACTAAACATGATTTTATTTCATTCGTTTTTCTAACCACTGTAATATATATATTAAAATTGTTGGCGGACAAAGGTCTAAACTTTGTAATCCTAAAAACAGCTTTCCTTTATCTTTCCTGTTTAATTTAAATTTATACCAAAATATAGGTTTTTTATAAGACCTGAAATATAGTAACTGTAAATCGTCTTTTAAAATACATGTTTTATTTTTTATTTCTATATGATTTGCTAAGCCTTGTGGTGCAAATTGGGTTTTTTCTCTAAATTTATATTTTATATTTTCTAAAAACACCTCTTTATTGTCTCTAAAATAATTTTCAAATGTTGATTTTCGAAGCGGATGCGGTGTGTGTTTAAAGTTGTAATATTTTTTAAAACCAATAAGCTCTGCTGCTTTTTGTTGTATGGCTTTATGACCAAATCTTCTTTTTTTAAATTTTTTATAGAGTATATCTTCATCAAATTTAAGCCATTTTCCTCTTAAAATAGGAAGGCCATCTTTAAAAAAATCAGTAGGTTTTGTTTTATTGATTAAAAAGAAGTCGTCATTGAAGTATATAAAATGTTCAGCTAAATTGGGGATTCTATATATAGAGGTTTCAATAGGTCTACAGTTAAAAGTAGGTAAAAATTCCTCATAACCTGAGAATATAATGCTATGGTCAATAATTGATACTTTTTTATAAGTATCATTATTGTTTTTATTGATTAAAAAATTGGGCGTTTGGTTATCAGTAATGATATAAATATTTCTAATATATGATGCAAATTTTAAAATAGAATCAACAGTGAATTTAATTTCATCTACTTGGTCATATCTAGTGCTAACCTTCTTAGAATTGATACTCTCTTTGTTTTTTAAATAAAGTAGAATTTTTTCTTTGTGCTTTTGGTCATTTCCATCAACCCATAATATTACAGCGTCTATGGGGCCTTCTTTATCATTGTCTTTTGTCATCCTTTTATTGTATCAAATGGTAAATAGTAGCTTTAAAAAATAGGTTCTAATTTATTTTGGTAATAACACTTTGACCCTTTTTTAGTTTTGGAAGATCGATATAGTCTCCAATAATTTTGTTGTATTCTTCAGGGATAAAGTCTTTTCTTCCATCTGAAGGATAAAAAGTCATTTCGCCAAAAATAGTTTTCCCTTTAATAGAGTAAAAATCAACACGAACAAAAGGAAACTTAGCTGCTAAAATTTCAGACAATTTTATCATCTCCTCCAAATTTATAGGTTTTTTAATTTTTGAAGAAATACTTTTATCAATAGAAACATATCTAAAAGGTAATGGATTAAAGTTTAAATTGTAAAAACCCCTTTTATGACTTTGCACTCTGTCTAAATGCACTTCTAAAAACTTTGCAACACCACTAAAACAATAAAATTTATAATCAAGAAGGGAACTTTGCTCACCATCTATTAAAAATTTCTCGACTATTAATCTAGGTTGTACATCTTTATACGCCCATTCTTGCCCCGTTCGATAGTATTGGCTTTTACCCAACCATCGTTTAAACAATTTATTAGTTTTTGTTTTATTAAGTTTGTCCTTGTCTGTTACAATTAAATTAAAACTACTTGCATGTGTAGCCTTTATAACAAATTGTTTTGGTAAATCTTCATAAGGCACATCTTTTGGATGCTCATAAACTCCATAAACCTCATTGAGATATTGGGCGCCAATTTCATTTTCTACATAGGCTCTTACGGCATATTTATCAACTAGTTGATTTAAAATTGTGGGATGATAAAAAACTTTAAGCCATTGGATTTTCTCATTAAATTCTACTGGATTTTCTAAATTTAATTTTTTACCAGTGTGGTATTCATAAAGAAAATGAGCGTAAATTTTTGGAGGCAAAAACTTTATTTTTCGCAACATTCGTAAGCTGAATCTACGTATTGTCATTATTTAATTAGTTTAAACAAATATAAAATAAAATTAGGATGCTTTTTTTTAGATTCAGTTAAATATTGTTGTTTCATTAAACAGCAACATCATATTCACGAAGCGCATCGTTTAGTGATGTTTTTTTATTAGTGCTTTCTTTTCGTTTCCCAATTATTATAGCACAAGGTACTTGGTATTCCCCTGCCGGAAATTTTTTAGTATAGCTTCCAGGTATTACTACAGACCTAGATGGTATCACTCCTTTAGTTTCAATAGGTTCTTTTCCTGTTACATCAATTATTTTTGTGGAGGCAGTCAGTACTACATTAGCTCCTAACACGGCCTCTTTTTCAACCCGAACACCTTCAACCACAATACAACGAGAACCTATAAAGGCATTGTCTTCAATAATTACAGGTGCTGCTTGCAATGGTTCTAATACTCCTCCAATTCCAACACCACCACTAAGGTGAACATTTCTTCCTATTTGGGCACAACTACCCACCGTAGCCCAAGTATCGACCATAGTACCTTCATCTACATACGCTCCAATATTGACATAACTTGGCATTAATATTACTCCTTTAGATATATAAGCACCATAGCGAGCAACGGCATGAGGCACTACTCTAATTCCTTTTTCTTTGTATCCGCTTTTTAATGGAATTTTATCGTGATATTCAAAAATACCTGCTTCTAAAACTTCCATTTTCTGAATTGGAAAATATAAAACCACGGCTTTTTTTACCCATTCATTTACTTTCCAGCCAGAATTTGTGGGTTCTGCGCAACGTAATTTCCCTTCATCAAGTAAATCTATTACTTCAAGTATTGCTCTAATGGTAACCGAATCGCTTAATAACAAACGATTGTCCCAAGCTTTTTCTATAATTTGTTGTAATTGAATCATATTTATTTAATAATTTCACAAAGATAGAAGTCGCTTTTAATTAATCCCTTATTTTTGCGCAAAATATGGGACGTTTATTAGCAATTGATTACGGAAGCAAAAGAACAGGAATTGCCATTACCGATGAGTTACAACTTATTGCTTCTGGTTTAACTACCGTTAGAACTTTTGAATTGATTTCGTTTTTAAAGAATTATTTTACTGCCGAACAGGTAGATTTGGTGATAATTGGAGAACCAAAACAAAAAGATGGAACTCATTCTCATATTGAAATTGAAATTAGTAAATTTATTATAAAGCTGACTGAAGTTTTTCCAAACCTGATTATCAAAAGAATGGATGAGCGGTTTACGAGTAAAATGGCTTTTCAGACAATGATTGATAGCGGACTTAAAAAGAAACAGCGTCAAAATAAGGCTTTGATAGATGAAATAAGTGCAACAATAATTTTACAGGACTATTTATATAATAAAAAATGATAATACCAATACTTGCATACGGAGATCCTATTTTAAGAAAAATGGGAAAGGAGATTTCTAAAGAGTATCCAAAGTTTGAAATATTGCTTGAAAACATGTTTGAAACGATGTATGCTGCAAAAGGTATAGGGTTAGCTGCTCCACAAATTGGAGTACCTATTAGACTTTTTATTGTTGACGCTTCTCCTTTTGGAGATGATGAAGAATACTCTGAAGAAGAAAGAGAGTTTTTAAGCACTTTTAAGCAAGTATTTATTAATGCCAAAATGATTGATGAAACGGGAGATGAATGGGCTTTTAATGAAGGCTGTTTAAGTATACCAGATATACGTGAAGATGTGTTTAGAAATGAAGATATTACTATTGAATTTTATGATGAAAATTTCAAAAAACACACTGAAAAATTTAGTGGTATTGTAGCGCGTATTATTCAACACGAATACGATCATATAGAAGGTGTTTTATTTACCGATAAGCTTACTCCATTAAAAAAACGAATTATTAAAGGTAAGCTTTCCAATATTTCAAAAGGAAAAATAGATATCGATTACCGTATGCGATTCCCTAATATAAAAAAGAAACGTTAGTACATTAGGAAATATAATTTTATCCTAAGATATTTGTGCTCCAATTTTTGGGACTTTAACAACATATTTTAAAATGAGTTTAGAAAAAATATTATCTATTTCAGGAAAACCTGGGTTATATCAATTAGAAAACCAGACAAGAACAGGTTTTCTAGCCATTTCATTGATCGATGGTAAAAAAATAAGTGTAAGTGCTAGACAAAATGTAAGCTTGCTTTCTGAAATAGCTATTTACACCCTAACAAAAGAATTGCCTTTAAGAGAAGTTTTTTCTAAAATCTCTGAAAAGGAAAATGGGGGAGAAGCTATTAATCATAAGTCCTCTAGAGATCAATTAGAAGAATATTTTTTTGAAATATTACCAGATTATGATGAAGATCGTGTATACCCCAGTGATATTAAAAAAATAGTGCAATGGTATAATCTGCTTATTAAAAACGGTTATACAGATTTTTCTGACGTGTCATCCGAAGACTCGACGAAGGATGAAGAGGAATAAATAACAACCATTCTATAATAAATGAATTCCAGGCAAGATCAACTTAAGGCATTAGATCGTCTACTTACCATAATGGATGAGTTGCGAGAGCAATGCCCCTGGGATAAAAAACAAACCTTAGAATCTTTACGTCACCTAACAATCGAAGAAACATACGAGCTTGGTGATGCAATCCTCGACAATGATTTAGAGGAAGTAAAAAAAGAATTAGGGGATTTATTGTTACACATAGTTTTTTATGCTAGAATTGGAAGTGAAACCAATGATTTCGATATTGCTGATGTTGCAAATGAAATCTGTGAAAAATTAATTTCTCGTCATCCACATATTTACGGAGACGTTGTGGTTGCAAATGAAGAGGAAGTAAAACAGAACTGGGAAGAGTTAAAGTTAAAAGAAGGAAAGAAAAGTGTATTGGAAGGAGTTCCTAAATCGCTTCCTGCTTTGGTGAAGGCGAGTAGAATACAAGATAAAGTTGCTGGTGTTGGTTTTGATTGGGAGGAACCTCAACAAGTTTTTGAAAAACTACAAGAAGAACTAGAAGAGTTACAACACGAAATAAATGAAGATAATAAAACAAAAATAGAAGCTGAATTTGGCGATGTTTTATTTTCAATGATTAACTATGCACGTTTCTTAAAAGTAGATCCTGAAAATGCATTAGAACGAACCAATAAAAAATTCATCAAACGTTTTCAATACCTAGAAACTAAAGCAAAAGAAATTGGAAAATCATTAAAAGAAATGACACTTTCCGAAATGGATAAATATTGGGAAGAAGCAAAAAACTTTGATAAAACCCAAAGGCCTTATCAAAGTTAATGAGTTGCTTATAAGGAAGTATCCTATAGGCTATATAAGCTTAAGAATAGTCTAATTACGTAAAGACCTAATCTTTTTAAGTTTAGCTACCCAAACTTCAAGTTCATCTTTTTGTTTATTTATTTTTTTATTTACATCTTTCACTAATGGATTATCATCTGGAACATGTTTAAAAAACAATAAATTATTTTCTAATTGTCTAATTTCATCCTTAGATTCACCTACCTTTTTGGTTAAGAAAAACTCTTCGTTTTTAAGCTTACGATCATCTTCTTGTGAAGTTAGAGCATTTAATTTATTTTCAAATTTTATTAATTCTGTTTCTTTTTTATCAAGATCTAACTGACCAAAAAGAACATCTAGTTTTTTATTAAATTTCTGCTCAATATTTCGTTTGTTATACGGTACTCTTCCAAGATTTTTCCACTCTGCTATTTTACCAGTAATAGTTGCTATATCTTTTTTATGATCTCCTTCAAGTTTTAAATCTTCAAGTGTTTCTAAAAATGCTTTTTTTGCATCATAATGCACAAACTCTTCTTTATTAGCTTCATCTTTTTGAGAATGTAAGCGATCAAAATAATGATTACAAGTAGCTTTAAACTGTTTCCAGATTTTATCACTATCCTTTCTTGGAACGTGCCCGATATTTTTCCAATCGGTTTGGATCTTTTTCATCAATGAAGTTATCACTTCAAAATCATCTCCATCCTTGTTTTCATCTGCTATTTTAATCAGTTCTAACTTTTTTGCCAGATTGTCAAATTGCTCTTTCTTCTGGTCTTTATAAAAAGTATTCTTCTTTTTATTAAATTCTCTCGTAGCTTCTTTAAATAATCCCCAAATTTCTTTATTACTTGATTGAGGAACTTTTCCAGATTCAAAAAATTGATCCCGTAATTCTTGAACTTTCTTAATGGTATTTTGCCAGCTTTGATGATTGGTTTTTACATTATTTGTAAGTTCAGAAATCTGACGAATTAGCTCTTTTTTAATGTCTATGTTTACCTTTTGTTTTTCTTCTAAAGCTTTTAGATGCTCATGACGTTTGTCATGAATTATTTTAGTAGCGGCACTAAACTTTTCCCAAATATCATCACTGTACTCTTTTGCAACAGGGCCAATTTCTTCTTTCCATAATTTATGAAGCATTTGTAGCTCTCTAAATGCTTTGTTGCTATTTTCTTCTGTTGTTAGCTCTTCTGCACGACCAATAAGTATTAGCTTTTGTTCTAAATTTTGTTTAAAATTACGGTCTCTAAATTCTCGATCTAAATGTAAGATTTCATAAAAATTCTCAACGTGATGGTGGTAATTATTCCACACGGTATTGTTTTTATCTCTAGGGATTGCACCCGCTTCAAACCATCTTTCTTGGATGCTTTTAAAGTGTTTGTAAATAGTGCTCGTATTGTTTTTTTCGTTGAATAATTCTTTTAATTCTTCAATTAATTTTAGACGATTATTAAGGTTTTCGTTTAGATCTTTTGTTAAGTTTTTATAGTAATCGCTACGTTTATGTTTGTAGTGATAGTAAGTAGAGTCAAACTCTTTCTTAATAGGAGAAGTGTAATAAAAATCAATAATGTTTCCTCCTTCAGCTAAAAATTTCTCTTTATTTTCTTCTAATTCTTTATTAAATTTAGAATTAAA
This sequence comes from Flavobacterium sp., assembly GCA_030591585.1. Taxonomy (GTDB): domain Bacteria; phylum Bacteroidota; class Bacteroidia; order Flavobacteriales; family Flavobacteriaceae; genus Marifrigoribacter. The sequence continues at coordinate 21,571 of JAUVAS010000013.1, read as the reverse complement.
TTCTGTTTTAATTTCTTCAACTGGATTTTTTATTTCCTGAATAGGCTTCTCGGTTATTAGAAAATTTAATTCGGTGATTAACTCTTCTTTAGATAGTTTTGTGTAGTCTTTTTTCTCTTCTTCTTTTTCTGAAATAGCTTCATTTTTAGACTCTTCCTCTACAGTTTTTTCCTTAGTTGAGGATTCTTTTGTTTCGGTTTTCTTACTAGTATCGTCATCAGACGTTTCGTCATTCACAGAAGTTTGAGATAAAACTTCATTTTTTTCGGTTACTTTTTCTTCAGTTTCTTCAACAATAGTTTTAGTTGAAACTTCTTCACTTTTTGGTATTTCTTCAGACGACTCAACTTCTTTTTTTGATGTTGTATCTTCTTCTGAATTAGTAGGTTCTTGTTTTTCTGAATTGTTTTCAATTACAGGTAAAACAGTGTTTTCTTTTTCTTTTTTGATTTCTTTTTCTGACATTTTTTTCAATGTTAAGGTTCGATTCCGAGTATTCGGATTTTAGAAGGTCAAGATACTAACTTGTGATTAATTGGCAAAGGATGATTTAGAATTTTAGAAAAAATTATAATTTCCAGATTGCTAGCGATTTTTTAGCTTGGTATTCTAACATTTTGAAGCCATTACTTACTCTTGCTCCTTTTACTTTGCTTCTTTTCATAAATTGAGTGTCGTGGGGGTTATAAGTTAAATCGAAAGCCAGATGCTCCTTAGTTAGAAATTCATAAGGGATGTCTGGAAATTCATGAACATTAGGAAAAGTCCCTAAAGGTGTACAGTTGATAATTAAATAATTTTGAGATATGATGCTTCTGTTTAAATCTGAGTAGGTAAGCATATTCTCTTTTTTTGTTCTAGAAACTTGAGTAATTTCAAAATTCATAGTTTCTAAAACGTATCTAACTGCTTTACAGGCTCCTCCAGTACCTAATAGGAGTGCCTTTTTTTCTTTTATTGGAAGAAGTTCCATCAATGCATTTACAAAACCAAAATGGTCGGTGTTATAACCAATTAATTTACCTTTTTCATTAATTTTTATAGTGTTAACGGCTCCAATTGCACTTGCTTCTTTATCAATTTTATCTAGCAATGGTATCACACTTTCTTTATAAGGTATAGTTACGTTAAGCCCTTTTATATCCTTATTGTTTTTAAGAATTTCTGAAAGTTGTTCAATGTTAGGAATATCAAAATTACAATAAGAATCTTGACTATTTTCCTGCTCAAATTTTATAGTGAAAAAGGTTTTGGAAAAAGAATATCCAATATTGTTTCCTATTAAACCATATTTAGCCATTTCGGGATGTTTTTATTTTATAATATAAGTCTAATCCGAGTAATATTAAAACTCCTACAATGATAAAGAAAATAGCAAGAACAATCTCGTACGAAAATTCTGAAGGAAAATACCGTTCGTACCCGTTTATAATTTGTCTTCCGTTGGTATCATGAACTATTTTTCCCATTGCATTTGTTTCAAATTCTTTCGTTTTCCATGGCCATACAACCCCTAGAGAACCCACGATAAACCCTATAATTACAGCGTTTGTTGTTTTTTTAAAATGCTTCAGTAAATAGGCCAATACATTGGAAAGAGAGATAAGTCCAACAATAGATCCCAATGAAAAAACCACCAATACTTTTAATAGATGAATGCGATGATCGTTTTCAATAAAGCTAAAATCACCTTGAAACACTTCAGAAAAAGTATCATAAAGGGCATTTACAGAGTCGATTAATAGTAATACATAATTGCCTAATAATATAAGAATAAATGAACCCGATAAGCCAGGAAGTGTCATTCCAGAAACGCCAATTATTCCACAGAAAAATACAAATATAAGATGGTCGTTTTCTTTGGCTGGTTCTAAAAAACTTATACTTACACCAACAATAATTCCCATTAAAAGATATAGGATGAATTTTCTATTCCATTTTCCAAAGTCTTTTGCAATATGATATACTGAACCTATAATCATTCCGAAAAAAGTACTCCAGACATAGAGTTCATATTGATCTAATAAAAAATCTAGAATTTTTGAAATACTAAAATAACTTATGATCATTCCAGAAAAAAGAAGCCCTAGAAATTGAGCGTTGGTATATTGTAAAAAACTTTTAAAACCTCTGTTAAAAAGTAATTTTATTGCTTTTCCGTTTATTTTTTGAAGTGAGTAAATAAACTCTTCATAAAACCCAACTACAAATGCAACGATCCCTCCAGATACTCCAGGAACTTTATTGGCAGTTCCCATTGCAAGTCCTTTAAAAACCAGCCAAATTTTATCTGATATGGACCGTTCGCTAGCCATTAATTACTTTTTGAGGTCGATAATTTCTCTAATAAAAAGATTGCTAGAAAACCAATAACCATAAAAATAATGGCATAAAGTAATTGTGGGTCATCAATATAATGATTTGGAAGGATGCTTTTTTCTAAAAAAGGAACTTTCTCTCCGCTGTGATTTATACGATATTTTAGGACTTCCTTCCAAGGCCATATTTTATTTAGAGCACCAACCATAAATCCTGTTAAAACAGAAAGAATTAAGTTTTTATGATTTTCAAACATCCAGTTTAGTACTTTAGAAAAAATTTTTATTCCTAAGATAGCTCCTAAACCAAAAACGGTTAATTTAATAAGAGCGTTTGATAGTAGTTCCCAATTCATCTTTGAAATACCATCGGTAAGTTGTGTGATAATTCCTAAAACAGATTGGTAAGCGCCTAATAATAATAATATAAATGCTCCTGAAACCCCAGGTAATATCATAGCAATAATAGCTATAAAACCAGCGAAAAATAAAAACCAAGTACTGTCTTGATTACCTATAGGTTCAGCTAATGTAATCATATAAGACAAGAGCATTGTTAGTGTTAAAGCTATAATGGCAGATACGGACCATTTTGTTATTTGCTTACTTATATAAAAAATACTTGCGATGACTAAACCAAAGAAAAAAGACCAAACCAAGATTGGATGATTGTGTAAAAGTGTTGTTATGATTTTAGCAAATGAAATAATACTAATAGCTATTCCTAGCATTAACGAAGCTAAAAAAGACAGGTTATAGTGATTCCATGTTACTGAAAACCCTTCATTTTTCCATTTTTTGAAAATCCCTAAATCTAATTGATCAATCGTATCGATCAATTCTTCATAAATTCCAGAAATAAATGCGATAGTGCCACCAGACACGCCAGGAACAACATCTGCGGCTCCCATTGCGAGCCCCTTTGCGGTAATAATTAGGTAGTGTAAAAAATTACGAGAAGGCATAAAATAGTTTCAGATTTATGGTTTCAAGTTTATTTTATCAGATTAAAAAACTTGAAGTTATTAGTTCAAAAATACACAAATTATAAGGAAGGATTCTTGTGCTTTTTGATAATATTCTGTACTCTTTCTGAAGTGTAAATAGAAGGAAACAACTCTTCAATAATGATTAAATATTCTTGGTCTAATTTAAGTGCATTTTTTAAATGATACTCTCCTTTTCTATCTTCATTATTTTGATAAAATAATCCAGCTAATCTATATTCTATTTCGGCACATTCTGGGTGAAATTCTGCAGCTTGAAATAAGTTAGTCGTTGCGGCATTAAATTCGCCTAATTGCAATAAAATATCATTTCTGGTAAGCCATGTATTAAGCTCGCAATTGCCAAGTTCTAATGCTTTTCGGTATCCTATTTCAGCTTCTTCAAATAGATTTAACCGATTATTAATTTTTGCATATCGTTTCCAGTACAATACATTCTCACTGTCAATATTAATAGCTTTATCTATATAATAAAGTGCTTTTTGGTAGTTTTTATTCCGAGTATAAAAATCTGTTATTGCTATCCAACCTTTGTCTAGCAAAGGATCTTCTTCAACACATTTATTGTAGAATTGTAACGCCAATTCTCTGTTCCCTAACTTTTCATAACATTTTCCTATTCTTAATAAAGCAAATGATGTAGGGTCATCTAAACCTAAGGTTACCGTGTAGCTTTCAATTGCTTCGGGAAATTGTTTTAATTTTTCTAGTACTTTTCCTTTTTCTAAATAAGCACCAATAAAAGTATCGTCACTTATAATAGCAAAATCGAAAGCAGCTAATGCTTTTTTATATTGGTTTAGGTTGTAATATTGTTTACCTACTTGATGCCAGGCAACTTCGCAGTAAGGGTTTTTGTTTAAGAAGTCATTTAGATATTCTATTGCTGCTTCGGGTTGCTTTAAATATTCAAAGCAATATATTATGTTGTATAAAGCAGAGAAATCTTCTTGATCATATTCTAAACATTTGATAAAATAATACTTAGAATTTTCAAAATCTTCTAGAAACAAATATTCCATTCCTAAAAGTGACAGTACGTCAGCTTTATCTTCTGTAAATTCTAACGCTACTTCTAGCATTTTTATCGCCTCTTTGTGATTGTTTCTTCGGGAAAGTATGTTAGCCTTTTGAATGTACAATTCTTCATTAGACTTTTCTATTAAAAATAGGTCTTCTAATAAATTTTCAGCAGTATCTAATTCATTTTCAAAAACAAACATTTCAACCTTAAATAATTTAAGATTTGTAGAAGATGGATGCTGCTCAAGTCCTAATTTTGTTGCCTTTTTCGCAAGTGCTATCTTTCCATTTTCCAAATAATAATGTATTATTTCTTCAAACTCATTGGAGTCAAAAAAGAACACACTGTTAGTTTTAAGCATGGATTCGAAACGGGAAAGTGAAAAATTGTTATGCTCGTTTGGGCTTTGTTGCATCAGCGAATTTTAACTGTTTCTTCTATTTTAAAGATAGTAATGTAACCTAAGGTTCAATAGTTATACCGCTTTTGTTGTTAACCTACTTATTAACACAGAAGCTAGAGATACAAACTGCTGAAAAACAATTAAATAATAGACTATGACTGGTTTTTTATACCGTCTAAGACCTTTAGCACTATTTGACAGCCTTCCTCTATTTCTGTTTCTGAAATGGTTAAAGGAGGGGTAATGCGTACTGCTTTAGTTTCAAAAAGTAACCAAAAAAGTAGTACCCCGTTGTCTTTACAAGTAAGAATCACTTCGGAAGCAATTTCTGGGGAATCGAATAAAATTGCTAGCATTAAGCCTTTTCCTCGTATTTCTTTAATAAGAGAATGCTTCAATAATTTTCTGAAAAGTTTTTCTTTCTGAAGTGTTTCAGCAATCAAATCACTTTCAGTCAATTCTTTTAAAGTGGCTAAAGCTGCTGAAGCAATTACAGGGTTTCCGCCAAAAGTGGTAATATGTCCTAGTTTTGGGTTATAGGTAAGAAGTTTCATTAATTTTTCTGAAGCGGTAAAAGCACCAATGGGCATTCCGCCACCCATACCTTTTCCGAGCACTAGAATATCTGGTGAAATTCCAAAATGTTCAAACCCAAAGAATTTTCCAGTACGTCCAAATCCGGGCTGAATTTCATCTAAGATCAATAATGCGCCTACTTTGTCACATCGCATTCTAACCTTTTTTAAATAATTATTAGTAGGTAAAATAAATCCTGCACCCCCTTGAATTGTTTCTAGAACCACTGCTGCTGTTTGTTTTGTAATTTCACTTAAATCTAATTCATTATTAAATTCAATCGATTTACATTTTGGAATCAATGGTTGAAAAGCATCCTTGCGTTCTTCCAATCCCATGATGCTCAAAGCTCCCATAGTGTTGCCGTGATATGCTTTGTTGGCGTAGATAATTTCTTGTCTACCTGTTGCTCTTCTGGCTAATTTTATGGAGCCTTCAATAGCTTCGGTACCGCTATTTGTTAAATAGGTGGTGGTTAAATTATCAGGTAAATTTTCTGAAAGTAATTTACAAAGCTCCACAGCAGGCTTTTGAATAAATTCGCCATACACCATCACATGTAAATATTTATCCAATTGATTTTTTACCGCTGTCACCACTTTTGGATGACAATGCCCCAAACTACAGGCTGAAACTCCAGCGATAAAATCTAAATATTTTTTGTTTTTAATATCAAAAATATAGCTCCCTTTTGCATGAGAAATTTCCAATGTCAGTGGGTGAGGAGTAGTTTGTGCTTGGTATGTGAAGAAGTCTTTTTTCATAATTATCTGCCTTTCTGTTGTATTCAAGAGAAACTTCAGTAGGAATACATTTTATTATTAGAATAATTTTGTTCGAATATTATTCCGAAAAGTAGAAGATAATATTTTTATTACGCCACATTTTTATTAGTAAACTCTTTTATATTGTTTAGTTCTTCTTCTTTAGCTCTGTTTTCTTTTTCAATGTCATAGTCATTTTGAATTCCTAACCAGAACTTGGCAGAATTTCCAAAATATTTACTTAGGCGTAATGCGGTATCTGCTGTTATACGACGATTTCCTTTTAATATTTCAGAAATTCTAGTTTGCGGAATTTTCAAATCTTTCGAAATACGGTAAGCAGAGATATTGAATGGTTTTAGAAATTCATAAAACAAAATTTCACCGGGATGTATATTTGCTAATTTTTCCATAATACATTTATTAATGATAATCTATTATTTTAACATCACTTGCAAATCCATTTTCCCAAGTGAATATTATTCTCCATTGTTTATTAATGCGGATACTATAAAATCCTTTGAAATTACCTGTCAATTTTTCAAGTCTGTTAGAAGGTGGAATGCGTAAATCTGTAATGTTTTGAGAATTATTTAACATTCTTAATTTTCTACGACTTGCATTCTGAATATCAATAGGCATTTTTTTTATTCGAATTCCTTTCCAAATATTTTCAGTTTCTTTTGAGCCAAAGGACGACATCATATCTTTTGCGTTACTAACGTCAAAGATATGAAAAATAAAATAATTAGTTAATGAAAATTTGGTGGTTTATTGTCAACTTCAAATTTCTTATTATTGCCTTTTTCAATTAAAGGAAAAACCTCCTCCTCCTCCTCCGAGATTTTTGGTGACAGATTCTCAGGTTTGTTTTTAAAATGTTTAGGGGAAAGTTTAGAAGCTTCAGGAATAATAAGTTCGTTTTCTGGGTCTTCATCAAAAAAGGCTCCTTCGTCTTTGGGCAAAGGAATTCCTTGAATTTTAGGAAGAATTGGAGCGGGTTTGTCTTTAAACAAATCTTGCACTTCTAATAATCGTTCCTCTCCTCGCCATTTAAATCCAGGTAAGATTCTTGCATTTTCTGGAAACTGAGAAGGTGGATATAATTTTCCAGTAACTTTATTTAAAAACCGGATGCCTCTAATTTCTTGGTTTTCAATATACATTTGGATGGAGCTACTCTGTGTACTATTAATGCCTACCAATTCCTTCTTCTCATTTCTAGAAAAGAAAATGACCTGTGTGTTTTTTTCAATATTGATGGTGTCTAGTTCGTTATTAGTAAACAAACCAATCAATCGCTCTCCTTTTACTTGATTATAACCTATACTGTCCTTCTGAACTAAAAAAGCATTATTGAATACTTTTAACGTATCCATTTGATTGGTCTTTAGGTTTCTAAGAAGGTGAATGGTGTCACCTGTCATCTGATTTTCGCCTGCCCATAATACAGGGTTCTGAAGTAGTTTTGTGATTCCAGTTTTCTCATTTACATAAATCGAATCACATTTTCCACTAGTAGGTTCTTCTCCCGGTAGTCCTTTTTTAAACATTCTAGCTCTGTAATAGCCTCGTAGTATTCTGTTGTCTGGTTTTCCAGTTACTCTCAATGTATCTGCGTGGATGTAAATAGAGTCATTATCTCTTATGGTAATGGCGACCGCTCTTTTGGTGATAAATAAAGAATCTTTATCGCGAAAAACTTCTGAATAATGTCCTCTTATAAAGCTTTGGTTGAGGGTGTCTATTACTCTAATATTATTAGTGGCGGAAGCAAAATTCCGATTCCGATCAAAATAAATACTATCTCCGTATAATATCCGATTTTCATAATCAATACGAGAATTTTTTACAAAATGTCCAATGTCAGATCGTGTATTATAATAGCCTCTTTCGCAATAAACAGTGCTGGTTTCACTTACGATAGTAGACTTTCCATACATATAAGCGATTCCAGATTCAGAATAGAAATCTAATTGCTCAGAATTAATTGTGTATTCTGGATTATTAATCACCACGTTAGATAAAAACTGATATTTTTTAGACTCCGCAAAATAACGTCCAACTCTGCTTGTTAAGGTGCTTGCTGAATCTCTTACAGTACCACCACTTCGATAAAAAGCCTGTTGTTTAATTCTGTCGAAATAAAGTGTATCTGTTTTTAAGGTTGTTTGAGGATCATTAAATACAACATTTCCACTCGCAAATGCAAATTGTGTATTGCCGTTATATTCGCCGTATTTACTACGCATGGAAATACTATCACCTTGCGCAATTTTTACATCGCCATAAGCTTTTACAAAATTATCCTTTGTGTAAACGTATGCTTGATCACACCACATTTCAACTCCTTCATGGACTATATATACTTGCCCAGAATTATCACGAGTGTAAATAACGGCATTAGGAAATTCGGGTTTCTTTTCCCAATAACCAGATTTTATGCTTACCTGCGTTTTTTCTCCTGTTTTAGTTGAGTCTTTTTTTTGTGCAGTAACTGTTATTCCGAAGAATAAAACAAAAAGAAAGAGGATATGTTTAAAAATTTTCAAAAAATAGAATCCTTAATTATAACAAACAACGAAGATACTAAACAAAAGGTATCTATCTATGAATAGTCTGTGTTCTATCGGGTCCTACAGAAACAATCTTGATAGGAACTTCCAATTCTTTTTCTAGAAAGTCAATATAGGCATTTAACCCTTTTGGTAATTGAGAAGCATCTGTCATTTTAGTAAGATCTTCTTTCCAACCGTCAACTTCTGTGTAAATTGGAGTTACGTTATGTTCTTCAACATTATAAGGTAAATGTTGTATGATTTTTCCTTTGTATTTATAGGCTGTACATACCTTTAATTTTTTAAATCCACTTAAAACATCGCCTTTCATCATCATTAATTGGGTTACTCCATTAATTTGAACGGCATATTTTAAAGCAACTAAATCTAACCAGCCGCAACGTCTAGGTCTTCCAGTGGTAGCACCAAACTCATTACCAACACGTCCCATGGTTTCTCCATCTTCATCAAATAATTCGGTAGGGAAAGGGCCGCTTCCTACACGAGTAGTATAGGCTTTAAAAATACCGAAAACTTCACCAATTTTATTGGGAGCTACTCCCAATCCTGTGCAAGCTCCTGCTGCTGTTGTGTTAGAGGAAGTTACAAAAGGATAAGTTCCAAAATCTATATCTAATAATGAACCCTGAGCACCTTCGGCTAGAATGGTTTTACCGTCTTTTTGTGCTTGGTGTAAATATTCTTCACTATCAATAAAAGTAAGTGTTTTTAATACTTTTAAAGCTGCAAAGAATTCTTTTTCTAATTCATCTAAGTTGTATTCGATTTTAGCTTTGTAGAAGTCGATCATCCCTACATGCTTATTAGCTAATGCACGGTATTTTTCTTTCCAGTTATCCATTTCTAGATCACCCACACGAATTCCGTTTCTACCGGTTTTATCCATATAGGTTGGGCCAATACCTTTAAGGGTAGAACCTATTTTTGCTTTTCCTTTTGATGCTTCGGAAGCTGCATCTAATAATCTATGGGTTGGAAGAATTAGATGTGCTTTTCTAGAAATACAAAGAATGTTTTTAATGTCTAGATTGAATTTTTCTAACTGATCTAGTTCTTTTTTGAAAATCACGGGGTCTATCACCACTCCATTACCCACAACATTCATAGCGGTTTTATGAAATATCCCACTGGGGATCGTATGAAGCACATGTTTTATGCCGTCAAACTCTAAAGTATGTCCCGCATTTGGACCGCCTTGAAAACGGGCAATAATATTATAATCTTTAGTGAGGACATCGACAATTTTACCTTTTCCTTCGTCTCCCCATTGTAATCCAAGTAATAAGTCTACTGCCATAAGTTAAGCTTTGTTTCGGTTTTTACCGGTGGTTTTTTTATTTCCGTAGAAATAAAGTGAATGATTTGTAATTTCTATATTAAAAACTTCTTCGATAGTTCTTTTAATATTTTCAATTCGAGGGTCGCAAAATTCAATTACTTCCCCATTTGAAAGTATAATATGATCGTGTTGTTTGTCAAAATAACATTTTTCATAATGTGCTTGATTCTGTCCAAACTGATGCTTTCTTACCAAGCCACATTCTAGCAATAACTCAATGGTGTTGTAAAGTGTAGCACGACTTACACGATAATTTTTATTCTTCATATTTATATACAAAGATTCAATGTCAAAATGGTCACCGCAAGCATACACCTCTTGAAGTATAGCATATCTTTCGGGAGTTTTTCTATGACCATTTTCTCCTAAAAAAGCAGTGAAAACATTTTTTACTATTTCTTGATTGTTTGAATTTAATTTCCCACTCATAATGACACAAAAATACTCATTTATAATCTGGTAACTTTATCGATACCACTAATTTTTTTAATATTTTTTATAAGGTTATTAAGAATAGTAATGTTTTTTACAACCACTACAATCTTACCATTAAACACACCATCATTACTTTTAAACTGAACACTAATCATATTAATACTATGGTTGCTTGAAATTATTTTAGTAACATCGCTTACCAGACCAATGGTGTCGATTCCTGAAATAAATAATTCTGATTTAAAATCGCTTTGTGAGGAGTCTATCCATTTTGCTTTTTGAATTCTGTAGCTAAAATTACTCTGTAGTTGTAAGGCATTTGGGCAACTCTGTTTATGGACTTTAATCCCATCAGAAACCGTTACAAAGCCAAATACTTTATCTCCTGGAATAGGATTACAACATAAGGCAAGCTTATAGTCTAGTTTTGCTTCTTCTTTTCCAAAGACAATTTGGTCATATTTTGCAGTGAGTTCTTCTTTATTAATATCTTCTGGTGCGGTAGATTTTTTAAGTCTATTTTTAAAAAAACTTATAATGGCATTGTTTCTTGAGGAAGAAAACTCTTTTAATTTTTTATTATCGATAATTCCAGCACCTACCCTATAAAATAAGTCAAGGCTGGTCTTGATTTTAAAATAAATAACTAGTTGATTGATGGTTTTTTCATCAAAACTTATTTTAAGAGATTTTAATTTTCTGGCAAGAACTACTTTTCCATCTTCAGCAATTTGTTTCTTTTCATCATTAAGAGACGTTTTAATTTTAGAACGAGCTCTTCCGGTTTGTGCATACTCTAACCAGTTTGCATTGGGTTTCGCTTTTTCTGAAGTAATTACCTCTACCTGATCACCACTTTTTAGTGGATGACTTAAGGGCACCAATTTTCCATTAACCCTTGTGCCACGAGTATGCATACCGATTTCTGTATGAACGGTAAATGCAAAATCTAGTGCTGTAGACCCTTTTGGGAGGGAGTATAAATCTCCCATTGGAGAGAATACAAAGATTTCTTTTGCATACAAATTGAGTTTAAATTCTTCCACAAAATCTACGGCATTAATCTCTGAGCTTCCCAATGTTTCCTGAAGCTTATTAATCCAATCGTCTAAAACTTCATCATCTTTTTCATCGGTTTTATATTTATAATGAGCAGCAAAACCTTTCTCGGCAATTTCATTCATTCGTTTACTTCTAATTTGTACTTCTACCCACCTGCCTTTGGGCCCCATAACGGTAATATGCAATGCTTCATAACCTGTTGATTTAGGTGAAGAAATCCAATCTCGAAGTCGAGTAGGATTGGGTCTAAAATGATCGGTTACTATAGAATAAATTTTCCAAGCTAGAAATTTTTCAGTTTCTGTAGACCCTTCATAAATGATACGCACAGCAAATTTATCATAGACTTCATCGAAAGTCACATTTTGCACTAACATTTTTCTTCTAATAGAGAATATTGATTTTGGTCTCCCCTTTATTTTATAACTAAGCCCTTCATTGTCTAAAGTGGTTTTTAAGATTTTTGTAAACGAATCTATATAAGCATCTTGTTGCTCTTTACTATCTTTTATTTTACCAAAAATATCATTGTACACCTCAGGTTCTGTGTATTTTAAACCCAAATCTTCCAATTCAGTTTTTATGTTATACATCCCAATTCGGTGTGCAAGTGGAGCATAAATAAATAAGGTTTCTGAAGCTATTTTTACTTGCTTATGCGGAGGCATCGAGTCCATTGTTTGCATATTATGCAAACGGTCTGCGATTTTAATAATGATTACTCGTACATCTTCATTTAGCGTGAGTAACATCTTCCGAAAGTTTTCGGCTTGTAATGAAATGTCTTTATCTGAAGAGAGATGAGAGATTTTTGTTAATCCACCAACTATACGAGCCACACCTTCACCAAATAGTTGCTCGATATCTGATAGGGAAATATCAGTATCTTCTACCACGTCATGAAGTAGTGCAGCAGCTATTGATGTTGCATCCAAACCGATTTCTGAAGCTACTATTTTAGCGACTGCAATTGGATGAAAAATATAAGCTTCTCCAGACTTTCTTCGTTGGTCTTTATGTGCGTCAACAGCTAGGTTAAAAGCATCTCTAATAAGCTTTTTATCCTCTTTTGTAAGCGTGCGAAAACTAATTTTAAGCAACTTTTTGTATTGCTTTGCAATCGCTTTATTTTCTTTTTCTATAGCCTCTTCAGTCATATTTTAAAAATACACAAATGAATGTAATTGGCAAGAGTTATTTGGAAAGATTTTTTATTAAATGATTAATGAACTTCCCTGATTAGTGTTGACCTATTTTATTGATTTTTCATTAAATTTTGATAACGTTGTAAAAGAGTGGGGTGAGAGTAATGCGCTACTACATAACTTGGGTGCGGAGTAAGATTGCTCAAACTGTTTTTTGAAAGTTTTTTTAATCCTGAAATTAAGGGTTGTGCCTCAAAAGTGTTTTTTGCAAAATCATCTGCTTGGTATTCAAATTTTCTAGAAAAATAATTCATTAGCAACCCTGTGATTTCCGAAATAGGACTGTACAAAACACCAAAAGCAATCATTCCAATATGAAAAGAAGGTTGAGATACATTAAGTGCTTCAGATAGTAATGGGTTTCCTACAAAAAGGGAAAGCAACCAAAGTGTAAATCCTGTAAGCCCAATAGAAGTTATTAGATTAAAAACAATATGCTTCCTTTTATAATGCCCAACTTCATGAGCTAATACGGCTACAATTTCATCTTCTTCTAAGTCGTTGATTAGGGTGTCGTAAAGTGTAATTCTTTTTTCACTTCCGAAGCCTGAAAAGTAGGCATTTGCTTTGGTGCTTCTTTTGGAGCCATCTATCACAAAAATATTGTCTAATTTAAAACCTACTTTAGAGGTATAAGTTTCAATTTTAGACCGTAGCGATCCCTCCTCTAAAGGGGTTTGTTTATTGAATAGCGGAACGATTAATTTAGCATAAAACATATTCATGAAAAAGGTAAATGCAGCTACCATACCCCATGCATAGAGCCAAAAGTTACTTCCTGTGGTTTCGTAAAACCAAACGATAATCGATAGTAAACCTCCACCAATAACAGTTAACATTAACCATCCTTTAATTTTGTCAAGTATAAATGTTTTACGGGTTGTTTTATTAAAACCAAATTTTTCTTCGATTACAAAAGTGTGGTAATAGCTAAAAGGAGTTCCTAAAATATCGCTTGCAAACATAATTACCCCAAAGAAAAGTAAGGCGATACTAATATTGTTGGTTGAAATGGTTCTTGCCCATGCATCAACAAATGCAAAACCATCGAAAAAGAAAAAAGCCAAGGTAGCAATCAATGAAACCAAAGATGTGATGGCGCCAAACCGATCATTTTCCTTTTTATAACGTTGCGATTTTTCGTATTCCTCTTTGTTATAAACATCACTTAATTCTTCTGGAATTGGATCGTTGTAATGTTTTGCGTTTAGAGTGTCTAATATTTTATCTATGATAAAACTTAGGATTAGGATGGTGATGATTATATAGAAGAGGGTTTGTGGAGTCATATGTGTAAAAATTCCGATAATTAAATTCAAAGATGTTATTTAAAAAAAATAATATGGTCACTGAGTGAAATTACGACCATAGGAGTAATTTTGTATCGAAGTGACCAATTTTCAAAGAAATTTTCTTTGTCTTTTGGCTTCAAATATAAGGATTCCTGCAGCGACAGAGACATTCATTGAGTCTATTTCGCCTTGCATTGGGATATGGATGTTTTGCTTGCTCTCATCTCGCCATTCTTGTGAAAGTCCGGTGGATTCTGTACCCACTACAATAGCGCTACTTTCTTTAAAATCACAAGTTTGATAAGAAACAGATTCTTGTAAAATAGCACTGTAAATGGCAATATTGTTTTCTTTTAAAAAGGTGATGATTTCTGAAGTGCTTCCCGTAGCAATCGTATTGGTAAACACACAACCCACACTACTTCTAATAATATTGGGATTGTACAAATCTGTTTTAGGGTTGGCGATAATCACCGCATCTAGGTTTGCAGCATCTGCTGTACGAAGAATGGCACCAATGTTTCCTGGTTTTTCGGGAGCTTCAGCAATTAAAATTAAAGGGTTTCTGGTTTCTAGTTTCAAGTTACCTAAAGATTGGCTTTTAGTCTCAGCAATAGCAATCATTCCTTCGGTTGAGGTGCGATAGGCTATTTTTTTAAAAACTTCAAGAGAGATTTCGATGAGCTCGGTTGTTGAAGGGATTAGAGTTGTGATTTTTTCCTCGGAAATAATTTCAGCACAAAATAACACTGTTTTTAAAGTATAGTTTCCTTTTAAAGCCAATTCTATTTCTCGTTGTCCTTCTATTAAAAACAATCCTGTTTTTTTACGTTCTCTAGATTTCTCTTGAAGTAGAAGTACTTGCTTAATTAGTGGGTTTTGAAGGCTTGAGATTTGTTTGTGCATTTTACAAAGATACTTTTTTAGTAAAGGTAATTTTTAGTAAATTGCTGTAAAATTATAATTATGCAAAAATTATTACTTATAGTTACCTTAGTTTTATTTGGAATTCTAACTTCTACTAATGTTTTAGCTCAAGTTGCAAATCAACCTCCAAATTTACAAGTATGTGGAACTAATGATACTGCGATTTTTGACTTAACCCTAACAGAACCTTATATAATTGGAGGGCAAGACCCAACATTTCTTGTGGTAACATTTTATGAGTCACAAGCAGATGCTAATAATGCTTTAAATGTAATTGCATTTCCAGAGTCATATATTAATAGCATAAACCCGCAAATAATTTACGCCCGTCTAGAAGATAGCAGTAATGGTAATTTTGATACCACTTCTTTTGAAATTTATGCCATTCCTGCACCGACAATTTTCGAACCCACTCCTTTAGAATATTGCGATCCAGATAATGATGGTTTTGGAGAATTTGCTCTTACCGATGCAGATTTAGAAGTAACAGGAGGAATACCACAAGGAAATTTGGTGGTAACGTATCATTACTTAGAATCAGATGCTGTAAGTGGAGTATTGCCACTTGCAAGTCCTTATTTAAATGATGTTCCGTTTCAACAAACTGTTTTTGTACGTTTGCTTGATCAAAGTACAGGGTGTTTTAGTATAACCACATTAAGCCTAATTGTTCATTTATCACCAGAAACAATCTCAGTTTCAGATTTAACAGTTGTAGATGAAGACGGTGACGGCTTTACTACTTTTGATTTAACTTCTAAAATCCCTGAAATACTTAACGGACAAACGGATATTGATGTTACGTTTTATGAATCACAAGCAGATGCAGAAAGTAATGTTTTTATGATCGCAAATACATCAGCATATCTTAACACCAGCAATCCACAAACTATTTTTTACAGAATGGAAGATTTAATTAATTCTTGTTATGCGATTAACAGTTTTAATTTAGTAGCAGTCGATGCCTTAATAGATGAAGAACCAGATGATATATTTATTGATGAAGGAGATAATGATGGTTTCGCAGTTTTTGATTTAACCGTAAATGAAGCACAAATGTTGGGCGATCAAAACCCAGCTATTGCCTTTTTTACGTATCATACTACTTTTGAAGACTCTGATAATGGTGTAAATAGTATTGCAACTCCAACTGCGTATTTAAACAATACGAATCCGCAGACTATCTATGTACGACTTACTAATAATAATACTGGTTTTTATGTGTTAACTAGTTTTGAAATTGAAACGGATGGAGTTTTAGGAGTAGAAGAAAATATATTATCAAATTTAATACTCTATCCAAACCCAGCTTCTGGAATAGTTATGCTTCAGTCCAGTAATTTAACTGAAATTACAGAGTTAACTATTTACAATCTTCTAGGACAGGTATTGGTTTCAGAATATAAAACACCAGAAAATGGAACTATTAGTGTTGATGTTTCTGGTTTATCAACTGGGGTGTATTTTATAAAAATAGCTTCAGAAGATGTTTCGGTTATAAAGAAGATAGTAAAACAGTAGACGTTTTTTTTGAATTTTTGATTCTTCTTGAAAATTTCAAAATAGTAACTGTTTTTTATAGGATAGTTACAATGTGGTCTTTATTCTTTGTTCTTACAGCGACCTGTGCTGAGCTTGTCGAAGTAAGCGGTCTTGTATCTCATTACGTATTTACTGAATAATAATCTTTTTATCAATGCCGTGTTTACTCATTGCTTTGTCTAAAAACAATACTTCTATACCTACTAAAAAACGCCATCTGTTTATAAATATACTAGATGTTTCTTCATTACTATCTGAAGAATTTCCTGGTGCTGTAAGCGGTTTAACAATTCTTGAATTCCCTCTTGAATAAACCGAACCTAGTATAAAATTTGCCCATTTATGAGATACGTTGATGCCAAAACCATAATGAGAATAATTGGTTTCAAAATTGATATTTTCTCCAGATTGATTAGCAGCATCAATTATTGAGGCGCTAGTAACAAAAGGGGAGAAATCTGTAGAAAAACTACCATAAGCATTCACTTTTTTAACAATATAGATTTCTGCACCAATTCCAAAATTAAAAGTTGATTTTAACTCTTCATTAAAAAATATAGCAGGTAAATCCTCTTCCGTTTCACTTTCAAGAGGAGGGATGTCTATTTTTTTATAATCGTTAGTTTTCGCATTCCAACTTAAATTTAAGTGTAGTTTGTGTTTTTTAATAGGTATTCCTGCTCCAATAGATATTCCAAGTGGATATTTTCTTTTTGCGTTTAAATTATCAAAATCATTAAATGTAAAAATATCATCATTATCTAAGCTAGAAAAATACTCTTCAAATTTATATTTCCCTTCACTAGAAAATTCAAGGTAAGGGAGGTCAATATTAATTCCTAATTCAACTTTAGGTAATACCCAAGCTGCTGCAATTTTTCCGAATATACCGTACGATTTTTGTTTAAAAGAAGTGTTGAAATTATAAATGGATACGTGTTCATTTTCATCAACGGCATTAAATTGTTGTGTAAGTCTACCATTAAAATTATAATTAGAAAAAAATAATGAGGCACCCACACTAAAATTTGGTGCTACCGTTTTTGCCCAAGAAACCCCGTACCAGTATTCCCTTAATCTGTTGGTGATTGATGTGTTTCCAACATAATTTAATGGTATTGGATTTTCTTCATTGTCTTCGCCAATAATTAAGTCGGTATTATAATTTAAATCAAAATCAGACCTGTTTCTAGAAAATAAAGAGTAGGCAAACTGATGTCCTTCTAAAAATTTTACTTTAAAAGTTCCTGCGACCATACTGGGTAATCCATCAAAACGAGATGTTGAAATATCTTTACCATCTATGGTTATATTATTAACTTTTATGTCTGTAAGTTGATAAATTTTCGCGTTGATTGAAAAAACAGGATCTTCAACAAGTGCTAACCTAGCTGGGTTATAATAAGTAGCTCCTAAATCATCAACAGAACCCGTAACGTTTCCGTTGAGTAAAATAGATCTGTTTCCGAAATTTTCAAACTTGTAATTGCGTTGTGCTTGAAGAAAGTTCAAACAAAAGAATAAAAGAATAAATGCTAGGTAATTTTGTTTCAATTTTAAATAGTATAAGATATATAGCCTCAAAATTAATTAAAACTAATCATTTTATTATGTCAGAATCAATTATTTATTTCTCACTATATTTTTCAGAATAACGTTTCCAAAGTTCAGTTTGGTGAGTTTCTAACGAGATTTCTCTCCCATCAATAAAAGCATGAGTTAGGATATTGGTACGCATATCTAAAGCATCTCCTTCAGAAATAAATAAGGTTGCACTTTTTCCTTCTTCTAAGGATCCATAATCGGTATCAATTCCTAAAATTTTAGCTGAATTTAAAGTAATCAATTGTAAAGCCATTTCCTTGCCCATTCCTTGTCCTACTAATTGACCAGCATAAAAAGGAAGGTTTCGTGTGTTCATTCTTTCCATTTGTCCGCTAGTTTGTAAGGCAACCAATACGCCATTATCCACAAGTGTTTTAGCCATTTTATAAGTTAAATCGTAATCGTCATCATCTCTATTTGGTGTAGAATGAACCCGTTGTATTAATACGGAAACATTATTTTGTTTAAGGAATGAAGTAATTTTATAAGCTTCATAAGCACCAACTATAACTATGTTATTGATGCCACTTTCTTGTAAACTTGTAACTGCATCAATAATTTCTTTTTCGCCATTGGCATGGACATACATTTTTTGTGAACCATTAAAAAGCCCTTGCATTGCTTTAAAACTCTCATTGGTTTTCTCTGAAGTAGCTTTTCCGTAAGCTTTGCTATTGGAAATGAAGTTTTTTATTTCGTCTATATCTTCGTGGTATTTTTTATTGGGTTTGTAACCTCTGGGCTCTCCTAACCACCAACGACCTCTTTTGTAACTACTAGGCCAGTGTAATTGTATGCCGTCATCAGTTTTAACTGCAGCATCTTCCCAATTCCAAGCATCTAACTGTACAATAGATGAGGTTCCTGAAATTGTACCGCCACGTGGAGTAATTTGTGCTAATAAAACTCCGTTAGGACGTAAAGATTCTACCACTTTACTTTCTGTATTGTAAGCAATAATACTTCTTACATTAGGAATCATATCTCCCAATTCATCTTGATCTCTAGTAGGGCGAACGGCATCAATTTCGATCAAACCTAATGTGGTATTTGGGGCGATAAACCCTGGATAAATATGCTTTCCTTTTGCATAAATAACAGTTCCTTGATTCTTCACAGGAGTTTTATTCTCATTTGAAACAATAGTTATTTTTCCATCTTCGAAAATAATGACACTATTTTCAATAACAGTACCATTGCCAATATGAGCCGTTGCTCCAACAATTGTGATAATTTCTTTCTGAATAGGAGCAGGGGTTTGTTGTGCATTTACCAATACACTAAAACTTAATATAAATAAGGTTAAAATACTTTTTATTGATTTCATAATTTTATCTTTCTAGCAAAGACGTTAATACGCTAAGCTTTTATTTATTTTTATTTGGCAATAATGTAACCCTTTTTTCATTTTCGCTTACCGCTTACCGCTTACCGCTTACCGCTTACCGCTTACCGCTTACCGCTTACCGCTTACCGCTTACCGCTTACCGCTTACCGCTTACCGCTTACCGCTTACCGCTTACTGCCTACTGATTAACAGTTTCACAAGTAAAGTTAATTTTATCTTTCTTCATAGGAGGTTTTGTTTTCCCTCCTCCTTCTTTTTCTTTCAGCATCATCTGTATGAGTTTATTCCGTTCTTGTTTGATGGTTTCTCGTTGTTGTTTATCTTTTTCAATATCGAAATACACAGCTCCTTCAATAATTGTTTTTTCGGCTTTTGCATATACAGACAGCGGATGATCACTCCAAAGTACAAGATCAGCACTCTTTCCCACTTTAATACTTCCAATATCTGAATCTAAATGAAGCAATATCGCAGGATTAATCGTGACCATTTTCCAAGCTTCTTCTTCGCTCATTCCGCCGTATTTTACAGATTTTGCAGCTTCCTGATTTAATCTTCTAGACATTTCACGATCGTCACTATTAATGGCAACAGTGATGCCTATATTACTCATAATGGTTGCGTTGTATGGGATAGCGTCTATTACTTCATATTTATAAGCCCACCAATCACTAAAAGTAGAAGCGCCAACTCCATGTTCTTTCATCTTATCTGCAACTTTATAGCCTTCCAGAATATGAGTAAATGTATTGACTCTAAAATTGAAACGTTCAGCTACTTTCATTAACATATTAATCTCGCTTTGCACATACGAATGGCAAGTAATAAATCGCTCACTATTTAAAATCTCAACTAATACTTCCATTTCCTCATCATAACGATAGGCTTGCCCGCTTTTCTTTTTGGCTTCATATTCTTGAGCTCTGGTAAAGTAATTTACGTACATCTGTTCCACACCCATACGAGTTTGCGGAAATCTACTAAAACTCTGCCAGTTGGATTGTTTTACATTTTCACCCAAGGCGAATTTTATAAATTTTGGTGCACCCTCATATAATAACCCGTCCGCATTTGCTCCCCATCTTGGTTTTATAATTGCCGACCTACCTCCAATTGGATTGGCAGATCCATGTAATAATTGAATGGTTGTAACCCCTCCAGCAAGATTTCGATAAAGATTAATGTCTTCAGGATTTAATACATCTGTCATGTTAACTTCGGCGGTAGAATTTTGACCAGATTCATTAGTAGAGGATAGTGCAATATGTGAATGTTCATCTACAATTCCAGCAGTAATATGTTTTCCTGTGGCATCCACAACTTGTGCTCCACCAGCTTTTAAATCCTTACCAATTTTTTCTATTTTTCCATTCTTAATAAGTACATCTGTTGCTGTTAAAATTCCTTCCTCTTCACCTGTCCAAACGGTTGCGTTTTTGAAAAGTATTTTTTCTTGTTTTGGCATTTCTGAATACCCATAACCAACATTAGGATATGTCATTGGTAGGATTTCAGGCATTTTGTCAACATCTTCTTTTTTATCAGCATCTTTTTCTTCCTCATCTTCAGTAGAGGTTTTGCTTGTTGCTGTAAATGGACTTTCCAATCCACTGGGCAATACTAATTTTCCTGAAATGGTTGTATCTTCTTTTAAAATAATTGCTGCAGATCGATATACTTCTTTTGTTTCATCATCTGTAAAAGAAAGAGTCATCCAATTTTCTTTATAGGTAATTTTTGAAGGATATTTAATGGTATCGATTTTAACTTCAGATTTAAGTTTTGAAACTTTCCCCGAAATAATTAAATCGTAGTTTTTACCACCAGCTGAAAATGAATACGTTCCTCTTATATCTTTTTGATTTTTGGTGCTGATTACATTTTTTGAACCTTGAACCCAATTTTCATAGATGATGGTTTCTTTTTCAAAAATCTCTCCTGAAGTGATTAAGAAATTAGCATAACTTCCAGTTTTCAGAGAGCCTATTTTGTCACTTTCTCCTAGCATTTTGGCAGGAATTGTTGTTAAAGCTTCTAATGCTTTTGTTTTATCAAACCCATATTTTATGGCTTTTAAAAGCTTGTTATTAAACTCAGATGGTTTCTCTAATTTATAAGTAGTTAATGCAAAAACTACATCGTTTT
>JAUVAS010000078.1 GCA_030591585.1 Flavobacterium sp. | reverse complement strand
TATTTTAAATTTTCTTATTTTCATTTTTATTTCAGTCGGAATATATTTCTGTAATCCAATGCCAATTGACCAATACCACCCAAAAAATAATCCAGTATAAATAAACATTATGATTGGAAAAAATTTGAATGTGTTTAGCATTGATGGAGGACCAGAATTTTCATTTAATAAAATATTAGAAAATATTGAAATCATTGTAACAATTTGCAATAAAATCGGTATTCCGAACATCAAAGCAAATAATTGCCAGTGTTTTGCTTTTAAAAATTTGTTTATCATTTGTAATTCGTAGGTTTTACAGTAATGGCAACTTGTTATATCATTACCAAAGGTAACAATTATCCATTAATGTTTCGGGATAAACGTACCTTTTGTTCCTTATTATCTATATTCCCAACCAACGACTTAAAAGCACTATCCAAAGGGCTCTCAATCTTCAATAAATCCTTCTTAGCAATATGTGTGTAAATCATAGTCGTTTCAGGCTTGCTGTGCCCCAACAAATCCTGTACGTGACGTAATCCAACACCGTTTTCAATTAAATGCGTTGCATAACTATGTCGTAAAGTATGGGGGGTTATATTCTTTTTAATTCCAGCTCTCGATGCAGAAACCTTTAAAAACTTTCGGATGCTTGCCGCACTATACACCCCTCCATCGGGGTTTTCAATAAAATAACGCTTCGGTACATAAGTCAAATAATAATTCTCGTATAATGGAACAAAACTTTCTGCCAAAATCACAACACGATCCTTTCTTCCTTTACCGTTTTTTATAAAAATTTGACGCCTATCTACATCAATATCACGTAGCTCTAAACTCAAAACCTCGCCAATTCGCATTCCTGCCGAATACAATAAAGCCAAAACCGCACGATGCTTTAAATTCCTTGTACAGCGTAATAAATCTATCACCTCTTCCTTGCTTAAAACCGAAGGTAAATATTTTGACTTACTCGGGCGCATCAATTCCTCAACAACCAAATTACTATCAGGCAAAAACCTTCCAAAATGCTTGATAGCACTCACCAATTGTCTATGGGTGCTAATTGCATAACGTTTATATTCTACCTGCCGTTCTACAAATAAACGAACATCTACATTTGTTAAATCATCCAATGGCTTTTCACCAATAAATTCTACAAAATCTGCCACAAAAGTAAAATACACATTCACCGTACTTTTACTTAAACGAAGCCCCCGTAAATAACGTACATAAGCCCTAATTACCTGCTTATTCTGCTCATTTATAACCCTCGGAACACGTTTCTTTTTTACTTCTGAAATAGAAGTTTTCCTAGTTGTAACCGAAGAATAATCTACATAAATTCCTTTTTTCTGAAGAGCAGTGTACAAAAAATGAAGCGAAATACTTCTCTTAGGAATATAAAACGTCTTGTTTCGATCACTCCAACGAACCTTAGGAAGCCCCTTAACAAGGCCTTTTAACTTATCATCATACACAAAACCTATTGCAAAACATTCCTGTTCTCTATGAAATAATTCACTTAAAACCACACGATAACCT
This sequence comes from Flavobacterium sp., assembly GCA_030591585.1. GTDB lineage: Bacteria > Bacteroidota > Bacteroidia > Flavobacteriales > Flavobacteriaceae > Marifrigoribacter. The sequence continues at coordinate 9,164 of JAUVAS010000078.1, read as the reverse complement.
GTATTTTCCATAAAAATAACGAGTAAATAAGGCCGAAATACAATTCCGAAACCAATAAAAAGGGAGAGAACATCAAATATACAAAAAACATGGCTCATAATAAAATAACGACCCTATAGATACTGTATGGATACTTAATAGATACTCCGTGTTAAAGGCGTGCGAATTCGTGTTGGAGTAAAACCTATTTATAAATTATTTTAATAGAAATAGTAATAGCAGCATTTAAAACAAAACTGGCTTTTGAAAATTTAGGCTTATTTGTTAAACCGATAGATTTATAATTAGAAAAACCAATTCCTTCAGTGGGAAGAATAAAGCCTTTATCTATTTTCCCATCTTCATTCTCATCGTGCAATACATTTACGGCATAAATGCCCTTCGGAAGATTATTAAAGGTTAGTGTAGCAGTATTATTTTCTATATTGACAATACCTATTTTGAAATATTTCTTATATTTTTCATCGGGAATTGAACCTTTTTCATTGTACAACGCAAATTGAACCACACCATCAGAATTTCGTAAGTTTTTTACAATTACCGTTAAAGAGTGGTTTTTCTCAACTTTTTGAAAGTTTAAAGACATTAGTAGTGCCGAAATAATAAGGAAACTTAGTAGTTTAAGTATTCTCTTCATTAGTATCAATTTGTTTTTTTATAACTCCATACAGCTAGACTATTCATAACAATTGCATAAAGCAATGTTTTTAAAAGCTGCGGTGCTATATCTGTTAAAGACGACCCTTTTAACATGACCATACGCATTACTTCAACAAAATATTTAATAGGGTTAAATTCGGTGAGGTATTGTGCCCAGATTGGCATGCTTTCAATAGGAGTGAAGAGCCCACTCATTAATATAAAAATTACAATAAAAAACCAGGCAATAAACATAGCTTGTTGTTGAGTATCGGTAAAATTAGAAATAAAGAAACCCATACCAAGAATCACCAATAAAAAGATACCTGTGTAAAAATAAATTACTCCAAGACTTCCTAACATAGGTACATCAAAAATCACCTTTCCAAGGATCAATCCTATGGTCAACAACCCTAAGCCGATAACCCAAAACGGAAATAATTTTCCTATTATAAATTGGTGCTTTTTAATAGGGGTTACATTAATCTGTTCTAAAGTTCCTATTTCTTTTTCACGTACAATGTTCATTCCAGACAGAAAAAGTGTAATCATAGTAACTAATAAAACCAAGATGCCAGGCACCATAAAAGTCTTGTAATTAAGCGTTTCATTATACCAGAACGAAGTAATACTCTCAATTCTTTTGGGGATGAATTGATTCCCATTTGTTGTAGCAGATAATTGCATTAATTCAGCGGTTGCATTTTTATTAAAACGTTGTACAATCTGGTTGATATATACATTTTCTACACCTGCTGCTGCACCATCTATTGCATTTATAATCACCGATAGGTCTGTCTTTTTTTCTTTTAATAAATCTCTTTCAAAATAACGAGGAATCTCTAATATTACATCAACCTCACCTTTTAGCATCGCAGAACTTGCTTGCTTTTCTGAAGAAAATTGAGTGAGTACGTTAAAGTATTCTGAAGCTTCAAATGTATCGATTAGCTCTCTCGAAAATGAAGTTTTATCGTTATCTATATAGGAGAATTTGATATTCTGTATCTCGAATGTTGCTGCATTAGAAAGTATTACCAGTTGTAATATGGGTAATAAGAATATAATAGGCAACATTGCCTTATTTCTAAAGATTTGTTTAAACTCTTTTTGTATGATAAAAATGATGGTCTTCACTATTCTAATCTTATTTTATATTTTTTAACACTCAGCCCCATAAAAAACAATGTCATTCCTATTAAAATTAGTGTTTCTTTCCAAATAAAGGCGAGTCCAACTCCTTTTAGCATAATACCTTTTAATATAATGATAAACCATTTTGCTGGTATAATATTGCTAATTACCTGTAGCGGTGCTGGCATACTATTTATAGGAAAAATAAACCCAGATAATAATATTACAGGAAGCATTAAACCCATAAGCGAAATCATCATAGCTGTTTGTTGTGTTTCAGAAATAGTTGAAATTAAAATCCCTAGAGATAACGCATTAACAATAAACAAAACACTTTCGAACCCTAATAAAACTAAGCTTCCTTCAACAGGCATTTTAAAAATAAAAATGCTTAAAATAACAATGACGATTGCATTAATAACCGATAAAAATATATACGGAAACACTTTACCAATAATTACCTGGAAAGGTTTTAGGGGCGATACTAATAGAATTTCCATAGTCCCTAATTCCTTTTCTCTTGTAATGGAGATAGAGGTCATCATTGCAGAAACTAACATTAAGATAATGGTCATTACTCCAGGCACAAACATAAAAACACTTTTTAGCTCAGGATTATAAACCATTCGTGTTTTAGGTATTATTTGATAGCTAATAGGTACATCTTTGTTTAATTCTTGCTGGTATTTTTGTAAAATTGAATTGGTATAATTACTAATGGTATTTGCTGTATTTGGATCTGTAGCATCTGTAATAATTTGTACTGTTGCTTTATTTTCGGATACTAGATTTTTACTAAAGTCTTTTTCAAATACCAATACTGCTTTTACTTTTCCTTTTTTAAAAACGGCTTCAATTTCAGATTCACTTGTTATGATTTGTTTATTACTAAAATACTTTGAAGCAGTTATTTTATTAATAATTTCTTGAGTAGTAGCATCTTTAGACTTATCAAAAATGGCAATATCCACATTGTTAATTTCATTGGTAATAGCGAACCCAAAAAGCATAATCTGAGCTATTGGCATTCCAAAAAGAATAAACAATGAACGCCTATCTCTAAAGATGTGATAAAACTCTTTTTTTATAAATCCTATAAATCTTTTCATACTATTTCTCAGCATTTCGACTCAGCTTCATATAAACTTCGGCAGCGGTCTTTTTTAGTTGTTCGTTATTATTATGCCACGAATACGCGAATATTTTTTTAATGGTCATAGGTTCTTAACTTCAATCAGAATAACAAACTTTTTACAAATCCATCTTTTATCTTATATCTAACATAGGAGCGGTCTTATATCTTTTTTACCCTCTTGCTAATTTTAAAAATACATCGTTCATAGTATCTACTTGAAACTGCTCTTTTAACTTGGTAGGAGTATCCAAAGCTTCAATTTTACCATTTACCATAATGGATACTCGATCACAATATTCTGCCTCATCCATATAGTGGGTAGTTACAAATACGGTGGTTCCGTTGTGGGCGGTCTTATAAATCATTTCCCAAAACTGTCTTCTAGTAATGGGGTCAACACCTCCTGTTGGTTCGTCTAAAAAAATAATTTTCGGTTCGTGTAATAAGGCTACCGAAAAAGCAATTTTTTGTTTCCAACCTAATGGGAGTGAGCCCACCAAGTCTTTCGCAACGTCTTGTAATCCTAACTCATTAATTAGTTGTTCAGATTTTATTTTGATTTCTGATCGTTTTAATCCGTAAATGCCTCCAAAAAATGTAATGTTTTCTCGAACAGTTAGATCATCATACAAGGCAAATTTCTGACTCATATAGCCAATATTCTTTTTAATATCTTCCGCATGAGTAAAAACATTATAACCCGCAACTTTGGCTTCTCCAGAGGTGGGAATTGAAATGCCTATCAGCATTTTCATAGCGGTAGTTTTTCCTGCACCATTAGCACCTAAAAACCCAAATATTTCACCCTTTTTTACTTCAAAAGTAATTTTATCTACCGCTGTAAAATCTCCAAACATTTTGGTGAGCCCCTTTGATTCTATAACATTTTCTTGTTTCATCTTATCTCGCTAATTCCATAAAGACATCTTCTATGGTAGGGTTTGTGGTTTCTATTGTTATTTCTGAAAGCATTTCAGATTCTAAATAAGTTTTTAACTCATCGGTATTAAAATTAGTTCGTTTATCTGCATAATGCACAAATTCTCCAAATGGAAACACACTATATTGATGTTCGTATTTTTTTAAACTATTAATGAGCTGATACATATTAGTAGCTTTTACATTATATAACTCTTTAGGGTAGTGATTCACAATAGATTTTGGAGTGTCTATTTCTAATATTTCTCCGTCTTGTATTAAAGCAATGCGATCACATAATGCGGCTTCATCCATATATGGAGTGGAAACAAGAATAGTGATCCCTTTTTTCTGAAGTCGTTTTAACATCTCCCAAAACTCTTTTCGTGATACAGGATCCACCCCTGTAGTGGGCTCATCTAAAAATAAAACTTTGGGTTTATGAATTAACGCACAACACAAGGCCAATTTTTGTTTCATTCCTCCTGAAAGTTTGCCAGCTCTACGATTTTTAAAAGGCTCAATTTGAACATAGATATCTTCAATTAAATCGTAGTTTTCTTCAATAGTAGTTCCAAAAATTGTTGCAAAAAACTCTAAATTCTCTTCTACAGTAAGATCTTGATACAAAGAAAATTTACCTGGCATATAACCTACACTATTCCTAATAGCTTTGTAATCTTTAACAACATCTAACCCGGCAACAGAAGCATCACCCTCATCTGCAAATAGGAGTGTGGTTAAAATTCTAAATAACGTTGTTTTACCAGCACCATCAGGACCAATAAGCCCAAATAACTCGCCTTCTTTTACTTCAAAAGAAATATCCTTTATAGCATTTACATCGCCATAAGATTTTGAAATATGTTTAAGAGATATGCTCAAAATTTATTTATTTTGTTTACTAATAAATCTAGGAATTAGTATGGAAAGAATAATTATAACTAACCAAATACTAGTTCTAAAAATCATTGCATTGATACTTTCTGAAGTCGCCTGAGTACTTATATATTTCAAAAAAATAAAAACCATAAAATGCAATACTAGAATAGCGCTAGCTACTGTTTTGAATAGTACTTTATTTTTCCAAATTAGTATAGCAGTAAAAACGGAAACAACACCCATTGCAACATTATAAGAGACTAACCAAGTTAGAACGTTGTATTCTTTAGTATCTATATCTAGCAACACTTTAGAGCCTGCTATTACAGACATAATCCCTATGAATAATGCTAAAATTGCCGCTATTTTTTGAAATATGTTTTTCAAAATATAATTGTTTTTAATTATTGTACATATTCATTCCTCTGCCTTTCCCTTTTCCGTTGCCCATTCCATTTCCCTTGCCTTTGCCATTCTTTCCATGACCATTACCATTGCCTTTCATTTCTTTTTGGTGATCTTCCATCCATTCTGGTTCTTCTACATCATTATCATAGATATAATTAGCTATTTTTTCTAGCTCTTTTGTTTCCATAGGTAATTTTGGCATTACTTGATATTTCATAACTGCTCCAAACATTAATGCATTGTCTTCTATAGGATTTTGAACCCATTTGACTATTGCATTAGTAAAGCTTTCTTTGGTTTCGTATTGTTGGGTATATTTTTTCTTGACAGCTTTAAAAGGGGGAGCAAGAATAGCATCATGAGATTTTGTATTTGGGTTATGACACGCATAACAATTCTCTTTCATTAATGTATATCCTTCTTCTTCTCCTAAATTATTAGGTAGTAAATCGTTAGTAGTTGAAACCATTTTGATAGTAGCACTCGAATAATTGTCAATTGATATATTCGAAGTGATAAGTATAGCAATAGCTGTTAAAAGCAATATACTAAGGGTGCTAGCAAATAATATTATTTTCTTTTTCATAGTTTTTTTAATTAATTTCCTCCACAACCACCACTTGGCTCATTTAAGATAATTGTATAATATTCAATCGATATAAATTGAGGGATATAAGTTATTCCGTTACTTTCTAGCTGACTTGTATAGGATCGGATATGATTTTTAGAACCACATGTAAGTTTGTCATAGACAGTTAATAAGTCCGTTTTTGTTGTATTGTTAATAAAGTGGTCAATATCATTAATATCTAAATCTTCTATAATTGCTCCAACAGTTAGAGCTTCTATCGATGAAATATCTGATTGAAGAATTAAGCTATTGTAAATAGCCTGTAAATCCTGATTGTTGAAAACTCCAATTTCTTCAGAAGCTGAATCTGGAATACCATATATATTCATTAAGTTTAAAACACTATTCATATGCATTTGTTCGCTATTTGAAATAGAATTAAAAATTTCTAGTTGATACAGGTTATAAGAATAGATATATACATCTCGTGCTAATTTCTCTTCTTCTCTTAAAAAACTCAAGTCTTCTATTTCTGTTTGAGTTAATTCTGTTGATACTTCTTCTATAATATTGTTATCATCATCAGATGAACAGCTGCTTAATAAACCGATACTAAGAACAGCTAAGGCTATTATTTTTTTCATTTCATTTTTTATTTAGTGTTTATTCTTGTTCTTATTGAATCCACATTTCTGCAGGCATACCAATTTTAAGACCTCCATCGTTGGCTACCTCTATTTTCACTGCATAAACCAAGGCAACACGTTCTTCTTTTGTCTGAATTATTTTTGGCGTAAACTCTGCTTCCGAAGCAACCCAGATAATGTTTCCTTTATAAGATTTCATGTTTTCTCCAACATCAATTTTTACAGTTACTTCTTGACCAATTTTTATAGAAGCTAATTGTGTTTCGCTTATATAAACACGTAACTGCATAGTTGATAAATCTGCTATTTTATAGAGCGGTTTTCCAAAAGCAGTAATCTCATTTGGCTCAGCATATTTTACTAAAACGGTTCCACTTACAGGATTGATGATTTTACTTTTATTAATTTTATCCGCTACCTGTTTTAGTTGTACATCAATACTTTTAAGCTCATTAACCACAGGAGCATTCTGAATTTCAATACTTCTTATTTGTTGCTTAATCACATCAATTTCACCAGTTACATCATCCAATTGTTTTTGTGTACCTGCATTATCTTTTATAAGGTTTTCAACACGTGTCTTGTTAATCTTTGCGATTTTTAACTTAGAATTCAAGACTGTAATTTGAGACAATACACCTTTAGATTTAGAAGCGATTACTTGTTTAGATACTAAAAGTTGTTCACGGTTTAATGACAAAGTAATGGTGTCTATAAATCCTACAAATAGACCTTTTTTAATTTCTTGCCCTTCTTGTATATTGAACTTAATGAGCTTTCCATTGTTCTCTGCTGAAATGGTTATTTCTGTTGCTTCAAAATTTCCATATCCGTCTGCTTTTTCATCTCCATTTCCACAAGAAAGTAGGGTAGAGGCAGCAATAATGACGAAGACTATTTTTTTAATTTGTTTCATAATTTCTTTTGTCCTTTAGTGATATTGTAATTTGCTTTTACAAGTAAAAGTTGAATTTGATGGGTACTTAAATTATTTTCATCTTCATATAAATTAGTCAATTCTGTAATGTATGCCGAAGAGGTAATAACTCCATTTCGTAATTGAGATTCTGCAGATTTTAATACGTCTTTTCTCAATACAATAATTTCTGAATCGGTTTCTATAAATTCTGAATACTTATTGATCTCACTTTCTAATTGATTGAGTTCTATATGGGTATTTAATTTAAAAACTTCTGTCTCGGTGTCAATGATGTTTTTATTGATAGCAATAGATTGGCGTTGTTTTTTGTTTGCGTTCCAATCAAATACATTCCAATTCACTTTTACACCAACAGTGTAAAAAGTTTCAAATGAGTTTTTTAATGGGTCCAATCCAGGATTTCCATATCCGCCATTTGCAAAACCGATTAGCTTAGGATAATTTTGCTTGGATAATAACTGATCCATAGATTCTATTTCATCTTTTTTAAGTTGAAATAAATCTAGTTCAGGACGACTAATACTACTTTCTAGTTGTGTTGTTATCTCAGGATTTGTAAATTTAACTGAAGAAGAAATCTCTTTACCAACGAGTGATGATAAGGTTTCTATTAAAGATTTTTTTGCTAATTTAATTTCGGTAAACTGTAATTTTATTTTTAAAAGTTCAGCTTCAATAATCCTATCTGATGTTGGTAGCACCATCCCGTTTTCAATACCAGATCTAACCTCTTTTAATTTGGCTTGTAATTGTTCTTGTTTGGTTACTAATAAATCAAATCTTTCTTGTGATACTAATATTGAAAAATAGAGTTGATTCACCTGCTTTTTTAATTGATACAAATTAACCTCAAGTTCCTTTTGTTGAGTAAGAAGAGCAGTATTTTTAACCAAAGCCTTTGCATTGATTACGCCTCCTGCGTAGATTAACTGATTTACAGAAAGAGTTGCCCTGTATTGATCGTTATTAGGAGCTTCTATCCCAGAGTTAGGTATGGGTATTTCAATAACATCAGATAGATAGGTAGCTTGTGCAGATAAATCTAACTGAGGTAGTTTTTCTGTTTTGATAATGTCTAACTCTAATTTATTTTTTTCCTCTAACAGCGCACCTTGTTTGGCAAGAGGATAGTTTATGACAACCAGTTCATAACATTCTGTTAGACTAATTTGTTGCTGAGACCACAAGGGTATTGTCATTAAAAAAGCTATAAGTAGCGTTGTTTTCTTCATAATCATACTTTTATAGAATTTATGATAAAGTCTGAAACTTCTGTTTTCCTTTCATTCATTAATTCCGTAAACTCTTTATTATCAATATTGGCAAAAGCTTTAATTAATGGAGTTGCGATAAAAGGAAATATATTTAGTGCTAGTATATTTATAAAGAGATGTTCTCCTTTTATAGGTTTTAATATTCCTTTTTGTATTTCATCATCGACTTGTTTATTGAATTTCAAAATATTTGGAAACCCTTTATTCTCTTTGAGTTTTAAAATAAATTCTGGATTACGATTTAATTCGTGTATTATAAAATTTGGCAAATAAGGATGCTTTATAATAAACGATATATAGTTAGAAGTAAAGCTTCGTACTTTAGTTTCAATAGAAGAATCGTCATTTAGTACTTTATTTAATTCGGGTGCTAATAAGGCAAATGCATTTTTAAAAACAGCTTCAAAGAGTAACTGTTTGCTGCGATAATAATAATGAAGCATCGACTTGTTTATGCCAGCTTTATTGGCAATTTCTTGCATTCGGGCGCCATCCATTCCTTTTTCTTGAAATACATTTTTAGCTGCATTCAATATTACAGTTTCTGTATTTTCATCTTTATTTTTCATGTAATTAACTATATAGTTTAACCATTTGGTTGACAAAAGTAATTATA
>JAUVAS010000047.1 GCA_030591585.1 Flavobacterium sp. | reverse complement strand
TGCATTTGTCAATCTCCCGAACCATTTCATTTATTTTGAGTTTTGTTTCTCGTTTATATTCTTCACTGCCTAGCATCGAATTTGCTAACTTTAATGACTTGCATTCTTCCTTCCATTTGCCAATTTCTTCATTAAATTGACTTTGTTTTGATTTTAAATTGGTTACTTCCTCTTCTAGTTTCAGCTTTTCATGGTTCAGATTATTATACTTCTGAAGCAATCTACCAACCCTATTTTCTAGAGAATCAACAATTTCTGAAAGATTACTCATTAAAAATTATTTCAATACTTCTTGTACAAAGTTAACAATCGATACTAGAAAAGCCTACCTTTTTATTAAAATTTTTGTAATATTGAATTTCCATCCTATTAAAAAAGCTTTCACTCCCCTTTTATTTATAGCGTATGATTAATTTTACACTATGAGAAAAATTGTTTTCCTACTTATCCTTTTTGGAAATGTTGTTTTTGGTCAAAAAGACATTCCAACAGATTATTTTAGTAATCCTATAGAAATTCCTCTGGTTCTGTCAGGTAATTTTGGGGAGCTTCGCAATAATCATTTTCATAGCGGTCTTGATATAAAAACTCAACAAAAAGAAGGGATTCCTATGTATGCTCCAGCCGATGGCTATGTAAGCAGAATTAAAGTATCCTTATATGGCTACGGAAAAGCACTCTACATAAAACACCCTAATGGTTACAGCACGGTATATGCACATTTACAAAAATATGGGGATGCAATTCAAGACTATGTAAAAAAACAACAATACCAAAAAGAATCGTTTACTTTGGAGCTTTTCCCTGAAGCAAATCAATTTTCAGTAAAAAAAGGAGAACTTATTGGGTATACAGGAAATAGCGGAAGTAGTGGCGGACCTCACTTGCATTTTGAAATTAGAGATGCTTCTTCTAGACCTATGAATCCCATGCTTTTTGGAATTGATATTCCAGACACTAAAAAGCCTACTGTTACTAGTGTTTTTGCGTATCCTTTAAGTGAAGATGCTCAGATAAACCAGTCTCAAAATCCAGTTAAATTAAGACTTATACTTCAAAAAGACGAATCGTATAAAGCAGAAAATATTTCAGCTTTCGGGAAAATTGGATTTGGAGTCTCTACAAACGATCAACAAAATGGAGCTTCTAATAAAAATGGCGTTTATAAAATAAAAACCTATTGCAACGGAAAAGAGAAATTTGAAGTCAATTTTAAAAAGTTTTCATTTGCCGAAACTCGCTATTTAAATCGTTATATTGATTATAATTATTTTAAAAACAATAGAAGTCGGGTGCAAAAATTATTTAGACAATCCAATAATCCATTGAGCATTATAAATGGTGAAGACCAACAAGGATACATTATTGTTGAAGATAGTTTAAGTTCAACCTATACTATAGAAGTTTCAGATTTTAAAGGAAATACGGTTCTTATTTCAATTCCTATACAAGGAGAAAAAATGGAGATTCTAAAACCAAGAGAAGACACAAAAACCGATGATTTTTTATTTTCAGACCAAGGAAATTCAATTACAAAAGGAAAGTTTAGCGTGTATATTCCTGCCAATAGCTTGTACGAAAACACCTATTTAGATATAAAGGTGAAGGGAGATACATTAACCTTACATAAAGATGTAATCCCGCTACATAAAAGCATGACCATTACAGCAGACATTTCTAATTATAACACTGTAGATAAAGACAAATTATTTATAGGAAGACTTAATTACAGAGGGATTCCTTATTATAATTCAACTAAAAGAAAAGGAGACAAACTTAGTATTTACACTAAAATTTTTGGAGAATATGTATTGGTTTCAGACACCACAAAACCGAGTATAACACCTATTAATTTTTCGAATAAAAAATGGATCACTAAAAACAAAACCTTAAAAATTAAAATTGATGATACGCTTAGTGGTGTGAGTTCGTATAGAGCGACTATTAATGGGGAATTTATTTTAATGGAATATAATTACAAAAAAGACGTTCTTACTTATGATTTTAACGATCGCATTATTTCTGAATCTGAGAATAATTTGAAACTAATTGTTGTTGATAATGTTGGAAATAATGCTACATTTGAAGCAACATTTTTTAGAAAATAACCTTAATAATTACTTTTGAAGAATTCTACTTATCTCCTACTCCTTCTGCTTTTTATCACAACAGGTTCCCTTTTAGCGCAAAACGCGACTATTAAAGGTGTTGTATTAGACGTAAACAATACTCCTGTTTCTGGAGTAAATGTTACTTATGGCAGCAATGGTACACAAACAAATTTTGATGGATATTTTATATTAGAAGTCCCTTCAAACAAAGAAATTGTATTGATTTTCTCGCATGTAACTTTTAAAAACATCCAGATTACGATACCTGAATTAAGTCCAAATTCAGATTTTGAATTAAACCCAGTAATGAAAATTGATGTGGAGCAGATTGGGGAAGTTGTTATTTCAAGAAAGAAAAGAAAACGAGTGGAAGGCATTACAACGATAAGCCCCGAAACCATTAGAAAAATACCTGGTGCAAATGCGGGTGTTGAGAGTTTAATTAAATCACTGCCTGGAGTTAACGGAAACAACGAATTAAGCACCCAATACGCAGTAAGAGGTGGAAATTATGATGAAAATCTTGTGTATGTAAACGAAATTGAAGTCTACAGACCTTTCCTTATAAGAAGTGGACAACAAGAAGGATTTAGTTTTGTAAATACAGATTTAACTTCGAAAGTTGATTTTTCGGCTGGTGGATTTCAAGCAAAATATGGAGACAAATTATCTTCGGTTCTAGATATTAGTTACCGCAAACCTGTTGCTTTTGAAGCTTCGGCAGATTTAAGTTTGCTCGGCGCAAATGTTTCAGCAGGAGGTGCTTCTAAAGATGGACGCTTTACGGGAATTGTTGGTTTGCGTTATAGAGACAATAGCTTGTTTGTAAATGCAAAAGAAACCGAAACCAATTTCAAACCTGTTTTTGTAGATGCACAAGCCTATTTCACCTACAAATTCTCTAATAAATTTGAATTGGGGTTTTTAGGGAATATCTCTGTTAACGACTATACTTATGAACCCTTAACACGACAAACAAATTTTGGAACCATCGCAGATCCAGTGGCTCTTTTAGTTTTTTATGAAGGGCAAGAAAAAGATAGATACGACACTTATTTTGGAGCTTTAAAAGGAACGTATGTAGTTTCAGATAATTATACAGCAAAGCTTATTGGCTCTGTTTATCATACTCAAGAACAGGAGTATTTTGATATTTTTGCGGAATACCGTTTAGGAGAAGTAAACACAGATATTGGTAGTGAAGACTTAGGAGATGTTGAGTTTTCTGAAGGAATTGGTTCACAACTTACTCATGCTCGTAACGATTTGGATGCCCTTATCATCAACCTAGAACATAAAGGAATACTATCTATTGGAGACAATAGTATTGAATATGGTATAAAATATACTCACGAGGATATTCGTGATCGTATTCAGGAATTTGAAATTATAGATTCTGCTGGTTTTTCTATTAGGCCACCCATTGGCGACTATGGGAACAACCAACCTTACGATCCTTTTGATGCACCATTGCTACCCTACACCTCTATTAGAGCAACAAACGATGTACAGATAGATCGAATTTCTGGATTTGCTCAGTGGAGTAGAAGATCCATGGTAGGAGACCATGACTTATGGTTAAATGCAGGTGTAAGAGTTCATAACTGGACGGTTAGTGGCGAAGATATTATTAGCAATACTCAAACCGTTTTTAGTCCGCGTGCACAGGTTTCATTAAAACCAGACTGGGAGGTAGATATGTTATTTAGAGTATCGGGCGGATGGTATCATCAACCCCCTTTTTACAGAGAGTTACGAGATTCTACAGGTACTGTTCAACCAAAGGTGAAAGCTCAACAATCTATCCATATTGTATTAGGAAATGATTATAGCTTCGATTTATGGGAGCGACCGTTTACCTTAAACTCTGAGATTTATTACAAGACTCTCACCGATGTAAACCCATATACACTAGAAAATGTACGTATACGCTACCAAGCAAAAAATAATGCAATTGCTTATGCCTATGGTGCAGATGTTAGATTGGCAGGGGAATTTGTACCTGGCACTGAAAGTTGGGTAAGTATTGGATACCTTAAAACCGAAGAAAATATTGATGACAGAGGCTATATTTTCAGACCCACCGATCAACGTTTGAAATTTGCAGTATTATTTCAGGATTATATAAAAGTGATACCCGATTTAAAACTATATCTTAACCTAACGTATAACACAGGACTTCCTGGAGGTTCCCCTAGCTATGCAGACCCCTACAATTATCAAACTAGATTACCAGATTACAAAAGAGTAGATTTAGGTTTTAGTTATGTAATTGTAGATGAACATAAACTAAGAGAAAGTGGCTGGTTAAAACCTTTTAAACAATTGAGCTTAGGATTTGAAATTTTCAACATATTCGATGTTCAAAACTCAATCACCAACACTTTTGTAAGAGATGTGTATACCAAAGTACAATACGCAATCCCCAATTATTTAACCCCTAGAGTCTTTAATGTTAGAGTTACTATGAAATTTTAAAAGGCCTAACTTATTTTTTTAAATAAATTCCTTTAGAATATTTATTACATAGTCTACTTCTTCTATAGTATTGTAGATAGAAAAAGAAAAACGAATAGAAGGTTTAGACAAATCTTTATCTGAAAGAACCTCTGCTAGTACATGTGACCCTCCAACACTTCCGCTTTGGCAGGCGCTTCCTTTAGAGCAAGCAATACCTTTTAAATCTAACTGAAACAACAACATCGTCGCTTTTTCTGAAGAAATGGGTAACAATACATTCACTATTTTATAGGTGCTATTAGCAGCATCACTACAAGATCCATTAAACTTTATATCGGAGATTTCTTGTTGTATTTTTTCAATAAAATATTTTTTTATAGCCCTAATATGTACTTTCTCTTTTTCTAAATTTAAATAAGAAATCTCCAATGCTTTTGTCAGTCCCGCGATTGCATAAACAGCCTCGGTACCAGCACGCAATCCTCTTTCTTGCTCTCCTCCTTTTATTAAAGGCTTCAAGCCTGAATTTTTCCTAATAAATGCAAACCCTACCCCCTTAGGCCCATGAAATTTATGTGCAGATGCTGCTGCAAAATCGATGGGTATTTCAGAAAAATCTAGTTTATAATACCCAACAGATTGTACCGTATCGCTATGAAATAACGCATTATATTGATTACACAAATCAGCCACTAAAGCAATGTCTAGTTTGTTTCCTATTTCATTATTAACGTGCATAAAACTTGCCAGCGTTTTTTTAGACGAGTTTTTTAGAAGCGTTTCTAAGTGTGCATAATCTACCATACCCCGCTCATCCAATTGTACATATTCAACTTGCAAATTGTATTTCTCTTCTAAACTTTGAATGGTATGTAACACCGCATGATGTTCTATTTTACTCGTAATAATTCTTGTAACGTTCAAATCTCTAACACAACTGTTAATCATCAAGTTATCTGCTTCAGTTCCGCCAGAGGTGAAAATAATTTCTGCAGCAGAAACATTAAAATGTGCTGCGATTTTCTTTCTGCAATTTTCTAAAATAGATTTAGCAGATCTTCCTATAGAGTGCGTTGAAGAGGGATTTCCGTAGTCACTTTTTAAAACTTCAGAAATACGTGAGATTACTTCATCCCTAACTTGTGTTGTCGCAGCATTATCAAAATATACTTTCTTCATAGTTCAAAAATAAGATTAATTTTAGTTTCCTAATAAAGAAAATTGTTACTTTGTATCTATTCATTTTTTCTATGAAAAAACTACGTATACTTTTAGCAATTTCAAGTCTATTCTTTGCTTGTAATGATGGAGACATTATTGTTAGAGACTTTGATTTTGACGAATCCAATTTAGACATTTGTGGCGGTCCTGGTGGCTATGCATTCTTTAATATCAATAACTCATCTGCTGCCGAAAGCATTTCTTTAACACTAACTACTACCAATTTATTATTCTTAGAATCTAGCGTGGAAGAATATCAACTTAATAGCGGTTCAAATACTGTTAATTACAGAAAATACAACGATGATGTTTCTAGTGATTATTTTTGCAGTAACATTCCTCCAACGAGTCCACAAGTAACTTTAGAGTTTATAGCTGAATCTGGAATTGCAGAACTCACCACGATTGTTTCTAAATTAGATGAAGATGGAATTGAAGAAGACATTACAAGCAACCTAGATACCGATGAAGACGGATTGTTAAATTATTATGATGAAGATGACGATGGTGATAATGTAATTACTATAATAGAACTTGGCATTGGCTTTGTTACAGGCGATGAAGAATTTCCCTTAGATACAGATGGAGATGGAATTTATGACTATTTAGATGATGATGATGATGGCGATGGCGTATTAACAAGATACGAAGATGCCAATGGAGATTTAGACCCAACCAATGATGAAACAGAGGAAGGTGCGGGCCCAGACTATTTAAATAGCAACATTACAAATACCAATAGTATAGATCAATATAGATTGCATTCTTATAGCTTTATAAGCGGTATTAGTATCGTTTTATTAGACCTAGTTTTAATTAATAGCGATGAAGAAATTATTCAAGAAACGTTAACTATGGGGAATAAAAATAATGTGATTAATACTACAGTTACTGTAGCTCCCGAATTTTAGACTATATTTTATTCTGAAAAATATAAACTTCTGTAGCACCAACTCCATATTTTTGATAATCGGCATCGTGAAATTTTAAGTTATCGTAACGGTTTAGTAAAAACTCTAAGTCTGCTCGAAGCCTACCATCGCCCACTCCATGAATAAAAACAATTCGCTGAATACGTTTTGACATTGCAAACTCCAATTGCCGTTTTGCAGTATCTATTTGTAAGGTTAACATATCATAATTATCCATCCCCCGTGTAGTTGATGTTAATTGATTAATATGCAAATCTACTTCCATTGGCGGAAGGTTTCTTTCTTTTGGCTTTATTTTCTTTGAATTTATATTCTTTTTAGCTTGTTTTTCTGAAAGTATTTCTGAAATATTATGAGGCGTTAAATCAAAATCTGAAACAGCACCACTTTCTATAATCAACTCTTTTTTAGTATATTGAATCTCAAACCCATCCATATCTAACATGGTAACCATATCACCAGTAATAGCAATAACCTCACCCGAAATATCTTCATCTAAAACCGAAATTTTATCTCCTATTTTCATAATTTTATTTATTAAAATATAGTAATGTCTGATTAAAATTTTTACGTTTTCTTGAAAATCTATAAATAAGTAGTAGATTCATGCTTTCTTAAAAAGAGACACCTTGCTTTTCTGTTTTTTATTAATGCTTGTTTATTATATAAACACAATAACTTAAGTCGTTGTTTGTCTGATAGTTAAAATCAAGTCTTTTCTCTTTCAGCGGAGCGGTCTTTAGTCTTTTACCAGACAACAGTAATTAAAATTACAGAACACAAAGTAACTAAAATTAATCTTTTAGTGTATGCTTTTATAGACAAAAACAAACTGTTTATCGAAGTTTTTATGAAAACTAAAAAAAAAACAGTAAGTTTGTTTATTAATATAAGGAGTGTTAAACCCCCTACACACTTCGAAAATTTGATACTTATGAAGAACCTACTACTCTTAATAGCCATGTTAATCACTACGTCAACGGTGTTTTCGCAGCTGTTTGTACGCCCAAACCCTACAACTTCAACAGATTCTTACATTTATGTAAAAGATGAAATACTGTTTGTAGAGCAAGATGTAAACCTAGAAGTAAATAGTGCTGGTGATACAGAAGCCAGTATTTATTTAAGAGAAGGCGCACAATTAATACAAGGAAGCGCTGTACCTGCTGCAAATAGCGGAACAGGAATGCTCTCGGTGTATCAAAACGCACCTTGGGATGATTCTTGGGATTATACCTATTGGTGTTCACCTATTGGTGATCCTGCTGGAATTGCTGGAAATACAAATTTTGGAATTACAAAAATATATGATGTAGATCTGGGTACTAACCTCACTAAATCCAACCCTATTGGCACAACAACAGCTTGGAATGGATTGATAGGTGACGGTACTGCTGCTAACCCATTAACCATCTCAACCAGATGGACTTATTCACATGAAACTCCTGGAACAGAAGCAGAAAGCCATTACGTACGTATTTATGCAAACAATGTGGTTACTCCTGGCTTTGGTTTTGTTATGAAAGGGGTTGGTACTACTAACCACGACCAAAACTACGATTTTAGAGGGCGACCAAATAACGGTACGTTTTCAATACCTGTTAGTGGTCAAGCAGATGTATACGGACTTCCGTATTGGACATTAACTGGAAACCCCTACCCTTCTGCGATAGATTTGGCAATGGTTGTTAATAATAATGCAATGGTAAGTACTATTTATTTTTGGGATGAAGATAGAACTGTAGATTCTCATTACTATTCTTTAAATCGTGCAGGTTTTGCCGCATGGATTCCTGCTAGTCCTCCTGGTGGGACATACGTTCAAGCTACATTAAACGAATGGGATTCATCTGGAGGTAGTGGTAGTGGTGGAACTGGCGGACTTGGTGTTACTCCTGAAGAAAGACGCTTTGCACCCATTGGTCAAGGCTTTATGTTAGCTGGCATGGCAGATGGTTCTGCAATTACTAATGCAACCATAAATAACAGTATGCGTGTTTATGTTCAAGAAGGAGTTGCAAATGAATCTGTATTTAGAAATCCTATTGTTCCTGGTAATGACGGAAGCTTAAGTACTAGCCCCCCAACAACTGCAGATAACCGTTGGCCACAAATTAGAATACTTACTGCTTTTGGCGAGTCGCATGCCAGAGAAATGGTATTGCTTTTCTCTGATGAGTCTACCGATGGTTATGACCATGGTATGGATGCATTACACCCTATGGATGCAACCTCTGAAGCTTATTTTCCAATAGGTGAAGATACGTATAGAAAAAAATATGTAATACAAACGGTGCCTTTTGCACTTAATAAGAGAATCCCTATTAATTTTGTACTAGATCAACAATTTAATTTTTCTGTAACAGCTACTGAAGAGATTAATACTACAAATGCTGCTTTTCTATGGGATAATGTTGAAAATACATATAAAGAAATTACTGGCGGTAATGAGGCGGTACAAACCTTACCTGCTGGTGACTATGACAATCGGTTTTTTATTGTGTTTAGAGGAATGAGAGAAACCATAAACAACTCTGAGGGCACAATTGCCATAGAAAATGCAAGAGCATCTGTTGGGTTCTTCCAAAACAATCCTTACAAACAAATGGAGATTACAAATCCAGAAGGATATACTATAAAATCGGCGTTGGTTTACGATATGTCTGGAAGGTTAGTCATCAATAAAACAAACTTGGGTAGTGAAAGAAATATTACTCTTTCAACTTCAGGTGTTGCAGATGGTGTTTATCTTATTAAACTAATAACCTCTGAAAATATTGATATTGATTACAAAACAATTATTAGAAACGAATAATCGCAACCTATATATAATAAAAAAGCGGCTAATTAGCCGCTTTTTTTATTGTTAATTTTAAGATTAATAAATAATTTCTTGAAACGAACTATCCTCGAGGCAGAGCCATAGAGGTATTTCGCTCGTTTCATTTTGACCGAAAAAGGTTAAAAACCGAAATTATGTTATTTAGATTCCCGTTTTCACGGGAATGACACTTTCAACGGAAACCCCGAGGCAGCGCCTCGAGGAATTCTTTTCAATTAAAATGTTCATTTATTAATAAATTGCAATAAATAAACGATTGTTTATCTAATAGTTAACACCAAGTCTTTACTCTTTTATCTTTCAGCGAAGCGGTCTTTAGTCTTTTACCAAACAACAGTAATTATTAATTAGTAGTGTCGATTAAAATAACTTAACTATTGTCTATATGATAGTTAACATCAAGTCTTTACTCTTTCAGCGAAGCGGTCTTTTTTCTTTTCTCTTTACTCTTTTCTCTTTTACCAAACACTCCTCAAGATTACTTTTCAAATTCTGCAATTGTTTTAGTAATTATTGAAACACAGTCTAAAATTTGTGCTTCAGTCATCACCAATGGTGGAGCAAAACGGATGATGTTTCCGTGGGTAGGTTTTGCTAATAATCCGTTGTCTCTTAGCTTTAAACATATATTCCAAGCGGTTTCGCTATCTTCGGTATCATTTATTAAAATGGCATTTAATAAGCCTTTCCCTCTAACTCCTAGTACTAAATCATTGGTTTCAATAAATTTATCTAATTCACTTCTAAATAATTTACCTAATCGTTCAGCATTTTCGGCAAGATTTTCATCCTTAACAACCTGTAACGAAGCAATAGCCACAGCACACGCTAATGGATTACCTCCAAAAGTAGAACCGTGCTGTCCCGGTTTTAAAACCGACATGGTTTCGTTTCTAGCCAAAACTGCCGAAACTGGGTACACACCACCGCTTAATGCTTTTCCTAAAATTAAAATATCTGGTGTTACATTTTCGTGATCTACTGCTAGTAATTTTCCTGTTCTGGCGATTCCTGTTTGTACTTCGTCTGCAATAAATAATACATCATATTTTTTACATAACTCTTTTGCTTTAGACAAATACCCTTCAGAAGGTACATAAACCCCAGCTTCTCCTTGAATAGGTTCTACTAAAAACCCTGCAATAGTAGTGTTAGATTTTAACACCTCTTCCAAAGCCTCTAAATTATCATACGCTATTTTTATAAAGCCATCTGTAAATGGCCCAAAGTTTTTACGAGCATCTTCATCATTAGAAAAAGAGATGATGGTGGTGGTTCTTCCGTGGAAATTATTTTCACAAACTATAATTTCTGCTTTGTTTTCTGCAATTCCTTTTTTCTCATAAGCATATTTTCTACAAAGCTTGATTGCAGTTTCAACAGCTTCCGCCCCACTATTCATAGGGAGTACCTTATCAAAACCAAAAAACTCACAAATATATTTTTCGTATGCTCCTAGAATATCATTATGAAATGCCCTTGAAGTCAAGGTTAATTTTTTAGCTTGATTAGAGAGCGCATCTATTATTTTTGGATGACAATGCCCTTGGTTTACTGCGGAATAAGCCGAAAGGAAATCATAATATTTTTTCCCTTCAACATCCCATACAAAAACACCCTCCCCTTTTTCTAAAACTACAGGAAGTGGATGATAATTGTGAGCGCCATACTCATTTTCTAAATCGATTGCTTTTTGTGATAAGGTCTTTTCTGTAACTGCCATAACATATTTTTTAAATTGAATAAAATGTTATTCCTTCTATACCTTTATTCTTCCGAGTATCGAAAATTCAGCGGAGGAGAGAAATCATCCTTAAGACTGCAAATTACTAAAATATCAAATACTTTTTATAGCTTCTATGAAATAAAAAGAACGATACTCCTTACATTTAGGTTTTCGGAAATTTTGGTAAATTATTTTTTTCTTTATCAAGGCATAAATTATAGAGCAGAGCCTTAGTTACGGTTTATAATGTTAATACAGAGAAAGGGAAAAAGAAGCAGTGAAAAAACCGAAAAGTTATGTGTAATGAGTATATTATTATATTTTTGCACCTATGGGAAGAATACAAAACAACAGAGTGGTTTTTGAAGATTTAGAAATTACCGATGCAGGCGCCAAGGGAAAAGCAATTGCATTTGCTCCAGACGGAAAAGTAGTTTTTATAGGCAATGCCGTTCCTGGTGATGTTTGTACGATACAAACCACCAAGAAAAGAAAAAGTTACTACGAGGGTAAAGCCATTTCATTTACTAAACTTTCTGAAAAGCGTACCAAGCCAAAATGCGATTATTTTGGAACCTGTGGAGGTTGTAAATGGCAATATATGGGCTATGAGCATCAACTTTTCTATAAACAAAAAGAGGTAGAAAATAACCTGAAACGCTTGGGGAAAATTGAACTTCCAGAAATCGCTCCTATTATAGGGTCTAAAGAACAATACTACTATCGCAATAAAATGGAATTCTCGTTTAGCGATAGCAAATGGCTCACCCTAGAACAGATAAAAAGTGATGAGATTATTAAAAACCGAAATGCATTAGGATTTCATATTCCTGGCATGTGGGACAAAATATTGGATATTGACAGCTGTCATTTACAACGTGACCCTAGTAATGCCATCCGAAATTTTATTAAAAACAAAGCAGAAGAACTTCAGTTGTCATTTTATAATGCCCGAAAACAAGAAGGTTTTTTACGTACTTTAATGTTGCGAACTACGAGTACTGGAGAGGTGATGATTTTGCTTCAGTTTTTTTATGAAGACAAAGAGAACCAAGAATTATTATTAAATGCTATCGCTACAGAGTTTCCAGAAACAACGTCTCTTTTATATGTTATCAACTCAAAAGGAAACGATACTATTTACGATCAAGAAGTAATTTGTTACCGTGGCGAAGCTCATATTTTTGAAGAAATGGAAGGGCTTCGTTTTAAAATAAATGCCAAGTCTTTTTATCAGACAAATTCGGAACAAGCCTACGAATTATACAAAGTCACAAGAGATTTTGCAGGATTAACAGGAAACGAATTAGTATTCGATTTATATACAGGAACGGGGACTATTGCTCAATTTGTTGCTAAAAAAGCTGCTAAAGTAATTGGTATTGAATCTGTTCCAGATGCCATTAAAGCAGCCAAGGAAAATGCAACTTTAAATAATATTGACAATACAGAATTTTATGTAGGAGACATGAAAAAAGTTTTTAACGATGCTTTTATCCATCAACACGGAATTCCAGATGTAATTATAACAGACCCACCTAGAGACGGAATGCACAAAGATGTGGTGGCTCAATTATTGAAGATTTCAGCAAAAAAAATAGTCTATGTAAGCTGTAATAGTGCCACACAAGCGAGAGACTTAGCGTTATTAGATGAAGATTACACGGTAACCAAAACCCAAGCGGTAGATATGTTTCCGCAGACACACCACGTAGAAAATGTTGTACTTTTGGAAAAAAGGAAACGCTAGAAGAAAATTATGATGATAAAAAAGTTAGTTTTATTAGTATTTATTTCATTGATCGTAAATAGCTGTACTAAAGATGACATCTGCTCTGAAGGCACACCTACTACCCCTTTTTTAATTATTACGTTTAAAAATCATGACAACCCTTTATTTTCTAAATCTGTAGATAGTCTTACCGTGACTACTATTATAGATAATGACAGTATTCATGTGTATCGATTTGTAACTACAGACTCTATTGCAATACCATTAAATACGGGAGCTAATTTTACAGATTATTTATTTGTAAAAGATGACAATACCGAGAATCCTGGAAATACAGATAACATAAATTTTAATTACCAGAGAGAAAGTGTTTATATAAATCGTGCTTGTGCTTTTAAAGCAATTTATACGCAACTTTCTGCCGACTTAGAAATTGATACTGATAATTGGATAGATGAAGTTATTGTTAATAAATTTATTGTTGAAAATGAGAATGAAACACATGTTACTATTTTTCATTAGCCTTTTATTTTTTTCTTGCTTTTCAGTAAAGGCTCAAGAAGAAAATCTAGTGGATAATGACACCCTGCCAAAAAACAACATCTATGGTTTACGGCTAGGTATAGACCTTGCTAAACCTGTACGTTCACTAATAGATGATGATTATTCGGGCATTGAATTTATGGCAGATTTTAGAATTACCAATACATTTTATATCGCTGCTGAAATAGGAAATGACAAAGATGAACAAATTGAAAGCAACTTAGTATCCTCCACAAAAGGAAACTATATTAAAATTGGAGCAGATTTTAATGCTTATAATAACTGGGTGGGTATGAATAATGCCATATTTGCAGGGTTGCGATACGGAGTTTCAACTTTTGACCAAGAAATTACTAGCTATAGTATTTATACTGGCGACACAACATTCCCTTCCACAACTATTGAAGAACCCATAGAATACACGGGGCTTTCTGCACATTGGGCAGAATTTATCTTTGGAGTTAAAACAGAGGTTTATACAAATTTGTTTTTGTCCATTCAACTGCAATTAAAATATTTAATTAAAGAAGATATCCCTAGTAACTTTAACAACCTCTATATTCCAGGATTCAA
This sequence comes from Flavobacterium sp., assembly GCA_030591585.1. Lineage (GTDB taxonomy): Bacteria > Bacteroidota > Bacteroidia > Flavobacteriales > Flavobacteriaceae > Marifrigoribacter. The sequence continues at coordinate 6,481 of JAUVAS010000047.1, read as the reverse complement.
TAGAACCTATGATTTTAGTGAATTTGGCGCTGGTTTTGGATATGGCATTTCTTATTTAATTCCTATTTACAAGAAGTGAAAAATTCCTGCGTAGGTAGGAATCTCATCAAAATAACATAAACTCATGGGATTCCTGCCTTCGCAGGAATTTGACAACCTCTATATTCCAGGATTCAATAGAACCTATGATTTTAGTGAATTTGGCGCTGGTTTTGGATATGGCATTTCTTATTTAATTCCTATTTATAAGAAGTGAAAAATTCCTGCGTAGGCAGGAATCTCATCAAAATAACATAAACTCATGAGATTCCTGCCTTCGCAGGAATTTGTTACTGTTTTTTAGCTTTTCTACTCCCCTCGTACATCTCATACTTTACCAGCTTACTTTCAAGTTTACCGTTGTAGAGTTTAATTCTTCTAGAAGGCCGCAATCCCACGTGTTTTAATGCTTCCATATTAGCGGTAATCATCCAAGCTTGTGTTCCAGGATAGCCATGCTTTAAAGTAGTACCAATAGATGCGTATAGTTTTTCTGCATCTACCTGTATACGTTCATCATAGGGAGGGTTAAAAATAATATACAACGAATTGTCATTTTCTTTTTTACTTTCAAAAAAATCTTGTCGTCGTACCGAAATAAATTCTTGAAGGTTCGCACTTGTTATATTCTCTTTTGCTTTGCTAACAATATCTGCTTCTAGATCAAAGCCTTCAATTTTAAAATGAAAATCTTTAATCTTTTTTAAGGCTGCACTTTCAATTATTTCATATAAATCTACATCAAAATCTGGCCAGTTTTCAAACCCGAATTCTTCCCTATTCAAATTTGGCGGGATGTTACACGCAATCATTGCAGCTTCCGTTAAAATAGTTCCACTACCACACATTGGATCTAGCAAATTACATTGTCCAGTCCAACCCGAAAGCATAATCATTCCTGCCGCTAGCACTTCATTTATAGGCGCCATTGTATTCGCTACTTTATAGCCTCGCTTATGTAATGACTGTCCAGAACTATCTAATGAAAGGGTGCAAATATTTCTGTCTATATGAATATTTACCCGTAATGTAGGATGGTCCAAATCTACATCGGGCCTTCTTCCCTCTTTATCACGAAACCGATCTACAATAGCATCTTTTGTCTTTAATGCTATGTATTTTGAATGGGTAAATTGTTCTGAAAAAACCGTAGCATCCACAGCTAAGGTCCCATCAACATCCATATATTGCTCCCAAGGAATCTCATATACTTTTTTATACACATCAGCTTCCGTAAAAACATTAAATGAACTAATAGGTTTTAATATTTTTATCGCAGTTCTACAACACAAATTCGCCTTATACATAAAGCCCTGATCTCCCTCAAAGGTTACGTTTCTAGTGCCTATTTCTACATTAGAAGCACCTAATCTTCTCAGCTCTTGTGCTAATAATTCTTCCAGACCAAATAAGGTCTTTGCTAACATTTTAAAGTTCTTTTTCATATTCATTGTATGTGAAAACGGAAATCTTATTCATTTATATCTTTAAGCAATCTCTTGAAAAACAACGACTCTCATCAAGAGATTATTTCGCTTTACTCGTAAAAACAATTATTTGCTAAATCATCCCAAATAAAAAACAAAAATACAGTAATTTAGTAGCGCAATTTATTTTTATGCAAAAAGATACAGAAAATTGGTATACCTCATGGTTCGACACTCCATATTACCATATTTTATATAAAAATCGGGATTACAAAGAAGCAGGTCTTTTCATGAAAAACCTGACTTCATTTTTAAATCTTCACAAAAACGATGAGGTATTAGATTTAGCCTGCGGAAAAGGGCGTCACGCAAAATATTTAAATGAGTTAGGCTTTAATGTTACTGGCGTTGACCTATCTCCAAAGTCTATTGCTTTTGCAAAACAGTACGAAAATTCAAGCTTGCATTTTGAAGAACACGATATGTGTCTGCCCTACCCTAAAAAGTTTGATGCTGTTTTTAACCTATTTACTAGTTTTGGGTATTTTGAAAACGAAGAGGATAACCTAAGAACGATTAAAGCTATAAAAGCTGAATTAAAACCCAACGGATTTGCAGTCATCGATTTTTTAAATGCTGAATACGTTAAGAGAAATCTTGTCCCTTCTGAAACTAAAACGATAGACAATATTACTTTTCATATCAACCGTTCTATTGTAGATGGATATATTATTAAAAACATACGTTTTCAATATGAACATGAAGATTTTTCTTTTCAAGAACGAGTAAAAGCTATTACTCTTTTAGATTTTCAGAATTGTTTTAAGGAAGCTGAACTTAATTTATTACATTGTTTTGGAGATTATCAATTAAACAATTTTGATGAAGAAACCTCGCAACGATTAATCTTAATATTTAACTAATGGTTTATTTCTTACTCTTTATATCGGTAGTAATTGGGTATGCATTGGCACTTCTATTAAAAATAAAAGATGCAAAACAGATTTCTATATTCCTCGCTTTTAGTGGTGCCTTTTTATTGTCGGTAACCATTTTTGAATTACTCCCCGAAGTATATCGTACCCCCTCTAAAGAAATAGGAGTCTATATTATTCTAGGGATTTTATTACAAATATTTTTAGAATTTTTCTCAAAAGGTGCCGAACATGGTCATGTTCATATACATTCAGAGAAACAACTATTCCCTTGGTTGTTGTTTATTAGTTTGAGTATTCACGCTTTATTAGAAGGATTTCCTATTGCTGAAGATAATAATTTAATGTTGGGGGTTATCGTTCATAAAATCCCAATTTCCTTAATACTATCCCTCTTTTTTATAAAAGCGAATTATAGCAAAACGACTACGCTAGTTTTTTTATTTTTATTCGCGTTGATGACACCCTTAGGAAATTGGTTGTCTCATCAAAATTTATTTTCTCCAGCACAAGAAGTAAAATTAACTGCTATTACTATTGGTATTTTTCTTCATGTTTCTACTACTATTTTATTTGAAAGTTCAAAGAATCACAAATTCAATCTTTCAAAAATGACTGCGGTGGTGGTTGCTGTTTTGCTTGCTTATTTTCTTTAGTTTTTTATCTAAAGGAGCTATGCAAGTACCTAAAACCATCGGGAGATACTAAAAATAAAATATAGCACATACTTTTGTTTCCCCAGCCCTAAAGGGTGCAAAAGTTTTTCATGTAAAGAACATTAAAGTAAATTCCCTCCCTTTAGGGTTGGGCTAAGGGAATTTATTAGTACTGCATCGTATTAGATTACTTCACTACGCCTGCCGGCAGGTAGGCAGGTCAGTTCACCTAAAAAGGTTCGTAAAGACAGTAGAATTAAACCCACAAAAAAAGCCTCTCCGTTAAGAGAGGCTCTTGCTTTTGGGTGGAAGACGGGATTCACTTCGACTACGCTCAGCATAAACTTCTCATCCCGCAAGTAATTACCAGCTTTATCCCACAAAAAAAGCTCCTCCATTAAGAGAAGCTCTTGCTTTTGGGTGGAAGACGGGATTCGAACCCGCGACCCTCGGTACCACAAACCGATGCTCTAACCAACTGAGCTACAACCACCATTTAATCTTTTGCTAATTCTGGTTTAGCGAGGTTGCCTGTCCGTCCGTAGTGAAACGAAGGCGGAAGCTACAACCACCATTTAAATTTCGCTTTTACAGCGGGTGCAAATATAATTCATTTAGTATTGCTTCACAATAGAGAATGTAAAGATTTTTAAATTAAATTGTATAATGATTTTACAGCCACATATCGTTCTACTGTAAACCCTTCTCCATGTTCTGTGCCTATTAGTCTTCCTAAGTCTTGGGCTCTATAAGTAATGCTGTCTCTAAAATTAGTTGTAGAAATTGGAGTTACTGGTTCGTTAGAACCTTGCTTATGAAATTGTGTTTTATAAGCAAAGACAGCTTCTAGTTTTTTATCCATAAATCCAGAAACATCTACCACAAAATCAGGGGCTATATTTTTCCATTGAATATAATGATATACATGTTTTGGTCTCCATGGTTCTTGCCATTCATCGTCATCATTGTCCCATTTGGTATCAACCTTTACTAGTCCACTTAAAAAACAAGCATCACTAACCAAACTACTTCCTTTTGAGTGATCAATATGCCGATCATTAATAGCATTACAAAGTACAATGTCTGGTCGAAACTTACGAATCATTTTTATAAGCTCTAACTGGTGTTCTTTATCATTTACAAAAAAGCCATCAGCGAATTCCATATTGATTCTAAATTTTGCACCCAGTATATTCTTAGCATCTTCTGCCTCTGCATCTCTGGTTTCTGCCGTACCTCTGGTCCCTAATTCTCCTCTGGTCAAATCAATAATCCCAACCGATTTTCCGTTGGAAATTTCTTTGGCAATGGTTGCTCCTGCTCCTAATTCTATATCGTCTGGATGTGCGCCTATGGCTAGTATATCTAGTTTCATACGGTAAAGATACGTTTATTTAGCACTTCTTCATCACGGGTGCAAGTGATGTTTATTTCTAATTTATTCAATTTCACCTAATGTAAATTTTAAAGGACTAAATTTATTAATTCCTTTTGATGTTTGCTATCTTTAGCCAATGAAAATACTTCTCACCAACATAAAAGAACTCCTTCAAGTTAGAGATACTGCTCCCAACAAAGTAAGTGGGGCCGAAATGAAAGAATTACCAACATTGAAAAATGCTTGGTTGCTCCTAGAAGGCACTCTAATAAAGGACTATGGAACTATGGACACCTTATCCATTACTGAAGTTGATAAAACCATAGATTGCAAAAATAAAATTGTAATGCCTACTTGGTGCGATTCTCATACCCATATTGTGTATGCCGGAAATAGAGAACAGGAATTTGTTGATAGAATCAACGGGTTGTCTTATCAAGAAATTGCAGATAACGGTGGTGGAATCTTACATAGTGCAAAAAAGCTTCAGGAAACTTCTGAAGAAGATTTATTTCATCAATCTGCTAACCGTTTAAAAGAAATAATGCAATTAGGCACCGGTGCTCTTGAAATTAAATCGGGCTACGGACTCACTACAGAAGCGGAATTAAAAATGCTTCGGGTTGCCAAAAAATTAGGAGAATCATTTCCTATAAAAGTAAAAACCACATTTTTAGGAGCCCATGCAGTACCTTCAGAATTTAAAAATAACAAACAAGGATATTTAGATCATATCTGTAACAAAATGCTTCCAGAAATAGCTAAAGAAAACCTTGCCGATTATATAGATATTTTTTGCGAAAAAGGATATTTTACGGTTGAAGATACCCATCAATTACTTTCTGAAGCAAAGAAATACAACCTTATCCCAAAAATTCATGTGAATCAGTTTAACGCTATTGGAGGTGTACAAGCTGGAGTGGAACACAATGCGTTAAGTGTTGACCATTTAGAAGTTATTACTTCGGAAGATATTATAGCATTAAAGAATTCAGAAACCATGCCGGTAGCACTTCCCTCCTGTTCTTATTTTTTAAGTATTCCTTATACACCCGGAAGAAAAATTATAGATGCAGGACTTCCGCTTGCACTTGCTACCGACTACAATCCTGGTTCTACACCTAGCGGAAATATGAATTTTGTAGTAGCTACCGCTTGCATTAAAATGAAACTTACCCCCGAAGAATCTATTAATGCAGCAACCATTAACGGAGCTTTCGCTATGGGGATTTCAGAAACCCACGGAAGCATTACCAAAGGAAAATCTGCCAGTATTATTATCACCAAAGAAATCCCTTCTTATGGATATTTACCTTATGCTTTTGGTAGTAATTTGATTGATAGTGTTATTATAAATGGTGAATTGATTTAGGGGTTTCTCTTTGTTATGTACCCTTCGAAATGATTCCGAAGAAAAAGCGGACACTCAAAGTACTCTGTTCAAAGGTCATTGAGTGCTTCGAGTATACGAGAAGTGTATCGAAATGACAGAACTCAAATTCCATACCCTTCGATACAATTTCAAAAAAAATGAAATCACTCAGGGCACTAACTCCACCGGTCACTGAGTGATGTGAGCTACGAACATCGTATCGAAGTGACCAAATTTCAATCACTCTTTTTAGAAAATATTTTCTTAGCAAGTTTAGGCAACAAATATGTCTCTCCACTCATTAAAGCTTCTTTCTTTTTTCTACTCCACCCCTGAATTTATTTTTCTCTATTGAAGGCATAATCAATACGCCTATACTCTTCAAAATAAATAAGTTGAATTGGCAATTTCTTTTTTGTATAGTTTGCTCCCTTTCCATTTTGATGCTCTTCTATCCTTTTTTCTAAATATTTAGTACTACCAGTATAATATGTATCATCTGAGCATTTTAGAATGTACATATAGCCTTTTGCCTTTGTTAAGGTAATAAATAATTTCTTGAAACGAACTATCCTCGAGGCAGAGCCATAGAGGTATTTCGCTCGTTTCATTTTGACCAAAAAAGGTTAAAAACCGAAATTATGTTATTTAGATTCCCGTTTTCACGGGAATGA
>JAUVAS010000014.1 GCA_030591585.1 Flavobacterium sp. | reverse complement strand
TGATGTTGACTTGCTACAGGCAGTAAGGTAAGTGATGAGCTTAATTACTGGAAAAAGAATAAATACTGAAAGTGTAAAGATTGGAGATTGGAGATTGGAGATTGGAGAATTAAGATTTAAGATTTAAAATTGATGTTGACTATGCTACAGACGGTGGGGTAAGTAGTTGACTAAATTAAAGAATGAAGACCGCTTTTGTAACTGACTGATTGCAGTAAAGTTGAAGCGGTTAGCGTTCTATACCTTTTTTAATTGGTTGGTCGAGAGATTCAAATAGGGAATTATTACTAATAAACTCCGGAACAAGGTCTTTTAACAGCTTTACAATTTCTGTATCCTTATCTTTAGCAGCTATTTTAACAATAGCTTCTACTTTCGTTTTTATATCTTCAAAATTCTCTGTTGGAACTCTTGTTATCATTATTTTTGGATGATGTGTAGGTTGCGATGTTGAAGAATCGTTGAGTAACTCTTCAAATAATTTTTCACCAGGTCTTAATCCTGTAAATTTAATGTCAATATCATTATAAGGTTCTAATCCAGAAAGGCGTATCATTCTTTCTGCCAAATCAATAATTTTTACAGGTTCTCCCATGTCAAAAACATAAATTTCTCCACCTTTCCCCATAGTTCCTGCCTGTAAAACCAACTGGCAAGCCTCTGGTATCATCATAAAGTATCGTATTATTTCTTTGTGTGTTACCGTAACTGGGCCTCCTTGCGAAATTTGTTTTCTAAAATGTGGAATTACTGAGCCACTTGAGCCTAGCACATTTCCAAAACGGGTAGTTATAAAACTCGTATTCACTCCTTCTTCATTTTGAAGAGATTGCACACACATTTCTGCAACTCTTTTAGAAGCCCCCATCACATTTGTAGGGTTTACAGCTTTATCTGTAGATATTAATACAAATTTATTAATGTTATAGGAAACTGATAATAATGCAAGGTTTAAAGTTCCTAAAATATTAACATAAACAGCCTCATGTGGGTTTCTTTCAATGAGTGGCACGTGTTTATATGCAGCAGCATGGTATAGAATATCAAACTGGTATTTTGAAAACAATACCTCTAAACGACTTTTATTGCTAATGTTTGCTAACTCAGTAATAAAATTTAATTCTGGGTAATTTAATTGTAAATACATTTCTAATTCGTGTAATGCAGATTCTGCTTGATCTAATATTACAATTAGACTCGGGTTAAAATCTGCCACTTGTTTTACAATCTCACTTCCTATAGAGCCTACTCCTCCTGTAATCAAAATGGTTTTACCTTCTAAATCGTTTTTAATTAATTTTGTATCAATATTAATAGGGTCTCTTTCTAATAAATCTTCAATTTGGATAGGTTTGATCTTATTTTTAATATCATCTTTTTTATTCCACGTTTCTAAAAGAGGGACATTAAAAATTTCTAAATTATTTTTTAAACATTCTTCAACAATTTTATTTTTTTCCTTTCCCGAAAAAGATTTACTAATTATCAATACCCCATCAATATCTAACTCAGATAGCGTTTCGGAGAAGCTATTTTTAACTGGAATTACATATTTACCTAGTATTTTATACTGTTTAGACTCTAATCCTTCAGAAACAAAACCCACTAATTGAAAAGGAAAATCAGATTCTGTTGTTAAGGCTTTACCTAAAGAGATTGAATGGTCATCAACGCCTATAATCACCACTCTTTTTACAGAGCTAACTATTGCTGTATTTTTTAAAAATTGGTAACTCTCTTTTACTGCAATCCTAAATAGTAGTAAGATTGTAAATGAAACAAACATATATAACAGTATAGATGTCGTGATAAATACCTTATCATCATACTGCAAGCTATATAAATAATTGAAAATTAAAATTGATGCTGCAGTAAAAAATGATGAAATAATAAGTTTTAAAATATCTATAAAAGTAGAATGCCGTATGATTCCTGAATAGGTTTTGAAAACAAAAAAATAGAAAAGAGTTACACTAAGTACCGCTAACCCTTGTAAGGGTAAAGAGATTACCTCATGAAAATGAATGGGTGTCCCTAATAAAATTAAATACACACATAAAAGTGATGCTACACTCAATAAGGTGTCTATCGATACCACAATCCAACGTGGTAAATAACTTTGATCTAACAGTTTTAAACTATTATCTCCAGTATAAAGTTTTTGAAAATGATTTAGTGGCTTATTCACTTTATTAGGATTCGGTATTCAAATATAAGTATTATCTCTACACAAAATTGGTTAATACCTTTTTTATACGTTGCTTTTCTGAAGCAGTTAAATTAGAGCCTGATGGTAAACATACTCCATTATTAAATAAATTTTCAGATATCTGATTTCCATAATATGGCGCTTTGGAAAATATAGGTTGTAAGTGCATAGGTTTCCAAAGAGGTCTTGCTTCTATATTGTCTTTTTGTAATGCTAACCGAATGGCTTCTGAAGAAAACCCAGTTAAGGATTCATCAACTACCACACAACTTAACCAGTGATTGGAAAAATACTTATCTGAAGGTTCGGAAAAAACTGAAATACCTTCTTTATTTTTAAAAATATCTTTATAGAACTGGTTCATCTCTCTTCTAAGCAAAACATGCTCGTCTAAAACTTCCATTTGTCCACGACCAATCCCTGCACAGATATTACTTAATCTATAATTGTAGCCTATTTCTGAATGTTGGTAATGCGATGCCTCATCTCTGGCCTGAGTAGCTAGAAATATAGCTCTCTTTTTAATATTTTTATCTTTTGAGACCAAAGCTCCACCTCCCGAGGTGGTTATGATTTTATTACCATTAAAAGAAAGAATTGAAATATCGCCAAACGTTCCACATTTTTGATTGTTATAAGTGCTTCCTAATGCTTCGGCAGCATCTTCTACTAAAGGAATTTCATATTTTTCTGAAATGGCTTTAATTTCATCGACCTTAAAAGGCATCCCATAGATATGAACCCCTATAATTGCCTTAGGTTTTTTTCCTTTGGAGATTCTATCTTTAATTGCCTCTTCTAAATGATTGGGACAGATACTCCAAGTGTCTTTTTCACTATCTACAAAAACTGGACTTGCTCCTTGATACACTATTGGGTTTGCCGATGCCGAAAAAGTCATACTTTGGCAGATAACCTCATCTCCTCTTTCAACTCCTAAAAGTATTAGCGCTAAATGCAAGGCGGCTGTTCCAGAACTCAATGCTGCGACACTGCTTTCTTCTTTAAGGTATTCTTCTAAAGTATTTTCAAAGCCATCTACATTAGGCCCTAAAGGAGCAACCCAATTGGTATCAAAGGCTTGTTTTACAAACTTTTGTTCGCTGCCTCCCATATCTGGAGATGATACGTATATTCTAGAATTACCCATTTTAGTCATGAAATTTAATTGGTTTTGCAGGCATTCCAACAGCAGTACAATTATTGGGTAAGGATTTTGAAACTAACGCTCCAGCTCCAACAATAGTATTTTTACCAATAGTTAATTGGTTGATAACTTTTGCACCTGTCCCTATAAACACACTTTCTTCAATTAACACCTCACCACTAATATTCACAGCAGGCATTAATGAGGAAAACATACCTATAACTGCATCATGACCAATTGTACAAGATAAGTTTATTGTTACAAATTCAGAAATGATTACATCACATGTAATTATTGTTCCTTCACATATTAAACTCCCTCTACCAATTTGAATATTTTTACCATTTGTTGAAACCTTAGGGTGAACTAATACAGGAAAATTAAACTCTTTTAGTTTTTCAAAAATTGCTTTTTTGAGAGTAGGACTCCCCAACCCAAATACCAGTGATGGTTTTTCTAATAAAGATTCTAAATACTCTATATTACCAAGAACTCTTAATTCATGAACTAAGGTATTCTTTTCAATTCCATCATCCACAAAACCAAGTATATTAAACTTCTTCGCTGAAGACATATTAATCTCCTCTATAAGACACTTCACTTCACGGCCAAATCCTCCAGCTCCAATAATAATAATATTTTCCATTCTTAATTACCTTTAAACCTTCCAATAGTTTCACTTCCTTCTGCTGAAATACCTTCAGAATAAATTACTTTCTTAACGGTTTTTAAAATTATTTTACAGTCTAACACAAAATTAATATTATTAACATAATAAACATCATATTCAAATTTTTTATTCCAATCAATTGCATTTCTTCCATTTACTTGTGCATAGCCTGTTATTCCAGGTTTTACATTATGCCGTTGCTTTTGAAAATTGTTATACAGCAGCAAATACTCTGGCAATAAAGGTCTAGGGCCTACCAAACTCATATCTCCTTTTATTACATTGATTAATTGAGGAAGCTCATCTAATGAGGTTGTTCTAATAAATTTTCCAACTCTTGTTAAGCGTTGAGAATCGGGTAATAAATTACCTTTTTTATCACGTTTATCATTCATTGTTTTAAATTTGATAATGGTAAAAATACGTTCGTTTTTTCCAGGACGCTTTTGAAGGAAAAAAGGGGTATTGAAAGTAACCACAAACAATAGCAATGAAATAACTATAAATACAGGTAACAATAGCAGAAATGCTACACTTGCAATAAAAAAATCTAATATTCGCTTAAGTACGTTTTTATACACTTTGTAAAGATACAACTTAGATTTATTGACAACGATATGCTGTGTTTTTTTTATATGTTGTTTTTAATTTACTCTTAAAAAATAGGATGTTCTTTTTTGTATGCTTTTTGTCTCTTTTTGTTTGTATAGAACCTTTTTTTGTATAAAATGATGGGTTTTGATTTTCATACACTATCCATACAGTATCCATACACTATCCATACTGTATCTATACGGTATGACCCATCCTAAAAAAACAGACACCTATAAAAATACAATTTCTAGTATTGAGAATTTTTTAATATCAATTGATTATCTAAAAAAAATGTATTATACTTAACATCAATCACTTAACACCTTTAAAGACCCAATAATAAAGGTATTGTATTATTGTTGGATGATAGTATAATTTACTTTCATTAATAGATGAATCCATAACAGAATAGTCATTATCTTTAATTTTATTAAGTGCAATATCTAAACACTTTAAGCCGTTTTTTAATTGTAATAGAGGGTATGTGACAAAACTATCCTTTTTAGTGGTTTCTATTTTTCTTTGACAAATTACACTTCCTGTATCAATCCCAGTATCTACATAATGTACTGTAACTCCACAATTTTCTATATCTTTATTAACAAGTGCCCAATATCCACCATGCACTCCTCTATATTTTGGTGTAATTCCCACATGTAAATTAATAACAGGGACATCTATTCCATTTAATATCTTTTTATTGATTATCCGAGTACCATTTACTACAATAACATCTGGATTTATTTTATTTACATATTCTAAAACCTCCAAATTATTTATAGAAGATACTTGCAGTTTATTGTCGAAGTATTTTAATTTTTCTATTATAAAACTCTTTTTAATTTCTTCAAACCGTCTTTTTGATTTTAGTTTTATTAAAGGCAAAAGTGACTTTACAAATAATAGCTGAAGAAACACAATAAAAAAACCTAACTTTTTAATTCTGTTTTTCACAAGTTTTTTTCTAGAAAATGGTAATTCGGTGACCACTCCAATTAGATTATGATTTTGTTTTAAATGTGTAAAAACAATATCACTGCTAATTTTTTTACCGCAAAACAACACTATTTTCATTGAATTGTTTTTTTTACAAGCTCACTCATAGTATGACTATTAAAGTTATAGGTTAAATTTAGTTCCTTATATTCTTTAAAAATTTGTTCTAGATTATTAAAATTTTCATTTATGTTTCTTCCAAAATTGTGTGGATGCCACCACAAATGGAAAATTTCATTATTAATTGCAGCATAACGCATTGCTCTTTTAATTCTCTTTATCTTCAATGGTTCAAAAAAATTAAATCGTTTACTATAAGGTCTTAAAAATCTACTAGACGGTATGTTTACTAACGTTTTATCCTTAGTAAGGGTGTCCTTATTATACGTGTTATAGCCAGTTACATTAATATAAGAATCGAGTAAACGAATCATTCTATAAATTAAAATATTTTTATTTGAATTCACAGGTTTATATATCTTATTGTTTTCTGTTCCCCTATAACTTGTTAAACCTAAATCTGCACAAGTTTTTAAATATTCTTTATTTACTTGATTCCGCGGAAATACAATGTTTTTAATATCGATTTCCATAGCAGATGCTATAGAAATAGCTGCTTTAATATCTGCTTTAAATTGATTTATGGTCTGCCCCTTTTCAACACAATAGTAATGGCAAAATGTATGAGTTCCAATTTCATGATTAGACCTTAACTTTATTTCTTCTATAAGAGGTTTTGCATAATGATAGGGGTCATCTTTCTGATTGTTGCCTATCTTTGGGAAAATTGAATATGGATTCAATTGTTTGTTTATGTAGGAAGGTGTTAGATTTGGTTTGTATTTAATTAACTCTTTTTTATTCTCGGCAAATAAAAATCCTACCACAGAAAAAGTGATATTTACATTATACTTTTCACATAAGTCTAAAAGCCTCCTAATTACCAACCTAACATTCTCTAAATTGGTTCTATAATCTAATATAGATTTATGGTCGAAAATGCCCCAATGAAGCTCAAAATCTAAAGAAATCACAAAAGAGCCATTTTTCATATTATCTTTTATCTAATCGATTGTATTCATTTAATATTTCTTTCCACATATTGGGGCGCTTAAATCTAGATTGTATCATTTCTCTAGCATTATCTCTCAATATAGAATAACAATATTCTTCAGTAATCATTCGAATCATACTCTCTTTTAATTTTTTTTGATTTTTTGAAGGTACAACAAACCCATTCTTATTATCAGTAATAATTTCATTACACCCATTTATATCAGTTACAATACTAGGGAGCCCCATGGCACCAGCCTGCATTACCACATTTGGAAACCCTTCCCGATAACTAGGAAAAACAAGTGTGTTACTTAGTGCAAAATATACCCGTACATCATCTTGATAACCCGATGTGATAATTTTTGTATTTTCTGAAATAGCTGTTTGAGTTTTTTCAGAGACTGGATCTAAATCATTTTCAAAAGGCCCTACCAATAGCAAACTACAGTTCTTATACTCTTTCTGAAGATCTGTAAAAGCTTCTACCAGCTCATTAATCCCTTTGTCTTTAACAATTCTACCCACAAAAACAAAAACAAAATCATCTTCTGGAATACTTAACTCATTTCTTTTCTGTAGTAAATCTACTTCTTGAAAATGTGATTTTGAAAAATAGGTAGTGTCTATTCCGTTGGAAGATCCGTTTCCTAGAATTTTTAATTTAGTAACCGGGGTAAATTTTTTAGCTATAATAATATCATATAATCCTTTTGAGTTGGGGTATACATTTGTTGCCAAGCTATAGGTAAGCTTTTCAACTAAATTTAACACCATTCTTTTAAGCCCTGAAGTTTCCAGTAAAGGCAACCCTGCTACGGTATGAAGCCTTAATGGCACTCTTGCAAAAAAAGCTGCCATCATACCCACAATACCAGCTTTAGGAGTATGGGTATGTACCATACTAGGTTTCTCTTTTTTTAAAAATTTGTATAGCTTAATTACTGAGATTACATCTCTTATTGGAGTAATTTTTCTAGTTAGTGCTAAATAAAAGGTTGCAACACCTTCCTTTTTTCCATATTCTTTAAGTCTTTGTTCTTCTGAAGAAATAGCAGTCACCTCAAAATGTTGCTCCATAAAAGCTAATTGCCCTTCTAACAATTTCTCTAGGGACAGGGGTATGGTTGTGATGCGGATTAGTTTTTGTTTGGACATACCTCTCTATATAATTGAATATGTTTTTGAATCATAGCATCTAAACTGTACTTTTTGGCTCGTTCTAAACAACTCTTAACTGTCTTTGAATAATATTCTTTATCATTCAATAAATTATCTATCTCTAAAGCTAATATTTTCTCATCTCCAATAGGAAATAAGATGCCTGCACCTTTAACAATTTGTGAAAGACCTGGGGCATCTGAAGCAATAAGTGGATTACCAGAAGCTAGTGCTTCTATACATGAAAGTGATAGTCCCTCATAATATGATGACAATACTACAATATCTGCCATTTTTAATAATTCAGGTACGTCCATGCGAATTCCTAAAAACAGTACTCGACTCTCTAATTCTAAATTCTTTACCAGTTTTTTACATTCATCCAATAAAGCCCCTTCACCAACCAATATTAGTTTTACACCTTTTGAAATAAATGATAATGATCTGATTAACGTTTGTTGGTCTTTAGGGTATCTAAAACTAGAAACTTGTACAATTATTTTTTCTGAAATAGAGATTCCAAAATCAGAAGGTATTGCAGTTTTTGCAGCTTTAATTCTTTCAATATCCACACCATTATTTATCAAGTGGAACTTTGACAATCTAAATCCAAGATGTTTTTTAATAAAAATATCTACTTCTTTAGAAATAGTAATAATTGCATGATAGTTTCTATATATTATTCTATCTAAAAGCCTAAAATAATATTTTCTTCGTTTATTTGATGTACTGTGTTCGGTAAATAATAAAACAACTTTTGAGAAGGATACAAATTTTGCTAAAGCAGTCCAATATAATGCAGGAAATAAATGCACATGTACTATATCGTACTTTTTAAAATATTTAATAATTTTTATTATATGCCAAGGATTATATACTGACCCTTTTCCTAACCTATAAATTTCCCCTTTTGATTGTTCTTTCAATATTTTTAAAAAAGGAGTCTCTGAGCCGTCTAGAAGCAATAAATCCATAGAAACACCAAGTTTATTATATTTAGGGATGGAATCCAAGAGTAACTTTTCAGCTCCTGCAGTGGTAAGACTATTTATTATTTGAAGAACTTTCATTTAGTGTTTTTTAACAATTTATTATTGTATAAAGTCCAAAACCCAAAAATGATAAATACAGGGATAAACATATTTTTTTGTCGTAACATAATACCTAAATTCCCGAGAATAAGCGAAAAAGACATCGTTCCTATTAAAAAAAAGATCAACATCCCTTTTATTAAAAAATCTCCTTTTTTAAAAGCCCTCATAGGTTTGTTCTTTATCACGATAAAAGTGAATATCAATAAAACAAGATTTTCAAAAGAGGCTAGAATAGCCATAATTCCATTTATATCAAAAAACAAAGGTCTGTATAAAAAAGTAGCAACCTTGGCTGGAAATGGATAACCAGAAATATCTACTCCAGAACCTGAAGTTATTTTATTCAATTTTAATGCCTTTGTTGAAGTATATTCTGATATTGCTTGTGCATCTAAGCTCTCTAACTGAATAAACTGAAGCACATAAGCAAATATAGAAGTAAATCCTGCTATAAAAAATAAGAATATAATTACTTTTTGATAGCCTTTTAAGTTCCCGTCTAAAAAATAGCCAATACCAAAAGCAACTAATAAAAATAATGTGATATGAGGCCGTATTGATAGAGATAAAATCAAACTAATAAACAAGCCAAGCCAATTACGTTTTATATTTTGTAAAGAATACATAAACACCGCTATTGAAAAAAACAAGATGCTGTCTTTACCAATACCTGAAGACCAAAAATGGAGGTTTGGTAAAAACCAAATCCAAGGAAAAATTGGAATTCCAAATATTTTACCTCCTGAAATACTTGATTTTTCTTTAAAAATATTTTTACTAATTCTATAAAAATAAATAAAGCCTAAATACCCTAGTAGTGCATAGCTCATATTCCCCGTAAAAAAAGACAGATTTAATACTTTAGAGGGAATATAATTTATAAGATAAATGACTCCAGAAGCTGAACCCTGTTTAATTAAATTAATAATTTCTTCAAAGGAAATAGTTTTAGGTGCATCCCAATAAAACGTAGCGTCTCCTCCATAAATAGAAACATAAAAATAAAAAACTATCGCAATTATAAAATGGTGAAAAAATAATTTATCCAAAAACCTAATGTCTGCTTTTGAAAAACCGGGGAACGCTCT
Source organism: Flavobacterium sp. (assembly GCA_030591585.1). GTDB lineage: Bacteria > Bacteroidota > Bacteroidia > Flavobacteriales > Flavobacteriaceae > Marifrigoribacter. The sequence goes on along the minus strand of JAUVAS010000014.1, from coordinate 35,233 downwards.
TTTTAGGTTGTACCCAACAAGAAATATGATACTACAAATACAAACATTAAGTAATAACATAATTATGACTCTTCTTTAAATATTTGTTCAACTTCTTTTCTTGTTTTATCTGATAAAATTAGTGATTCTATTTTGTCTTTACTTAGCCTTTTAAAAACTTTTTGTTTAAATTTTGAACTAAAGAATAATGAGAAATAATCCTTTAGCCCTATTTTCTTTAAAAAATAAAATACTTTTTGAAACCGAAGGGCTCTTGTTTTGTTTTTTTGAATTAAAACTACATTTTCAAATGTACTTATTTCTAAAAAATTAGAAACTTTCTCTAAAATTATTGATTTATTTTTAATTAACTCTTCAAATTCTATAATAAGTACCTCATTAAATAAACTCTTAAAGCGTTGAATAGGTTCTTTATAAAAACTCATTGCTAAATAGCTGTTCCAATGTAACTTTCCATGAGTATAAAGCTTTATCTCTTCATCTAGAATCTCATTAAAACTTCTTTTTACTCGTCCTAAACCCAAATCCATATTATACTGAGAAAAAGCTCTTTGTAAAGGGTCTCTTTTAATAATTATAATTTTTGCCTTAGGATTATAATCATAAATTAATGTTGCAGATTCATTAGCAGACAGGTATGCTGTGCTCCCTTCGGCAAGGTACTTTTCATTTTTTGCCAATGAGAATAATTTTTGATACTGAGCCTCTTTTTTAATTTTTGTTATATGATGTGATTTTGGGAAGTCTTTTTCAAAATAAGAATCATTACTAAAAAAACGAGAGGGTTCATATAAATTCTTAGGCAAACTATTAATAAAGTAATGGGGTTCTTTAATAGGTGATGTGTAAATATCTTGATGACTGGCAAGCAAGTCCATAAAAGACGTGGTACCTGCTTTCATGGCTCCTACCACAAATAAATTAGCTTTGCGATTATTTTTCACCTCTTAAAATATTTAAAAAACGTATAGGTCTTTTTATAGGGAAATTGTTTTAATAATTTTTCTAATACTAAATATTTCCCTGTAATTATTTTCGAGATTAGAACATGAACTTTGTTATCTTCCTCTTTTGTATACTCTCCGTAATTTTTAATATAAGTCAATAAAACAAAATTATTATAGTAGGTTTTAAAAAAAACTTGATTGGTGTTGCTTATTTTTTTATTTACTTCAAGTATCGTTTCAAGATACAAACAAAAATCGTCTGATTGATAATATGTCGCAGACGCTGAATTTAATTCTGTTTTTCTATAAAAAGAAAGATTTTTATTTATAAAAACAACGTCTTCATTTACGCATAAGCGCATCCATAAATCGTGATCTTCATGTTTTTTTTGCCCTTCTCTAAAATAACCAATTTCTTTAAAAAGAGATTTTTTAATGACCACATTGGAAGAATTGATTAGCGGGAGGTATTTACTAATGACTTTAAAATAATTAATAACATTTGTTTCGCCATTTTTAGGAAGAAATTTATGCTTATAGCGTTCTACTTGAGTGTTAAAGACTCTACTTCTCCCACTTGCAAAGAGTTTATTATTGGGGTATCCATTAATTGCATTGAATATTTCTTCTAAAAAAGTAGGTGCCCACCAATCGTCTGCATCTAAAAAAGCAATCCAATGGTATCGAGCATTCTTAATTCCTGTATTTCTTGCCACGGAAACACCTGAGTTTTCAATAGAAATAATGTTTAATCGATCATCATTGAATGATTTTATGATTTTTAGAGCGTCGTCAGTACTTCCGTCATTAACTATCAGTAATTCAAAATCTTTAAATGTTTGATTTAATACCGATTGGATTGTTTCGGCAATAAATTTTTCTTTGTTATATAATGGAATTACAACTGAAATCATCGAATAAATACTTTTGCAAACCAATTACTGATAATAAAAAAAAGCTTTTCTATCCTATTTAATTGTACCAATTTTTCTTTTTTTCTTGTGATCACAATTTCATTTCTTATTTTTATACGCATTGGGTTACCTCCTATTGCATGATTGCAATTGTAATTTAAACTACTAATTTCAAATGACTCTTCAATACTTGTTTGAATTGTTAATAAACATCTCTTAGGGTTTTCACAAAGTTTTTCATACGAGACATATAGGTAGTTTGAAGATTTTCTAAGAAACCTCGCCAATATCTTAATTTTGAACCAAGATTTTAAAATTAAGATATTAGTTTTTTTTGGCATCATAACCCTTTTACTATGATATTCAGGTAAAATAACATCTTTTTTCCAACTATTAGCCACTGCTACAAGATTCCTTTCTAAGTGAATAACCCGAAAGTCACAAAAATCTAAATGATAAAGTAAATATGCCCAACTCATACTTTTAGAACTATCAATAATAATATCTTTTCCGGTTATTGAAGCAATCAATCCATAAAATGTTTTTACTACTTCAGAAAAAAGTTGCCATTTTTTTGATTTTATCAATTTAGGAATTCGCTTAAAATTCTTATAATATTGAATTTCCTTTACCTGTTGTTTAAATACATCTTGATTGTATTCTGAAAATTTTATTTTTAATTGTGTATCTATCTGACTCCATAACTCACAATCTTCAATTTTTTTTCTACAACCACAAAGTGTTTCTTTTTCATAAAAACGCACCCAAAATCGATGGCATTCCCCAACCGAAATCGAATCTTTTATATTGGATAATATAGCATCCAATAACGTAGAACCTGATCTTCCATCACCTGCTATATATATTATTTTAATCAAAAGTTAAATGATTTATTGTTGTATTAAAAAATGGCCGTATTAATATTTAATTTTCTTCTCACATAAATAAGCAAAATAATGTTTTGAAGTATAAGTACAAAACTAAACACTAGTGCTGCCCCAATCACATCATAATACATTACAAACGGGATACTTAAAGCTGCACTTACTAGCATCATTTGTATTTGGTTCTTCGCAAGGTATTTTTGGTTACCCGTCATATTTAAAACTATCCCCACAGACCCTGTAAACGAATTTACTAGTTGTCCCACACACAAAATTACCAAGGGAATATAGGCTATCGCGTATTTATCGCCAAATAACAAAGTAATAACCGTTTCTCCTCCAACAATAAAAACTAAGGCAATTGGTAGTGATAAGATAAAAATAAGTCTTGTAGACTTTGTTATAATACGCTGTAAGACAATTTTTTGATTGAGTTCAAAAGCAGATGATATATAGGGTGAGATTGCAGAATTTAATGCGTCTAAAGTAAATGCAACTAATGAAGCTCCACGCATTGCTACATCATAAATAGCAACCGCTTCTATGCTTCCGAAAATTGCCAATACATAAATGAGCAATTTCGATTTTATAACTTGAACAGCACTTGTTATTGAAAATGGAATCGCTTCTTTTAACCATAATTTATCCTTATAAGTGGGTATCTCATTTTTTAGTCTATTAAGAAGCTTCTTTTTTAAAATAAAATAACCGATAAAGAATGCTACAGCAGCAGCGATACTATGTAAAATCATTGCACTATGTGGCACTATTTTAAAGTCAAATAAAATGGCTATTAAAAGAAAACAGGTTAAAAATAGATTACGAAGAAAAGTATCTGGTAACTGTCCTAATATCACAAACTTTAATCCTCGTAATGCGGCAGCTCTTAAAGAGCCAAAAACAAGTAAAGGCAAAAGTAAAAACGAATACCAAAAAGTAGAAACTACATTTGCTGGATAGTTTTTCCACCAAACAACATAAGAAATAAAAGCAATAGTAACAGCTAGTACGCTTGTTATTACCACTAATTGATTTGACCTTATAAGTAGCCCTTTAATAGAGGAAACATCATTAGTAATATCATATTTAGAAATATATCTTGTAATAAGATTTGGCAAGCCTAAAGAAACTGGGATAGATATTACTGTAATAGTAGTAAAAGCCAAAACATAGATTCCAAAATCTTTAACAGATAATACGTTGGCTAATATTATTCCATTAACTAAAGCAAACAAAGCCGATAAAAACTTAATCACTAAGCTACCAATAGCGGCAGTTTTGATTTGTTTGCTATTAAAAATATTATGTAATCTCAAAAGTGATCTAAATAATTAATACTACAACCAATCAGCGTGACACTCATGTTCTCCTAGAGAGACTTGTAAACCTACAGTGAAATTAACAAAACTTCCTGAAGTTCCTTTGTAATCTGGATCGATAAGGATTCCGCCATAATCGTAATGTTGTTTAAAACTTACAATATAGCTAAGATCTGTAGTTATTGCAAGGCGATCTGTAATTTTTACGTGAGGGGTAACCCCTATTATAAAGTTTCCTATTCTTTCGTAATTATCTATAGATTTTGGTTGTGCGAATGTGATTCCAAACCCAGCATGAGTCTGTATTTGAAACGTTTGTGCCTCGTTAAAGGTCATATTGAATACCTTTGCCATGTTAAAAACAACCTCTGCACTTATTCTATGATACGTAACTGCTAATTCACTGATGCTTTTATGTTGAAAACGATCGTAAGCATAGCTTACTTTAGCTCCATACATTTGGTTAATCATATATCTCCCTCCAAGATCAAAGTGTTTAAATTCAGAAAAGGTTCCTACATCAAATCCCGAATTATCGGTTGGCGTTAATGGATGATTAAGGCCATACGACGCTTCTATTGAAAATTTATTGTATTGTATTTCTTGAGAGTAGGCTACAATAGAACATAGGCATACTGCAATTAAGGCAAGTTTTTTCATAGGTTATAAGGTTTTGGGACTGCTAATATATAAAAAAAAGACAGGCTTTAGGCTTGGCTTTGGGGAAATTGAGTGTTGTTTTTTATCAACGTATTTATATTTCCACTTAAAACTATTACAATATCATCCCGGCAGCAACGGTCTCATTAGTGGTATCATCTACCAAAGTAAAGCTTCCTGTTATTTTATTATCTCGGTATTCGTCTATCATTAAAGGTCTGGTGGTTCTGATAGTAACCCGTGAAATATCGTTCATATTTAGCTCTTTGTCATCTTCTATTCTATTATAGGTATTTACGTCTATTTTATACCTAATCTCTTTAATCATTGCTTTTTGATTGTTAGAGGTATGTAGTATAGAATATTTTGCACGAGCCTTTGCAGGAGTATTGTTTAACCAGCATAACATGGCGTCAAACTCTTGTTTTGTTTCGGGTCTATTATTGGTTTTAACGATCATATCTCCACGACTAATATCAATATCATCTTCTAATGTTATGGATACAGACATGGGTGCGTAGGCTTCTTTTAGTTCTCCTTCTAGCGTGTCGATGGTTTTTATTTTTGAAGTAAATCCTGAAGGCAATATGGCTACCTCATCTCCTGGTCTAAAGATTCCGCTAGCGATTCTTCCCGCATATCCTCTATAATCAATAAATCCCTCACGTTGTGGTCGTAAAACCGTTTGTACTGGAAAACGCGCATCTATTTTATTAATATCACTACTAATATGCATGGTCTCTAAGGTATTTAATAAAGGGGCGCCTTGGAACCATTCCATATTTTCTGAACGGTTTACTACATTATCGCCTAATAATGCACTAATAGGTTTAAAACGAATATCTTTCACCAATAATTTTGATGAAAATTCTTCAAACTGGGTAACGATTTTATTATATATTTCTTCTGAAAAGTCAACCAAATCCATTTTATTAATACAAACAATAAGGTGTGGTATTTGTAATAAGGAGGCAATAAATGCATGTCGCTTGGTTTGTTCAATCACTCCATGCCTAGCATCTATTAATATTAAAGCCACATTGGCAGTTGATGCACCCGTAACCATATTTCGGGTATATTGAATATGCCCTGGAGTATCTGCAATGATAAACTTACGTTTGGGAGTTGTAAAATATCTGTAAGCAACATCTATCGTAATCCCCTGCTCTCGTTCATCTCTAAGTCCATCTGTAAAAAGCGCCATATCAATACCGTCATGGCCTTTCTTTAAACTTGTTTTTTCTATGGCATCTAGTTGATCTTCAAAAATAGATTTTGAATCGTATAAAAGTCTTCCTATTAAGGTACTTTTTCCATCATCAACACTTCCTGCTGTTGTGAATCTTAGTAATTGGTTTGTATCTAGTTGCATTATTGTTTGTTGTTTCTGGTTTAAGGTCTCTAGTTTCTAGTTTGAACAAGCTTTAGTTTTAATCCGTCATTCTGAACTTGTTTCAGAATCTTTTAAAACATAGTTAAAATTATTTTTAAACTTCTCATTCTAAAATCAACTCTTTTAATTCAGGATTATTTTTCTTTATCAAATTCCATTTCCATTCTTTATGCCAATTCTTTAATTGTTTTTCTCTGGCTATTGCATCTACAATGTTTGTGAATTCTTCAAAATATAATAATTCATCTACATTATAACGTTTTGTAAAGACCGAACCCTTTGTTCCTTTATGTTGCTTTACTCTTTTATAAATATTTGCTGTCATACCAACATACAATACTGTTCTATTTTTATTACTAAGTATGTAAGTATAACTTTTTTTCATGATTTTGGTTGTTTCATGAGATACTGAAACAAGTTCAGCACTAAAAATACCCCTGTCTCTTTCTGTCTTCCATAGCGCTTTCAGATCTTTTATCGTCTGATCGGTCACCACGTTCTGTTTTACGCATCGCAGCTACTTCTTTTGTAATTTTCTCTAGTGTATCTGCCTCAGATTCTATTCCTCCAGTGATGGTAATGTCCCCTAGAGTTCTAAATCTAATTTTTTTATTATGAATTTCTTCGCCTTCCTCTAATTTTAAATGTTCTGAAACTGGAATCCAAGAATTACTTCTAAAAACCACCTCTCTTTGGTGTGCAAAGTATAGTGATGGAATACTTATATTCTCTCTTTGAATATAATTCCACACATCCATCTCTGTCCAATTACTAATTGGGAATGCTCTAAAGTGTTCCCCTTCAAAATGTTTTCCGTTTAAGATATTCCATAATTCTGGACGTTGATTTTTTGGATCCCATTGCCCAAAATCATCACGGTGAGAAAAGAAACGCTCTTTGGCTCTTGCTTTTTCTTCATCACGTCTTCCCCCGCCAATTGCACAATCAACTTTGTTATCTTCTATGGCATCTAATAGGGTGGTAATTTGAAGTGAATTTCGAGTGGCATTCTTTCCTTTTTCTTCCGCTACACGACCTTTATCTATAGATTCTTGAACAGAGCCTACAATTAACTGAACTCCTAATTCTTCTACCAACTCATCTCTAAACTGAATGGTTTCAGGAAAATTATGCCCCGTATCTACGTGCATAAAAGGAAACGGAATTTTTGAAGGATAAAATGCTTTTTTAGCTAAATGTGCTACTAAAATGGAATCTTTTCCTCCTGAAAATAAGATTACGGGATTCTGAAACTGTGCCCATACTTCTCTAAGAATATAGATTGCCTCAGATTCTAATTCATCTAAATAGTTTAAATAATATTTACCCATTGAGTTTTGTTAATTAGTTGTTTTGTCATCCTGAACTTGATTCAGGATTGTTTCTATATATTCTACTATCTTTATAACTGCGTCCTCTACAGTAACCTCTTCTGTATTAATTAATACCTCTGGGTTTTCTGGAGCTTCATAAGGAGCATTTATTCCTGTAAAATCTTTGATTAAGCCTTTACGAGCTTTTGCATACAAACCTTTTGTATCTCTTCGTTCACATTCCTCAAGCGAAGTATCTATAAAAATTTCGACAAAGTTAACATCTTTGACCGTTTTTTTAATCATTTCTCTATCCTTTTTATAAGGAGACACAAAAGCTGCTAATACTACTAATCCAGCATCTATCATTAGGTTCGCAACTTCAGCAATACGCCTAATATTTTCGGTCCGGTCTTCTGGAGAAAACGTTAAATTAGTATTCAGCCCTTTTCTTACATTATCCCCATCTAACGTATAGGTATGAATTCCTTTTTGATGCAGTGCTTTTTCCACTTCATTTGCAATGGTCGATTTACCAGAGCCCGACAAACCCGTAAACCATAAAAGAAATGCATTATGCTTTTTTAATTTACTACGTTGTTCTTTAGTAACATTGAATTGATGTGGAATTATATTTTCCTGCATACTATTATTTATTTTTCTTTATGAATTTATGAAAATATCCAATGGGTAATTTAAGCCATAAACGTTCGTGCCCATAATAAAGTATAAATTTTGAAGCGGCTTCTAATAAAGCAATAAACAGTGCTACTTCATTAAAACTTTTAAGTACTGCTCCAGAAACAATAAAGGTGGTGCTGGTTGCAATTATTCGCCAAGAAATAGTTTTATAAAGAGATTTACGTTTTGTAATTGCACTTGTTTTATTAAGTTTTTGCCAAATTCGTTCGTGTGCATAATAGATAAAAAGCTTTATAACAAACTCTATAGCTCCAATCTTTAAAGCGCTTCCAATGCTGCAATTACCAAAAAGACAGGTAATTAGTAAAACTGCTAAAATGGTATCTGAAGTGGCAATAATTCGCCAAGAGAGACCTTTTATTACACTTCTTAAATGTGACTCTTTGCTATACACTTTAAATTATATTGAGACTAAAAAATACGGGTTTAACAAGTTTTCTTTATTGTATTGTAATGGTTTTTGAGTTTCGTTATTTATCACCTTCACTCCTGCTGCTTGGCAAATAGCCTGACCTGCCGCTGTATCCCATTCCATTGTAGGTGCGTATCTTGGATATATATTTGCTAGCCCTTCTGCCACTAAACAAAATTTTAGTGAACTACCTTTAGCTACCATTTCTACATTATTATTCTTTTCGATTTCTGAAATAAAATTTTTAGTATCCTCATTTAAATGAGAACGACTCCCTACTATTTTTACTACAGAAGGAGTTTTGGTTTGAGGTTTGATTTCTGAAGCATTTTCTAAAATATAATCTACTGAAACCTCTTCACTTTCAAGATCAATTTTATAGGACGTTGAAGCATCTTCAGCAGTAAAATATAAGGTTTTAGAAACAGGAACATAAATCACTCCTAAAATTGGGTTTCCATTTTCAATCAAGGCAATATTTACTGTAAACTCTCCATTACGCTTGATAAACTCTTTGGTTCCGTCTAGCGGATCTACAATCCAGCATTGTTTCCAATCTTTTCTTTCTGAATACTCCAATTGCCTGTTTTCTTCACTAATAATAGGTATTGGTGTTTGGGTAAGATACCTATTTATAACATCGTTAGCATTTTTATCGGCTCGTGTTAATGGAGAGTCATCTCCTTTTATCTCAACATTAAAATCGTTTGAAGAATATACTTTTAATATTGCTTTTCCTGCATCTAGGGAAGCTTGAATTGCAATGGAAAGATTGTTTTTCATTTAGGGGTGATTTTAAGTTTTCAAAGATACATTATTTCTCAATTTTTGTTGAATTATTCAATCAGTTTCATAAAATTTCAATAAACCATTTTCAATACAGTATTTAATGTTATTTTTGCTGCTTAAATAATTTTTTATGAAACATTTTTTAATACTAGTATTTCTAGTAACCGTTTTTTCTTGCAACACAGAAAATGATACTTATAAACTTGAAGGAAAGGCAATTGGATTTTCTGATGGAACTGAAATTATAGTAAACACTCTTAGTAATAACAATCAACCAATAGCAATAGATACACTTACTGTTACTAACGAAAGTTTTAGTGGAAGTTATGCAAATTCAGAGGAGTTAACTATTAACTTTCTTCAAATTGAAAATATAAAAGGTACTGTTTTATTCTTTCCAGAAAACACCCATTTAAAAGCAACCTTATACAAAGATAGTATTCAAGCTTCCTTTATTACAGGTGGTCAGCAAAACAATTCCTATAAATTATTTAATGAAAAAATAATTTATTTTAATAAACAAAAAGGCAAGAATATTGAAGCTTATAAAGTAGCAAGAAGAGAACAAGACAATATGTTGGCTTCCGACCTTAAAAAACAAGGTGCTGCTATTAATGATGCAGAAAAGAGTTTTAAGGTTCAATTTGTTTCTGATAATCCAAATTCACTTTTTGGTGTTTTGTTACTTACTGAAATGGTGAGCAGAAAAGAAGTTTCTGCTTCTGAGGCTACTGCCATCGCTAATAATTTAAGTCCGAAAATTGCTGCAACAACAAATGCCGCTAAGCTTAAAAACATGATTAATAACATGAAAAAAGCGGATGTAGGCAGTGAAGCTCCTAACTTTACGGCACCTCAACCTAACGGAGAAATGCTTTCATTGCATGATGTTTTAGGAAAATATACCATCATCGATTTTTGGGCATCTTGGTGTAAACCTTGCCGTAGAGAAAATCCGAATGTAGTTAGAGTATACAATGAATATCACGAAAAAGGTTTAAATATTATTAGCGTATCTCTTGATAAAGGAAATCAAAAAGACCGTTGGTTAAAAGCTATTAAAGATGATAACTTAACTTGGTATCATGTTTCTAATCTAAAGGGTTGGAACGATCCAATAGCAAAAACGTATAGCGTACGCTCTATTCCTGCTACCTTTTTATTGGATGAAAAAGGGAACATTATCGCTAAAAATCTTAGAGGAAATGCATTAGATGCTAAAATAGCCTCCCTATTAGGAGATTAATTTAGTAAAAAACGAACATTCACTACGGTTCTAATTTCTATTTCCCCAAGAGAAATAGTTTGTTGACTGGAGTTAGAAGACTCTGAAGATGCTTTCATCATACTAATATCATACTTAGGTGTTGGGCTTGTGCTATTAGTAAATTCGCTAATTGTTATTGCTTTTCCTATAGATTGATTTAAGACCCCTGCATATTGTTCTGCTTTTTCCTTAGCATTTAGAATTGCTTTAATCCGAGCTTGAGATTTGAGTTGCTCCTTATTTGATGCAGAAAAAGAAATACCCTCAATTCTATTAATACCACTTTCTAGTAAACCGTTCATCAATGCTTCGTATTTACTTAAATCTTTAAGCTTTATAGTGATTGATTGGTTAGCGACATAGTGATAGGTTTTTGTTTGGTAATCATAATTTTTATTGAGTCGGATGTATTGTGTTTTAACATCCGAGTTTTTAATTTTCATGCTTTTAATAAATAGCAACACATCGTTAATTATTCTATCATTTTCCCGCTTCAGTTCTTTAGGATTCTCCCCTTTGTTTTCAACTTGTACACTTACAGTAACCTCATCTGGAACAACAGTAACAATACCTTCTCCAGCAACATCAACTGTAGGTGTTTGGATGTTTTGAGAAATAACAACAGTACTTACTAATAAAAATAGAATAGTTTTTAATGTTTTCATACGATTTAAATTTTTTTGAGTTTAATTAAAACGAACAATAAGATAAGAGGAATTGCTAATAAAAGTACAATCCAAAGGTGTGCATTTAAAAGATACGGTGCAAATACGATACTTAATACATAGCCCGCTATAGCTCCTCCAAAATGAGCATCGTGACCTATGTTTCCCAATTGTTTTTTCATACCATAGATAGAATATAACAAGTACATTATTCCGAAAACCCATGCTGGAATAGGAATGGGAATAAAAAACATATACAAGCTCATCTCTGGATAAAATAAAATTGCCGAATACAAGACTCCTGTTACCGCTCCACTTGCCCCTATAGCACTATACTGATATTCATCTTTATGAAAATAATACGACAACAAATTACCTATAAGTAAACTTGCTATATAAATTAATAAAAACTTAATAGGGCCTAATTCGTATAGTACCACATCTGCAAAAAAGTAAAGCGTCAACATATTAAAAATAAGATGAGAAAAATCTGCGTGTAAAAACCCAGAACTAATCATTCGTATTTGTTCTCCCTTTTTTATTCCTGCAATATTAAATTTGTATTTTTCGAAAAAAGAAAAATCCTTAAATCCTTTTATCGATATCAATACATTTACTACTATAATAGCCAATGTCACCAAATGAATATTTTCCATAAAATAGTTACTTTATTTATGTGATAAAATTAGTTAGTTTTGTACAAATAAAAAAGTTTAAATTACATTCAATACTCATGCACTTATTAGCCTATTTATTAATCTATCCATTTATCTGGTTGCTATCTATACTTCCAACGAGAGTGCTTTATCTATTTTCGTCTGTATTATTTATTTTTATATTTTATGTATTTGGATATCGTAGAAAAGTCGTGAGAAACAATCTTAAACTTTGTTTTCCTGAAAAAACCGATACAGAAATAAAAACCATTGCAAGAAAATTCTATCAACATTTTTGTGATATGATTTTTGAATCTATTAAATCTTTAACTATCTCTGAAGCTGAAATAAAAAGAAGATTCAAATTCACTAATCTTGAAGAACTACACAAGTTAGAGAAGGAGAATAAAAGTATCATGTTAATGTGTGCGCATTATGGAAGTTGGGAGTGGATATTTATACTACAAAAATATGTAAGCTATGATGGTTATGCCGTTTACAAAAAGCTTACTAATAAATATTTTGACAGACTTGTTAGAAAAATTCGAGCAAAATATAACACCTACCTTATCACAACAAAAGAGACTGTTTCTACTTTAAGAAAATTAAAAGAGGAAGGAAAAATGGCTGCCTTTGGTTTTCTTTCAGATCAGTCACCAAAGGCTAATAAAGCATTTCACTGGACTAGTTTTATGAATATTAAAGTCCCTGTTCATACTGGAGCGGAAAAATTAGCAAAGGAATTGGATATGGCTGTTTTATTTTTTAAAACCAAAAAAATAAAAAGAGGTTATTATGAGACAACTTTTAAAACGGTTACTATAAACCCTAATGAGTATAAAGATTACGAAATTACTGATATGTTTATAAAATATCTGGAAGACATGATTTACGAAGCCCCTGAGTTTTATTTATGGACTCACAAACGTTGGAAACACAGAGACAAAGTTCCCAAAGAGTTTCAGTAAAAGCTAAAGCTCAAACCAGTTTTCTAGTAAAGGGGATGCTACTTCTGAGTTATGAACATAATTATCACCAACAACACTATATTCTTTTACCCATTCTTTATAGTTTTTAGATAAGGCAATAATACTATCACACACATATTTAATTTCTTCATTAGTAGTTGTTGGATGAATTGAAAAACGAACCCAACCCGGTTTTAATTCACAGGTTCCATCTTCCAATTTTCCTATAATTTCATCAGATTTTTGATGATCTATTTTCAATAGATGATGCCCGTAAGTACCCGCACAACTACACCCTCCTCGTGATTGGATTCCAAAACGATCGTTTAATAATTTTACAGCAAGCTCATGATGAAGGTTTCCTATTAAAATAGAAATCACTCCTAGCCTATGTTCATTATGGGCAGATAATATTTTAATAGCTGAATGTGGTTTCAGGCTTTCAAAAATATAAGAAACCAATTCTTCTTCTCGTTTCATTATATTCTCTACCCCCATTTTTTCTTTTAGCTTTATGGCTAAAGATGTTTTTATTACTTGAAGAAACCCTGGTGTACCACCATCTTCACGGTCTTCTATATTGTCTAAAAACTTATGATCTCCCCAAGGGGTTGTCCAGCTTACAGTACCTCCACCTGGGCAATCTGGCACCAAATTATGGTACATTTTTTTATTAAAAATAAGGACTCCATTGGTTCCTGGTCCTCCCAAGAATTTGTGGGGTGAAAAGAAAATAGCATCTAAGTGTGCTTCAGGATCTTCAGGATGCATATCGATAGAAACATAGGGTGCAGAGCAAGCAAAATCTACAAAACACAATCCGTTGTTTTGATGCATCACTTTAGCAATTTCATGATAGGGAGTGGTAATCCCAGTAACGTTAGAACAAGCCGTAACAGAAGCTATTTTTATTGGAGTGTCTTTATATTTTTCTACCAACACTTTCAGGTTTTCAATACTAAACAAGCCTTTATCATCACTTGGCACTACTTCTACTCTTGCTATGGTTTCTAACCAAGACGTTTGATTGCTATGGTGCTCCATGTGTGAGATAAAAACAATAGGTCGAATTGCTTCAGGAATCTCACAATTATCTTCTAAGCTTTCAGGAATTTTAAGTCCTAAAATACGCTGAAATTTATTTACAGCACCAGTCATTCCTGTTCCGCAGGGTAAAAACACATCGTTTTCTAAATGTGCATTTACATGTTTTTTAATAATATTTCTAGCTTTATGATACGCCAATGTCATTACCGTACCACTTACTGTAGTTTCTGTATGGGTATTCGCTACAAAAGGACCAAAATCATTCATCATTTTTTCCTCAATAGGTCTGTAAAGTCTCCCACTCGCAGTCCAGTCTACATAGACCATCTTTTCTGTACCAAATGGAGATTCAAATGTTTGATCAATTCCAATAATATTCTTCCTGAAATCATTAAAATAACGTTCCATTTTGGTATTTTTAATTCCTGTCGCCATCGCTATAACTTATAAATTTGCAATCGTTTCTATTTCGCTAATAATTCTATCCGCTAGTTTATCCGCTTCATTTTGAGATAAAGCTTCTGTATAAATTCTAATGATAGGTTCGGTATTCGATTTACGAAGATGCACCCAGTTTTTAGCAAAATCTATCTTCACTCCATCGATGGTATTGATATTTTGCACTTTCGCTGAAGCTTCAGTAGCACTACGGTCTGAAGCATATTTAATTTCCATCGCACTCAAAATAGCATCCACGTCTAGCTGCGGAGTTAATTGTATTTTCTTTTTACTCATATAGTAAGCAGGGTACTTTTTACGAAGCTCACTCACCTTATCATAACCGTCTGCCAAAAAGCTTAAAAACAAAGCGATCCCTACCAAGCTATCTCTTCCGTAATGCAATTCTGGATAAATAATTCCGCCATTTCCTTCTCCACCAATTATCGCATTGGTTTCTTTCATTTTTTCAACCACATTCACCTCTCCTACAGCACTGGCAGTATACGTCCCATTGTGTTTTTGAGTTACATCGCGTAAGGCACGAGATGACGACATATTAGAAACTGTATTCCCTGGAGTTTGCTGAAGTATATAATCTGCAACTGCAACCAAGGTGTATTCCTCGCCAAACATTTCTCCATTTTCATCTACAAAAGCCAACCTATCTACATCTGGATCTACTACAAGACCAAAGTCTGCTCTTTCTGAAACCACTTTTTCCATCAAATCACCCAAGTGTTCTTTTAAAGGTTCTGGATTATGCGGGAATTCTCCTGTTGGATCACAAAACAATTTCACAGGCTGCACCCCTAAAGCTTCTAATAATAACGGAACTGCAATTCCGCCAGTAGAATTAACAGCATCTACTACCACTTTAAATTTAGCTTCTTTAATTTTTTTTACATTCACTAACGGAAGGTCTAAAATCTCTTCAATATGTAAATCTATATAGGCAGAATTTTTTGTAATCTTCCCTAAAGAATCTACATCAGAAAAATTAATAGTATTCCCTTCAGCTAAATCAAGAATTTCTTGTCCTGCTGCTGCATTTAAAAATTCTCCTTTATTATTGAGTAATTTTAAGGCATTCCATTGTTTTGGATTATGACTTGCGGTTAATATAATTCCACCATCTGCATGTTCCATAATAACCGCCATTTCAACAGTTGGTGTGGTAGAAAGGTCTAGATCAATTACATGAATTCCAAGTCCAACCAAGGTATTCATCACCAATTGTTGAATCATTTCTCCAGATATTCTGGCATCTCTTCCAACAACTATTCTATAATTTTCTTTATCACGTTGATTTTTCACCCAAGCGCCATAGGCTGCAGCATATTTTACTGCATCAATAGGTGTTAAATTATCTCCTTGAAGACCTCCAATGGTACCTCTAATTCCAGAAATGGATTTAATTAATGTCATATATATATTAGCTATTTTGCAACCAATCCGTTATACCTATTATTTTTTTATTTTGAAAACCCCTTACCCTAAAGGGAGCAAAACAAAAATTGAATACCCTCCCTTTAGGGCTTGGGTCAAATTATTCATTTTTTACAAGTCAAATTAATAATAACGGATTAATTACGATATTCTTTATTCTTAACTAGTCTATTTTTATTCAAATACGAATACTATAATTTAATTACACAAAGATACTTTTTTATTTCTCCTATTTTGTAAATTGTGCGCAATGAATTTTCTAGCACATATATACCTTTCCGGAGACAATGAGGGAGTTACAATTGGCAACTTTATTGCCGATGGAATCAAAGGGAAAAAATACATAAAACATCCACTTCAAATTCAGAAGGGAATCCTTTTACACAGAGGGATAGACAGCTTTACAGACCAGCATCCCACGGTAAGAAAAAGCACCGCACGGTTGCATAAAAACTACGGGCATTATAGTGGGGTAATTGTTGATATTTTATACGATCATTTTTTAGCAAAAAACTGGAAAAAATATCACCAACAACCCTTAGAAGAATACATTCAAGATTTTTACAGATTACTCAGAAAAGATTTTGATATACTCCCATCTCGTATTCAACGAATGATGCCGTATATGATCTCAGATAATTGGCTGCTTAGTTATGCAACCGTTCCAGGAATTAGTAAAATATTAGTGCAAATGAACCGAAGAACTAAAAATGTTTCCAAAATGAATTTTGCAGTCATAGAGCTAGAAGAATATTATACTGAGTTTGAAGAAGAATTTACTTCATTTTTTACTGAATTAGAACTGTTTTCAAAAAACAAGCTTCGAGAATTAGAAAACTATAACCCCAATTTATGAAAAAGCTACTATTCCTTTTAATCACCATCATCTTTATTTCATGCAAACAAGAAATAAAAAATACTGAAGCTATTTCGCCAGAAGTTACTTCTCAAATAAAAGCAGACGTTAAAAAAAGCACTATTGCAGATAAAGCAATGGTGGTTTCGGCTAGAGAAGAAGCCTCCAAAATAGGAATTGAAATATTAAAAAAAGGTGGGAATGCCTTTGATGCTATGATCGCCACCGAAATGGCTTTAGCGGTTTCATTTCCTTTTGCTGGAAATCTTGGAGGAGGTGGTTTTATGGTTTATCGCACTCAATATGGAGAAATTGGCGCTTTAGATTATAGAGAGAAGGCTCCTTTAGCAGCTTCGAGGGATATGTATTTAGATGAAAATGGTAATTTTATTTCAGAAAAAAGTAAAGTTGGAGGAATGGCAGTTGGTGTCCCAGGAACTATTGCAGGAATATTTGCAGTACACGAAAAATTAGGTTCTCTACCCATTGAAGAAATTTTAGAACCTGTTATTGCGCTAGCCAAAAGAGGTTTTGTAATTACTCGTAAGCAAGCTAAAAGACTTACACATTATAATCAGGTTTTTCTTGACACAAACAAAGAGCCATCTATTTTCACTAAAGCATACAAAGAAGGAGATACGCTAAAAAATAGTGCGCTATCCACTACTTTAAGTAGAATATCGCAAAATGGAAGGGCTGAATTTTACAATGGAAAAACAGGTGAAAAGCTAATAAAATACTTGCAATCTAATAATGGTATCATCACAATGCAAGACCTTAACGCATATGAAGCAGTATGGCGTGATCCTATTGTATTTAACTATAAAGAATTAAAAATCATCTCCATGTCACCTCCTTCAAGTGGTGGGATTTGTTTGGCTCAAATTTTAAAACTAATTGAACCTTTTCCAATTAAAGAATATGGCCATAATAGCGTAAAAACAATTCAAGTTATAACAGAAGCCGAACGTAGAGCTTATGCCGATAGAAGCTTTTATTTAGGCGACCCAGATTTTGTAGATATTCCTGTTGAAACACTTTTAAGTGATGACTACTTAAGTGGAAGAATGGATGATTTTTCTTTTGATAAAGCAACGGCATCAGAAAGCTTAAGTTATGGTTCAATACCAGGTTACGAAAGTGATGAAACTACTCATTATTCTATTGTGGATCAATTTGGAAATGCAATTGCCGTAACAACAACACTCAATGGCGCTTATGGATCTAAATTATATGTAAAAGAATTAGGGTTTTTCCTAAACAATGAAATGGACGACTTTAGTGCTAAACCCGGAACAGCTAATATGTTTGGACTTGTGGGAGGAGAAGCAAACTCTATAGCGCCACAAAAAAGAATGCTAAGCTCGATGACTCCAACACTAGTAGAAAAAAATGGGAAATTTTGGATGACCGTGGGAACACCTGGAGGTTCAAAAATTATAACTTCTGTTTTACAAACAATACTAAATGTGTATGAATACGATATGACCATGCAGGAGGCTGTGGACGCCCCAAGGTTTCACCATCAATGGTTGCCAGATGTAATACGGTTTGAGCCTAATTCATTCCCTAAAGATTCTCTAAAGTATCTTGAAAATAAAGGATATATAGTTGAAGAAAAGAAATCAACTATTATCGGAAAAGTTGACGGAATAAAGATTTTACCTAATGGGAAACTTGAAGGAGGCGCAGACCGACGCGGGGACGATACTGCAATAGGCTTTTAAAAGCAATACTTAACAATACTTTTACAGTTTATCGACTAAAGGTGCTTTATATCGAAATGTAGTCTTTTTACTACATATATTAAAGAAATATCCTACTTTTGGAATCCCTAATTAAATTTTAATCATTATAAATATGCTCAAGAGGTATTACAAAATACATTTCTAAAGCAATTTATTAAACGTAGTTAATGAGAGAGAAATCTTTATTTAAAGATTTGTATGCCCTTGTTCCACTAGTATTTAGTGGACTTCTTTGCATTACGTTAGTTTTTCTTCTCTGGCAAAAAACAACTACCACTCCAGATTTCACCACATCACTTACTAATATTTCTACCATTTTTATTAGTATCAGTGGATTTCTTGCTGCAATAATAATGGTCTATTTAGCTTCTTCAGCTTTAGGTTTAAAGAATAATCGAGTTCTTGTTATTGATAGTCTTAGCAAGATAACTCAGAAAATGCACAACTTTAGAGAAATCGTAAGTCTCCTTTTACAATCTAAAATGTGGCTCCCTGGTCTTAAAGAATATATAGACGACGAATATGAAGGCTTAAATTTCTTTGAAGTAAAAGAGTTTTACAAAGGAAAATCAAAATTGGCAATCGAATTTCTTCAGGAAAGTCACCACTATGGAGACACCGAGAACTTATACCTTGAATTAAAGTCATTATTAATGACGAAGCCTAAAGAGCGAAAATTACCTAAAAATATTTCGTTTCCTAAAATATATGATAGAGCTATTCTTGAAAAATGGTTAGAACATAAATGTGGTTCTGGACTTCTGTATTATTTTGGTTATAAATTCGGAATTTACAAAGAAACATTAGACATTGAAGCCGTTTTTGAAAGACATCAAGATAAGATTATAGCCTTGGCAAACTCTATAGATCCTGAAACTTTTGAAGATTCTTCCTTCAACGAAGTGTTTTTATCAAAATTAGGAGATTATATGTCTAATGATGTAATTCCAAAATTATATCAGCTACAAGACAATGTAAATACCAGTTTACCACGTATTTTAAACTATTTGTATTCCATTTTCTTATTTCTAGTTGTATTTGGAGTACTGCTTCCTTTAGGATTTCTTTTATTCAATTTACCAATCATTCTGTTAGTGATTAGTTACGCTTCAGTAGTAAGTATTCTCTTCTTTTTGGCAACTACGTTTTATCAATTTCTATCAAAAGAAGTTAATAGTTAACTTCTTAATTAGCATCTCCGTTTTCAATACCCCCTCCTCCGTCGGGCACTCAAACTCCGAATAATAACTAAAGAACACATTAACAAATTTCAGAAGGAAATTATTTACCTTTGCAAGCTATGGCAAAAAATGAGGGATATATTGAAGTTCTTGGGGCGAGAGTTCATAATTTGAAGAACATAGATGTAAAGATTCCAAGAGAAAAACTAGTGGTAATCACGGGCCTTTCTGGGAGTGGAAAATCATCGCTTGCCTTCGACACCATTTATGCCGAAGGGCAACGACGTTATATTGAAACATTTTCTGCGTATGCACGTCAGTTTTTGGGCGGATTAGAACGTCCAGATGTAGATAAAATTGAGGGGCTTTCTCCTGTTATTGCTATTGAACAAAAAACCACCAGTAAAAGTCCTCGCTCTACGGTGGGTACCATTACCGAAATTTATGACTTTTTAAGACTCCTTTACGCCAGAGCAAGTGATGCCTACAGTTATAACACAGGAGAAAAAATGGTAAGTTATAGCGATGAGCAAGTTCAGAATTTAATTTTAAAAGATTTTGAAGGTAAAAAAGTGTCTGTTTTAGCACCAGTAGTTCGCTCTAGAAAAGGACATTATAGAGAGTTGTTTCAGCAAATTGCAAAGCAAGGATTTTTAAAAGTTAGAGTAGATGGAGAAGTTCGGGATCTAGTAAAAGGAATGAAATTAGATCGGTACAAAAATCACGATATTGAAATTGTGATTGACCGACTTAAAATCACCAAAGAAACGCTAAACAACAGGCGATTAAGTGAAACCATAGTAACTGCAATGTATCACGGAGAAGATGTGATCATGATATTAGATTTTGAAACTGACAAAGCTCGTTATTTTAGTCGTTCGTTAATGTGCCCTTCCAGTGGCGTCTCCTACCCTAACCCTGAGCCCAATAATTTCTCATTTAATTCTCCAAAAGGAATGTGTCCAAAATGTAAAGGACTCGGGAAGTTATACGAAGTAAATCTCGATAAAATTGTTCCCAATAAAAACATTTCTATCAATCAAGGAGCATTGGCTCCACAAGGTTCAGAAAAGCAAAACTGGGTTTTTAAACAGTTAGAATTAATTGCACATCGCTATCATTTTAAGCTGAGCGATCCCTTTAATAAAATCCCTAAAGAAGCAGTAAATATCATTTTTTACGGAACCGAAGAAAAATTTGAAGTCGCTTCAAAAACCCTTGGTATTACTAGAAATTACAAAATAGATTTTGAAGGCATTGTTACTTTCCTTCAGAACACATTTAAAGACAATGAATCTAAATCTCTAAAACGTTGGGCAAAGGAGTATATGGATCATGTAGATTGCCCAGAATGTAACGGCGCCAGACTTCGGAAAGAATCTCTCTATTTTAAAGTCAATGATAAAAATATAGCTGAATTGGCACATATGGATATTATTGACTTGGCTAAATGGTTTCAGACTTTAAGTAAAAACATTTCAGGAAATCAACTTAAAATTGCCGAAGAAATTATTAAAGAAGTTAACTCTAGATTACAATTTTTAATAGATGTAGGACTTACCTATTTAGCATTAGACAGAAGCTCAAAATCACTTTCTGGAGGAGAGGCACAACGTATTAGGTTGGCAACTCAAATAGGCTCACAATTAGTGGGAGTACTCTATATTTTAGACGAACCAAGTATAGGGTTACACCAGCGCGATAACGCGAAACTAATTCAGTCTTTACTTGCTTTAAAAGCTATTGGAAACTCTATTATTGTGGTAGAACACGATAAAGAGATGATTGAAAGCGCAGATTGGGTAATCGATATAGGTCCTGCCGCTGGAAAACACGGAGGTGAAATAGATTCTGAAGGCACTCCAAAAGAAATTTTACACCACCATACACTTACAGCAGATTACCTTAACGGAAGAAGAGAAATTGCAATCCCAAAAGAAAGACGAAAAGGTAACGGAAAAACGTTACGCCTTTCGGGAGCAACAGGTCATAACTTAAAAAATGTATCGATAGATATTCCTTTAGGAATGATGATAGGTGTTACGGGAGTTTCAGGAAGCGGAAAATCCACTTTGATTAATGAAACCCTCTACCCTATTTTAAATGCCTATTTTTTTAGAGGAGTTAAAAAGCCAATGCCTTATAAAAAAATAGAAGGTTTAAAAAATATTGATAAAGTAATCGATATCAATCAGTCACCTATTGGTCGTACACCACGCTCAAACCCGGCTACGTATACAGGAGTTTTTTCGGAAATACGAAACCTTTTTGCTAAAGTTCCAGAAGCATTGATTCGTGGTTATAAGCCAGGAAGATTCAGTTTTAATGTGACTGGCGGAAGATGTGAAACCTGTAAAGGTGGAGGATTGAGAGTCATAGAAATGAGTTTTCTTCCAGATGTATATGTGGAGTGTGAAACCTGTTTAGGAAAACGTTTTAACAGAGAAACGCTAGAAATAAAATACAAAGGAAAATCAATTTTCGATGTATTGGATATGACGATTGAAGACTCTTGCAAATTGTTTGAACACATCCCAAAGATCTATAGAAAATTAAAAACCATTGAAGATGTTGGTTTAGGTTATATCACTTTAGGACAACAATCAACCACTTTATCTGGTGGCGAAGCACAACGTATAAAACTCGCTACAGAGCTTTCAAAAAGAGATACAGGAAACACATTTTATATTTTAGATGAACCTACAACAGGATTGCATTTTGAAGATATTAGAGTTTTATTAGTGGTGTTAAACAAGTTAGTAAATAAAGGAAACACCGTACTCATTATTGAGCACAATCTTGATGTAATTAAAACCGTAGATTACATCATCGATATTGGGCCAGAAGGCGGAAAAAAAGGAGGAAAGATATTAGCAAAAGGAACTCCCGAAGAAATTATTAAAATCAAGAAAAGCCACACGGCTCATTTCCTTAAAAAAGAATTACATTAGCTTTGTTTACAGGCTATTTTACAGAAACAAAAATTATAACTTAATAAGTTACCCGACTTCTCGGGATATGAATATGAAAAAAGAAAGAAATCCAAAAAACTGGAATGAAGTAAAAACAAATGACTCTTGGGCAATCTTCAAGATAATGGGAGAATTTGTTAATGGGTATGAAAAATTAAGTAAAATAGGGCCTTGTGTATCTATTTACGGCTCAGCTAGAACAAAACCAGATAACAAATACTATCAACTGGCAGAAAAAATTGCAGGAAAACTTACCGAAAATGGATATGGCGTTATTACAGGTGGAGGTCCCGGTATTATGGAAGCCGGAAATAAAGGAGCGCACAATGCAGGTGGAACTTCTGTAGGGTTAAATATTACACTCCCTTTTGAGCAACATGACAACCCTTATATAGATAGTGATAAAAGCATCGATTTTGATTACTTTTTTGTTAGAAAGGTAATGTTTGTAAAGTATTCTCAAGGGTTTGTAGTTATGCCTGGAGGATTTGGCACATTAGATGAGTTTTTTGAAGCATTGACCCTGATTCAAACTAATAAAATCAGAAAGTTTCCTATCATATTAGTAGGAACTGAATTTTGGGGAGGATTGGTAGATTGGATTAAAAAAACCTTATTAGAATCGAGTGGAAATGTAAGCCCAGACGATCTACATTTAGTAGATTTGGTAGATACAGAAGATGAAGTAATTGACATTTTAAATAACTTCTATAAGAAATATAATCTGAGTCCTAACTTTTAATTAAAACACCCTTTTCAACTCCCCTTTCGCTATGAAAAGCATACTCTATAGTACCCTCTTTTTATTTGCTTTTACTGTTAATGCTCAAGAGACCATTAAAACCATGTTTTATAATGTATTGGAGTTTCCTTTTGCTAATCCAGCAAATCGATCTTTAATTTTAAGAGATATTCTCGATGAATATGAACCCGATATTTTTATGATTTGCGAATTACAAGGAGAAGCTGGTGCAGAAGAAATTTTAACCGTATCATTAAATTATCAAAGTAATACCTATTCAAGAGCAGAATATATTACCAATCAATCAAGCGGTTCAGATCTACAGCAAATGATGTATTATAAAACATCTAAATTTAGTTTAGAGACTTCAGAAGTGATTATTACAGAAGTTAGAGATATTAATAGGTATTTATTAAAGCTGAATACCGTAGATCAAGATTCAGACCCTGTATTTTTAGATTTATATGTAACTCATTTAAAATCTAGTCAAGGTTCAGAAAATCAAAACCTCCGATTAGATATGGTAACAGAACTTACAACACACCTAGAGTCTGTTGACCCAAACTCTTTTGTAATTTTTGCAGGAGATTTTAATTTGTACAGTTCTATAGAGCCCGCATATATAGAATTGTTAGATGAAACCAACGCCATTGTAATGGTAGACCCCATACATACACTTGGTGCTTGGCATAATAATGAAGATTTTCAAGACATCCACACACAAAGCACCCGGATAAGTTCTGGCCCTTTTGGAGCGGGTGCTGGTGGCGGATTAGATGATAGATTTGATTTTATTACCATGTCAGAAAATATGGAAAGTGACCCAAAAATGCACTTTATAACAGACACCTATCATTCCTTCGGAAATAACGGAAACTGTTATAATGAAAATATAAATAATGAGAACTGTACCGGGATTTACAGTCAAGAAACAAGAGATAACTTATACAATATGAGCGATCATCTTCCTGTAATTATGGAATTAGAAACCAACAAAGAATTTATATTAAGTTCACCCGAATTTGTTACCAGTAATGTGATTTCAATTATAAATACGTTAGTCACCAATCAATTAATCATTTCTGTTTCTGAAGAATATTCAGAAAAGGTAACCTTCATCATTTACAATTCATTAGGACAAAAAGTACTAGAATATGATGCTGAAAATGAAAATAGTATCATTTTTGATGTATCGTTTTTACAAAGTGGACTGTTCTATATAAAAACAAACATTCCAAATGGGGCCGTATTAAAATTTATTAAAAGGTAATTGAAGGTGAAATATTTTATACTAGTTATTGGTTTATTAGTTGTTACTTTAGCTAAAGCACAACATCATATCGCTATTGACGCAACGCTTGAACCCGAATTAAGAACCATCATCATTTCACAAGAGATTGTCTATAAAAATCATTCTAACACACCTTTAAACGAAATTTATTTAAACGACTGGGCAAACAGTTTTTCCAGTAAAACAACTCCCCTAGCGCAACGTTTTTCTGAAAACTATGAAAGCAATTTTCATTTTGAAAAAAACAAAAACAGAGGGCACTCTACTATTTATAGCATCAAAAATAATAAGGCTAAAGAGTTGGTTTGGTTACGAGGTGATGAGGTTGATATTGTAAGAGTTAAACTTAATAAAACACTACAACCTGGAGAGACCTACACCTTAAAAATTGAGTATAGCGTTATACTTCCAGACGATAAATTTACACGCTACGGGATTACCAATAGTGGTGATTTTAAAATTAGATATTGGTATTTGTCACCTGCGGTTTTCGATGGAGAATGGCACGCTTACAGTAATAAAGATTTAAACGATTCGTATTTAACACCTTCAACCTTTGATATTACTTTTCAAACGCCTACTTATTTTTCGATAGTTTCAGATTTAGAGGTAGTTTCAGAAAACATTTTAGAAAACTACAGAATTACAAAACTTACTGGAAAAGATAGAATGCAGGTTAAATTGCATTTATTAAAAACTTCAGATTTTAAACATATTCAAACAGACAAGCTAGAGATAATCACCAACCTTACTCATAAAAAAGTTACTCCCCCTATTAAGGCTTTAGTAATAGACAGAGTGGTTCACTTTTTAGATGAAAAGTTAGGCGACTACCCTTTTGATAAAATGATGCTTAGTGAGATTGATTATAAACGCAATCCTGTGTATGGCCTTAATTTACTGCCAGAATTCATTAGCCCTTTTCCAGATGGATTTGAGTACGATATTGAAGTCTTAAAAATTATAAGCCGTACCTATTTAGAAAACACGCTAGCTATCAACCCAAGGGATGATTATTGGTTATTGGGCTCTCTACAAATTTATATAATGATAGATTATGTAGAAACCTATTATCCAGATATGAAGCTTTTGGGTAATTTAACTAATCTGTGGGTGGTACGATGGTTCCACGCTTCACAACTGGAGTTTAATGATCAATATTCATTTTTATATATGAATATTGCCAGAAGCAATCTAATGCAGAAATTAACCACTCCAAAAGACTCCCTTCTCAAATTCAATAAAAATATTGCCAATGATTATTATGGAGGAAGCGGATTAAATTACTTGGATGATTATTTAGGGAAAGATGCGGTATTAAACAGTATCAAACAATTTTATACCGAAAACAAATTAAAACCTATAACATCATTAGCATTTCAGAAATACTTAGAAAACAATACCGATTTACCTGTAGATTGGTTTTTTGAAGATTATATAAACAACCGAAGCTCTATCGATTTCAATTTAAAGAAACCTACAATTTCTGGTGATTCAATTTCTATAGAAGTAGTGAATAAAAGAAATAAAAAACTACCCATTTCTATCTACGGAATTAACAAAAAAGAAATTATCTATAAAGAATGGTTAGCTCCTTTAGACTCTTCAGTTACAATAACCCTTCCCTCCAAAGACATCCGAAAAATCGCTCTTAATTACGAAGGGGTAATCCCAGAGTTTAACCAACGAAACAACTACAAAAAAGTAAAAGGATTTTTAAACAAACCTGTTCAGTTTAGATTGTTTAAAGATGTTGAAGACCCAAAATACCATCAAATTTTTATCATGCCAGAATATGGTTTTAATGTGTATGATGGTTTGGCATTAGGTCCAAAACTGTATAATAAAACTATTTTACCAAAAACATTTCAATACAGGCTAGAGCCTCTATGGGCATTTAGATCTAAAACCATTGTTGGTAGTGGGTCTTTAATTTACAATAAACGTCCAGAATTTAGTAGTTTATACAAAATAAAAGCAGGAATTTCGGGAAGCTATTTTTCTTATGACGAAGGATTATTCTTTAAACGAATTAGTCCGTTTGTAATATTTTCATTTAGAGATAAAAATAATTTACGAAATAATAAAAAACATTTTATCTCTTTACGGAATGTAACTATCGAAAGAGATAAAAATCCTAACAAACCATTAGAAACTCCTAATTACAGCGTGTTTAATTTTAGGTATACCTATTCAAATCCAAATTTAATAAATCATTACAGAGCAAATTTTGATTATCAAATATCGTCAGAATTCAGTAAAGTTTCCGCTACCTTAAAATACAGAAAGCTGTTTTTAAATAATCGCCAAATTAATGTACGAGTTTTTGCGGGGGTATTTCTTAAAAATAACACCAATGTAAATAATGACTTTTTTAGCTTTGCTTTAGATCGCCCAACCGATTACCTTTTTGATTATAATTACTATGGAAGAAGTGAAGATACTGGTTTTTTTAGTCAACAATTAATTATTGCAGAAGGTGGATTTAAATCACAATTAGCTCCCGCATTCTCTAATACTTGGATGACAACCGCTAATGTAAGTACTAACATTTGGAGGTGGATACACGCTTATGGAGATATAGGCTTGATAAACAATAAAAATTTGGGTACAGAAACATTATTCGATAGTGGAATACGATTGGCATTGGTAGAAGATTATTTTGAAATATTTTTTCCAGTATATTCAACAACGGGGTGGGAAATGGGACAATCACGCTATGAAGAAAGAATTCGGTTTATCATTACTATAGACCCCAGTACACTATTTGGTCTATTTTCAAGGCAGTGGTATTAATTGTTTTGAAAACAATATTGATAACCTTAAGAATATTAACAATTTAAAGAATAATAATTTATGAGCGCTTTTAACAATTGGAGATTGGTTATTTTATTATGTCTTACATTAGGTTTAGCCCCATTTTTTCCTGAACCTCATTTTTTCGGAAAAGTAACATGGATTCTTGGCGGTGCAGAAGGCATGAAGCCTATGGACTGGTTTGATACTTTATTACATGGATTCCCTTTTATATTATTAGTTAGGCTTGTTATTATTAAAGGATTAGCTGCATCAAAAAAAGACTAATCATTCATGGCTTTCTATTTTCGGAAGCAAAATATTTACCATTGCATAAAATTTCAATTTTCACTACTTTTGCAAATCCTTAATACCATAAAATTATATGCAAACAAACCCACAAACAAATGGTAAATTATCTTTTGAAGATTTTAAATCTGAAATTCTCAGCGATTACAAAATAGCAGTAATCAGTAGAGAATGTAGTTTGTTGGGTCGTCGTGAAGTCCTAACTGGAAAAGCAAAATTTGGTATTTTCGGTGATGGAAAAGAAGTACCACAATTAGCGTGGGCGAAGGCATTTAAAAAAGGAGATTGGAGAAGTGGTTACTACCGCGACCAAACTTTTATGATGGCTATTGGTGAGCTAACTATCCAACAATTTTTTGCTGGTTTGTATGGACATACCTCTATCGATGCAGACCCTATGAGTGCAGGGCGACAAATGGGGGGGCATTTTGCATCCCATACCATAAATGAAGATGGCACTTGGAAAAATCATACAGAATTAAAAAACAGCAGTGCAGACATCTCTCCTACTGCTGGGCAAATGCCTCGTTTATTAGGCTTAGCTCAGGCTTCAAAAATTTATAGGAATGAGAAAATTTCAATAGCATCAAATTTTTCTATAAATGGAAATGAAGTAGCTTGGGGAACCATTGGTAATGCAAGTACCAGTGAAGGACATTTTTGGGAAACCATCAACGCTGGTGGCGTATTACAAGTTCCAATGGTGGTTAGTATCTGGGATAATGATTATGGAATTTCTGTACATGCTTGTCACCAAACTACTAAGGAGAATATTTCAGAAATATTAAAAGGATTCCAACGTAATAAAGATGAAAAAGGGTATGAAATCATTCTAGTAAATGGTTGGGATTATCCAAAATTAATAGAAGTTTATCAAAAAGCAGGAGCAATAGCTAGAGAGGAACATGTGCCAGTTTTAATCCACGTAAATGAATTAACCCAACCACAAGGACATTCTACAAGTGGATCTCACGAACGCTACAAAAGTAAAGAACGCTTGGAATGGGAACGTGAATATGATTGTAATTTAAAAATGCGAGAATGGATTATCGCTAATAATTTTGCTACGGAAGAAGAACTTTTAGAAGTAGAAAAAAACAGTATAAAAAAAGTTCGTGAAGGCAAAAAAGCTGCTTGGAAAGCATTTACAGCTCCTCAAAAACAAGAACAAGCTGAAGCGGTTTTACTTATTGAAAATCTTGCAAATTCAAGTCCTAACAAAGCATTTATACAAAAACTAAATTCTGACCTTTCTTCTAATAATGAGCCACTTAGAAAAGACATTATTACAGCAGCTAGAAAATCTTTACGCTATGTTATTGGAGAAAATACCACAGAAAAAAAACAGCTTAAAGAATGGATTGAAAATTATTTCGAAATAATTCAACCTAAGTTTAGTTCGCATTTGTATTCTGAAACCAAAAATAATGCAACTTCTATTTCAGAAGTACTTCCAACTTATAGTGAGAATACTGAAGAAGTAGATGCAAGGGTGATACTTCGTGACAACTTTGATCATATACTTGAAAATCATTCAGAAGTTCTAATATTTGGAGAAGATGCAGGACAGATTGGAGATGTAAACCAAGGGTTAGAGGGCTTACAAGATAAATACGGTGCTATAAGAATTGCAGATACAGGAATTAGAGAAGCTACCATTTTAGGTCAAGGTATAGGTATGGCATTGCGAGGACTTCGCCCTATTGCAGAAGTACAATATTTAGATTATGTTTTGTATTGCCTTCAAATATTAAGCGATGATTTAGCAACGTTGCGATACCGAACTTTAGGTAAACAAAAAGCGCCTGTAATTGTACGTACTCGGGGCCACAGGCTGGAAGGCATTTGGCACAGCGGCTCTCAAATGGGCGGATTAATTCACTTGCTCAGAGGAATGTATATTTTGGTGCCTAGAAATATGACCAAAGCAGCAGGGTTCTACAATACTCTTTTAGAAACAGATGAACCTGCTATAGTTATTGAATGCTTGAATGGGTACCGATTAAAAGAAAAATTACCTAATAACCTCGGAAAGTTCCGTACTCCTATTGGAGTTATTGAAACCATTAGAGAAGGAAGTGATATTACTTTAGTATCCTACGGAAGTACCATTCGCATAGTTGAAGAAGCTGCAAAAGAATTACAACAAGTAGGAATAGAAGCAGAAATTATTGACGTACAATCATTATTACCACTAGATATTAATAACGAAATGGTAAAAAGTGTTGCCAAAACAAATCGGTTATTAGTGATAGACGAAGATGTTCCTGGAGGGGCTTCGGCATATATTATTCAAAGAATTGTAGATGATCAAAATGGATATTTACATTTAGACAGCAAGCCACAAACATTAACTGCAAAGGCTCATAGACCAGCTTATGGTACCGATGGGGACTATTTTTCAAAACCTCAAGTTGAAGATGTTTTTGAAAAAGTGTATGAAATGATGCATGAAACAGATCCAGATAATTATCCGAAATTGAGATAGCTTCAGAAAAACTAAGGCAACCACTCTTTTTTAAAATTTGGTTTCCGTTTTTCTAAAAAGGCATCACGTCCTTCTTTGGCTTCATCTGTCATATAAGCGAGTCGTGTTGCTTCTCCTGCGAATACTTGTTGCCCTACCATTCCGTCATCGGTAAGATTCATCGCAAACTTTAGCATTTTTATGGAGGTAGGTGATTTTTCTAATATTTCTTGTGCCCATTGAAAGGCTGTGTTTTCTAGTTCGTCATGAGGGATAACGGCGTTTACCATTCCCATTTCGAAAGCTTCTTGTGCGCTGTAGTTTCTTCCGAGGAAAAAGATTTCACGGGCTTTTTTCTGTCCTACCATTTTGGCTAGATAGGCACTTCCGTAGCCACCATCAAAACTAGTTACATCTGCATCTGTTTGTTTAAAAATAGCATGTTCTTTACTCGCCAAGGTTAAATCACAAACCACATGAAGGCTATGCCCTCCTCCTACCGCCCAACCTGGCACTACACAAATCACTGCCTTTGGCATAAAGCGAATCATACGCTGTAAATCCAAAATATTAAGTCTATGATAGCCATCATCGCCAACATAGCCTTGATGTCCACGTGCTTTTTGATCGCCACCACTACAAAAACTATACACACCATCTTTAGACGAAGGCCCTTCGGCAGAAAGTAATACCACACCAATAGAAGTATCTTCTTGAGCATCGTGAAATGCATCTAATAACTCGCTGGTGGTTTTAGGTCTGAACGCATTTCGCACCTCAGGACGATTAAAGGCAACCCGTGCCACACCATCACATTTTTTATAAGTAATATCGGTATATTTTTTAACAGTTTTCCAATTGGGAGCATTCATTATTTTGTATTTTAGCGTAAAGATAATAATTCCTGCGTAGGCAGGAATCTCATAAACTTAAATTATTACTTTAATAGCAATTTGATTCTTTTTAATTTTCCTTTCAAAAAACGTAACCAACTAAATACTATGCAAAAACTTACTTTTTTATTCGTAATGCTGTTTATTTCAGTAACGCTAACTGCCCAAGAACAATACAAATTTGCTGATGTTATTGATATAGATGCAACACCTGTGATTAGTCAGGGAAATACTGGAACTTGCTGGAGCTTTTCTACTTCTTCTTTTATTGAATCTGAAATTATTAGACTTACAGGAAAGCGAATCGATATTTCTGAAATGTATAACGTACGTAATACCTATCCCGTAAAAGCAGATAACTATATAATGCGTCAAGGAAAAGCACAGTTTAGCCAGGGCGGATTGGCACACGACGTTTTTAATAGTGTTCGTGATTTTGGACTGGTTCCTATAGATGCTTACAGTGGATTGTTTGGAGATAACACTAAACACAATCATGCCGAAATGAGCGCTACATTAACAGCTATGTTAGAAGGCTATGTTAAAAATACTAGAGGATTAAGTCCAAAGTGGAAAGAAGCTTTTGCATCTGTATTAGATTCATATTTAGGAAAGAACATCACCGAATTTACTTATGAAGGTAAAAAATACACACCGCTTCAGTTTGCTGAAATGGTAAAAATAGATGCCGATGATTATGTGCATATTACTTCATTTACTCAAGCTCCTTTTTATTCTGAATTTATTTTAAACATCCCAGACAACTTTAGTAATGGTAGTTTTTATAATATCCCTATTAATGAATTGGTTGAGGTAATAAATCACGCTCTTGACAATGGGTATACGGTGGAGCTAGATTGTGATGTAAGTGAAAAAACATTCTCGTCTAAAGATGGTGTTGCGGTAATGCCTTCTAACCCTTTAAACAATTTGAAAGCCTTGCATAGTATTTATCCTGAGATGGAAGTGACACAGGAATACCGTCAACAAGAATTTGAAAACTTTAAAACCACAGACGACCATTTAATGCACATTACAGGAACCGTAAAAGACCAAAATGGCAATACCTATTACAAAGTAAAAAACAGTTGGGGTACCGATGCCAAACGGACTAAGTTTGATGGCTATGTGTATTTTAGTGAAGCTTATGTAAAGTTAAAAACGATTAGCATTACGTTGCATAAAGATGGGGTGCCAAAAAACACTTTGGATAAATTGGGGTTATAAATTTGTTTTATATTCTTTTCCCATCGCTAAAAAAATAACTGAATAGTCTCCTTTTAAACAAAATTATTCAGTTCTATTGCTTTATTAAAAGATTATTTAAGCGGGAACTTAATTGGATACTATTTCAACAATTTTAGTAATTTTATAAAATGAAAATACAAGAAATTTTAGCTAGGTTGATTAACGGGAATACTCGATTTGTAGCAGACTTATTAGAGGGTAAATTACAAGATAGCAAAAGAAGAGAATCATTGCTATCTGGACAAAACCCTTTTGCTATTATATTAAATTGTTCTGATAGTAGAGTTGTACCAGAATTTATATTTGACACTGGATTAGGCGAATTATTTACAGTAAGAGTAGCTGGAAATATCGCTAATAGTTCTACTATTGCTAGCATTGAATATGCAGTAGTCAATATGGAATCTAAACTAATTGTAGTTATGGGACATGAAAACTGTGGAGCAGTTTCATCTGCCATTGATGGAGGAGATAATGGCACAAACTTAAATCATTTACTAGCTCATATAACACCCGCTATTTCAGCATGTAAAAAAGACGCTACTATAGATGATATTGTAAAGAAAAATGCTGAACTTACTGTAAACGATTTAAAAAACAAGTCTACAATTTTAAAAGAAGCTTTAGACAATGGCTCGATTAAAATTATCCCTGCATACTATAATTTAGGTACAGGTAAAGTAGATTTTTATAAGATAAACTAATCACATAACATTAAACTATTAATTTTGCATCCAAACAATCTACATAACAATCCGTATAATTTCGATTTATTAATCAACGTAAATCCAGATCTTGCTCCCTTTGTTTTTATAAACAACCATGGTACAGAAACCATCGACTTCTCAATAAGTGACGCTGTTCTTCAGCTAAATAAAGCCCTGCTTAAACAGCATTACGAAGTTACTAACTGGAGCATCCCTTCAAATTACCTCTGCCCTCCTATTCCAGGTAGAGCAGATTATATTCATTATATAGCCGACTTACTTTCTGAAGAAAAAATTACAACTCCTGTTAAAGGATTAGATATAGGTGTAGGAGCTAACTGTATCTACCCTATTTTAGGATCTCAGATTTATACTTGGAATATGGTTGGGGTTGATATTGATGAAAATGCCATTCATTCAGCTACGAAAAATGGTAGCGCTTCAGAAAAATTAAAGAATCATATCGAGATTCGGCATCAAAAAAGTAATGCAAATATTTTTGAAGGGATTATTAAGAAAGATGAATACTTCAATTTTACCATGTGCAATCCTCCTTTTCATACTTCGGAAGAAGAAGCAAGCAAAGGAACATTGAAGAAACTTCGAAATCTTCGGCAAGAAGACCAACCGTACCAAACAAAAAAAGAAATTGTTTTAAATTTTGGTGGTCAGGCCAACGAATTATGGTGCAACGGCGGCGAAGCATTGTTTATTAAAAGAATGATAAAACAAAGTATAACCTTTAAAAATCAGGTAGGTTGGTTTACTACATTGGTTTCTAAAAAAGAGAACTTAAAAAAAATATATAAACAATTAGACAAGCTAAAAGTTACCAGAAAAACGATCAATATGTCGCAAGGCAACAAGAAAAGTAGATTTGTTGCCTGGAAGTTTTAATTAGATTAATTTTACGTTTTATACATTATTATTTACCCCATGAAATATTACATTCTAGTATCGTTTTTACTTTTAACGCTAAGCATTCAATCTCAAGATTTATCTACAATCTATGAAAAAGTAAACCCAGCGGTAGTAGAGATTTTAACCGAGCAAAAAGAAATTGTAAGCTATGGATCCAGTAGTAAAGCAGTAACTTCTGGAGGTTTGGGATCTGGATTTATGATTTCTGATACACAAATAATTACGGCAGCACATGTGGTACAAATTGCTGAAAAAGTAACTGTAAAATTTTTAGATGGTGAGATAATTCCTGCCAATGTAATATCTTCTTATAACATTGCAGATGTTGCTTTAATAGAGCTTTTATATCCAAGAAAAAATGCAGTTTTTGTAAAATTAGGAAATTCAGATAAGGCTAAAATTGGATCACAAATTTTTGTCGTTGGTGCTCCTTTCGGACTAGGACATTCCTTTTCTTCTGGCTATGTGAGTGGTTTTAAAAGAAATGTGCAAGATAAGAATCCGTTTACAAAATCTGAATACATTCAAACAGATGCTGCAATAAACACTGGTAATTCTGGAGGACCTATGTTTAATATTCAAGGTGAAGTGATTGGTATTGTAAGCAATATTTTAACAAAATCTGGAGGTTTTGAGGGTATTGGGTTTGCAACCACTTCAAATTTAACCAGGAAATTACTTTTAGAGAAAAAGCATTTTTGGAGTGGAGTAGAATTGATTCCTTTAACCGGTAAAATGTCACAGATTTTTAACCTACCTCAAAAAACTGGATTTATAGTTCAAAA
Source organism: Flavobacterium sp. (assembly GCA_030591585.1). Lineage (GTDB taxonomy): Bacteria > Bacteroidota > Bacteroidia > Flavobacteriales > Flavobacteriaceae > Marifrigoribacter. Next base: position 494 of record JAUVAS010000014.1, on the reverse strand, counting down.
GGTGGTTTTTTCTTCTCCTCTTGGAGTAATTGGACTTAAAGGTGGCGATGTAAAAATGACTTTTGAAGGGCAAGAAATATGGGTTGGTGGTGATATAGTACTCGCTATTAACGGAATTAAAATTGAGGAATCTGATGAGGTATTTCTTCAAATTGCGAATTCAATGGAGCAAAAATCTGAAAGCGGAAAAATTCAAGTAACTGTTTTAAGAGCAGGAAAAATAATTAAACTGGGGAGACTATAATTCTACAAACACCCTGTTTATATGCCAGTGCACTGATTGTTGTTTTTAATTCAATCGTTTTAACTATAACTTTTATTGTTAAATTTTAATTAAAAAACTATAAACATTTTTTTATAAAACATTTATAATTACTTTTGTCAACCAAATGGTTAAACTATATAGTTAATTACATGAAAAATAAAGATGAAAATACAGAAACTGTAATATTGAATGCAGCTAAAAATGTATTTCAAGAAAAAGGAATGGATGG
>JAUVAS010000046.1 GCA_030591585.1 Flavobacterium sp. | reverse complement strand
GATGACTGATTCCGTTTTACATAGCGTATTGTTATTGGTTTCTTTAGGAAGTATTGCTGCTATCATACTCTACTTTGTTTCCAAAAAGTTTTATGTGTATGAAAACCCTCTTATTGCCGAAGTAGATAAAATTTTACCAGGAGCTAACTGTGCAGGTTGTGGTTCTCCTGGTTGTAAATCGTTTGCTGAAAAATTAGTTACTACTGAAGATATTTCAGATTTATTTTGTCCTGTGGGCGGAAACGATGTCATGAAATTAGTGGCTAAAACCCTAGATAAGGAAGTTGGCGAAAAAGACCCAACAGTAGCCGTTCTATTATGCCAAGGAAGTTGTGAGGTACGCCCAAAAACAACAGAATACCAAGGACCAAGAACATGTGCCATTTCTGCTTTGGTTTATGGAGGAGAAACCGATTGCCAATACGGTTGTTTAGGTGATGGAGATTGCGTAAAAGTATGTGATTTTGATGCAATGTATATGGATGAAGTCACAGGATTACCTGTAATTATCACCGACAAATGCACCTCTTGTGAAGCCTGTGTAAAAGCCTGCCCAAGAGACATTCTAGAAATGCATCCAAAACACAAACGAGATTTAAAAATATTTGTTGGTTGTTTAAACGAAGACAAAGCAGGTATCGCAAAAAAAGCATGTGCTGTTGCGTGTATAGGCTGCTCTAAATGTGATGATATTTGTCCTAAAGACGCCATTACTATGACCGATAATCTAGCCTATATAGATCCTTTGCTTTGTACCTTATGCAGAAAGTGTGTAGATGTTTGCCCTACAGATTCTATCATCGAAACTAATTTTCCTCCCAGAAAAGAAAAAAAAGTAGTTGATAAGAAAAAGAAGAAAACCATAGCTAAAAGAGCCCCTATTGTTGAACCTATAAATAAAAAGACGGATGCTTAAAACCTTCTCATTAGGAGGAATTCATCCTCCAGAAAATAAACTCACTTCTTCAAAAAAGATACGAAGACTTCCTACCCCAAAACTAGTTAATGTCCCCATAGCACAACATATTGGAATCCCTGCCGAAATAATTGTGGAGCGAAAAGACAAAGTAATAATTGGTCAGGTAATTGCAAAATCTGGTGGTTTTGTTTCTTCAAATATCCATTCACCTGTTGCAGGAACCGTTACCAAACTGGATAAAATTATAGATAGCAGTGGTTATAAAACACAATGTATTGTTATTAGGACCGATGCCAAAAATCCAACCAATTTTGAAGAAATAGAATACCCCCTAAAAAGAGAAATTGAATTAACTCCCAAAGAAATCCTACAACATATCAATGACTCTGGTATCGTTGGTTTGGGAGGTGCCACCTTCCCTTCCCATGTAAAATTAGCGATTAAAGAAGGTATAAAAATAGATCACCTCATCATCAACGGTATTGAATGTGAACCCTATTTAACCGCAGACCATCGTTTGATGCTCGAAAAATATGATGAAATTATTGTGGGTATCGAGATATTATTATTCGCTTTGAACATTGACAAGGCAATTATTGGTATCGAAAACAATAAAAAAGATGCCATAAAAGTGCTAAAAAAAGCGGTACAGAACCATCCAAAAATTCAAGTAGCTGCTTTAAAAGTGAAATACCCTCAAGGGAGTGAAAAACAATTAATAAGTGCATTGTTAAACAGAGAGGTTCCTATAAATGGGTTGCCATTAGAAGTAGGTGTCATAGTACATAACGTAGGAACCATATTTGCAATTTATGAAGCCATTCAGCATAACAAACCATTAATTGAACGTGTGGTAACCGTTACGGGAAAGAATGTAGAAAATGCTTCCAACTTCTGGGTAAAAATTGGAACACCCATAAAAGGTTTAATTGCCGAAGTAGGTGGTTTACCCGAAGGAACTCGAAAACTAGTAAACGGAGGTCCTATGATGGGTAAAGCCATAAAAAACACTGAGGTTCCTGTTACTAAAGGAACTTCTGGAATTTTAGTAATTTCTGAAGAGGAAGCAAGTAGAGGAAAAGCTGAAAATTGTATTCGTTGTGGCGAATGTGTTTTTGTGTGCCCAATGGGATTAGAGCCTCATTTGTTAATGAATTTAGCTGAAAAAGGATTTTATGAAAAAGCTGCAATTGAAGATATTATGACTTGCATAGAATGTGGTTCGTGTAGTTATGTTTGTCCTTCGCATAGACCATTACTGGATTATATACGCTTCGGAAAAAGTATTATTAAAAAATTAGAAACCTCAAAAAATTAAGATGAGTAAACCTATTATCATTTCGGCTTCACCTCATATTCATTCAGATAGGACTTCAAAAAAACTAATGTATGATGTTGTAATTGCATTAATTCCTACATTCTTAGTTTCGTTGTATGTGTTTGGAATTGGAGCATTAGTGGTTACAGCTGTAGCAGTCGCTTCTTGTTTATTATTTGAATATATCATTCAGAAATTTTTATTGAAAACCGAAGTAACTATTACTGATGGCTCTGCCATAATCACGGGAATATTACTAGCCTTTAACCTGCCTTCAGGATTACCCATTTGGATGATTGTCGTAGGTAGTTTAGTAGCAATTGGCGTTGCTAAAATGTCTTTTGGCGGATTGGGATTCAACATATTTAATCCCGCTTTGGTAGGGCGTGTTTTTTTATTGGTTTCGTTTCCTGTACAAATGACGATGTGGCCAACAGCAGTTGAAAATAACACCAAAATAGTAGATGCTATTTCTGGAGCTACTCCTTTAGGAATTATAAAAGAAGGACTTCAGTTTGGTGAAACCATGTCAGAAATTGGAGCTAAAATCCCTTCAGTCTTAGACATGTTCCTAGGAATAACAGGAGGTTCTTTAGGCGAAATGTCTGCACTTGCCATCCTTCTTGGTGGAATCTACTTAATCTTTAGAAAAGTAATTACCTGGCATATCCCCGTAACAATGCTAGTAACAATAGCGGTTATGACTGGAATATTTTGGTTGATTAATCCTGAACAATATGCGAGTCCGTTGATTCATATTTTGTCAGGGGGTGCTTTATTAGGAGCGTTTTTTATGGCAACCGATTTAGTGACAAGCCCCATGACCAAAAAAGGAATGGTAATTTTTGCAATTGGTATTGCGATTATAACAATAGTTATTCGGTTGTATGGCGCATATCCTGAAGGTATTTCATTCGCCATTTTAATAATGAATGCTTTTGTACCACTCATCAATACTTATTTTAAACCTAGAAGATTCGGTTCAAAAATCAAATCCAAAATTGTGTAGCTATGTCTAAAAAGAAAGATACATTTTTTAATATGGTGATTTCATTAGTTGTAATTACCATTATTTCTGGTTTCGCTCTGGGATATATTAACGACTTAACCGTTGGACCAATAGCTGAAGCAAAGTTAGAACGAAAAGTAAATGCCTTAAAATTGGTGCTGCCAGAATTTGATAACAACCCTGTTGCCGATGTTCAGAAAATAAAACCTGAAAAAGCAAAAGATAGTATCGAGATATTTCCCGCCTATTTAAAAAAGGAATTTGTGGGAGCCGCCATTATCGGAATTACAGATAAAGGGTTTAGTGGTTTAATTAAAATTATGGTAGGTTTTAATTCTAATGGGGAAATTCAAAATATTGTTGTACTCGAGCAAAAAGAGACACCCGGATTGGGAACAAAAATAAAAGGAAAAAAGTTTTTGAAACAATTCAGAAATAAAAATCCATCTACATTTAATATAAAAGTAACCAAGGATGGTGGTGAGGTAGATGCCTTAACAGGTGCAACCATTACTTCTCGTGCCTTTGGAGACGCTGTTCAAATAGCGTATGATGAATTTGTGAAAAACAATAAAGGATTTAATAACTAAGAATTATGGCTGAAACTATAAATCAAACCCAAAATTTCTTGAAAGGAATCATTAAAGAAAATCCCGTTTTCGTAATGCTTTTAGGGATGTGCCCAACCTTAGGAGTTACCTCATCTGCTTTTAACGGACTAGGAATGGGAATCGCCACAATGTTTGTATTAGTAATGTCGAATATTGTGGTGTCTTTGGTAAAAACTCAAATCCCTAGTAAAGTACGAATCCCTGCATTTATAATCATCATCGCATCGTTTGTAACTATTGTTGAAATGGTTTTGGAAGCATTTATCCCATTTTTATACGAGCAACTAGGAATCTTTATTCCACTAATTGTAGTAAACTGTTTAATATTAGGAAGAGCTGAAGCATTTGCTTCAAAAAACAATCTATGGTCTTCGATTGTAGATGCTTTAGGGATGGGAATAGGGTTTGTAATTGCATTAACATTATTAGGTGCCACTCGCGAAATTCTAGGTAACGGAAGCTTATTCGATTTCAAATTTGTTTCAGAAGATACCAGTACTTTTATTCTTTTTATACTACCTCCGGGAGCTTTTATTGCCCTTGCCTATTTAGCCGTAATGTTTAACAAGATTTCAATTAAAACAACCACCTAATGGATTATATCATCATACTAATAGCGGCTGTTTTCGTAAACAACATTGTGCTTTCTCAGTTTTTAGGGATTTGCCCTTTTTTAGGAGTTTCCAGTAAAGTATCAACCTCGATAGGGATGTCTGGAGCAGTTTTATTTGTAATGACTATCGCAACTATGGCAACCTACCTACTACATCAATATGTGTTGGTTCCCGCAGGCCTAGATTATTTAAGAACCATCACTTTTATTTTAGTAATTGCCGCTTTAGTTCAAATGGTTGAAATAATCTTAAAAAAAGCAAGTCCGCCATTATACCAAGCCTTAGGCGTTTTCTTGCCTTTAATAACTACCAATTGTGCGGTTTTAGGTGTAGCAATTTTAGCGTTGGGGTTAGAAAATGCCAGCTTACTAAAAGCAGTCTTTTTTGCCATTTCTCATTCCATTGGATTTGCATTGGCATTAATAGTTTTTGCTAGTATCCGCGAACATTTAGAACTAGCCAATATCCCTGAAGGAATGAAGGGAGTCCCTATAAATTTATTAGTAGCAGGCCTATTATCTTTGGCTTTTTTAGGGTTTACTGGTTTGGTGTAAAATACTTTCTTCGTTAATGACCTTTAACTAATGATTGCCGTATATATTCAATAAACAGTTGGCAAAAAGTATTAGTTTAATATAACTCATAAAGGTATATTGCAACACAATTAATCACTAATTATGTCTGTAGAAAATATAAGAAAAGAAGTAATGCAAACCCTTGGTAAAAACATCAACGAGTTTGTAGATAAGTTTTTAATCCCCATAGATACTATTTGGCAGCCTTCAGATTTTTTGCCAAATCCACAGAGAGATAATTTTACTGAAGAAGTAAAAGAATTTCAAGAATTAGGAAAAGAATTTGACGATGATTTCTGGGTGTGTATGGTTGGTGATACCATTACCGAAGAAGCTTTACCAACCTACGAATCTTGGCTATTAAACCTAAATGGAGTAGAACAAGACCCTGATAATGGTTGGGCAAAATGGATAAGAGCTTGGACTGCTGAAGAAAACCGACATGGAGATGTACTTAATAAATATTTGTATTTATCGGGTAGAGTAAACATGCGAGAAGTGGAAATTTCTACCCAACATTTAATTTCTGTCTCATCAAATGTAGTAACTCCACTACTAAAAATGAAGTGCTAGATCGTTCCTATATTCTTAAAAAACTTTGGAATAACGACGACTTCTTTAGTGGAAGAAGTATGGATGTTTTTATCACTAAACTTCGGAAAAAGTTAAAACACGATGAGACTGTTCAGATTATGAATGTGAGGGGTTATGGTTATAAATTGATTTGTTGACAAATTCCTGCGAAGGCAGGAATCTCATGATTGACAGTTATAATTTCAGAATAAATAAATTGATAAGATTCCTTCCTTCTCAGGAATATTTGTTTTCCGTACCTTGTCAATCATGTTGAAAACATTCCTACTCATATTTATATTCCCAATACTTACTTGGTCGCAGGAGTTATCTCTTGTTGAACAAACAGATTTAAATGCCGATGTTTTTATAGGAATAAACTCTTTCGATGAACTTTTTTATATTAAAGATCAAGTACTTTATAAAGAATCTGAAAATAACTTACTCAACTTTAAAGATTTTCAGTTAGGTGAAATTTATTCGGTAGATATTATAAATCCAATGAATATTGCGGTCTATTATCATGATTTTAATACGGTAGTTTTACTAGATAATAAACTAGCTGAAACTGAACGAATCAATTTTAATACTCTTTTAGAATTTATTAATACTAGTACAGCAACCTTGGCTGCAAATAATAGTTTGTGGATTTTTAATATAGATTCTCAACAATTAGAATCGTATAATTATCGATCTAACAATAAAGTTTTAGTTTCGCAACCCATCAACGGTGAAATATTGTCACAAGTTAGTAATTACAATTATTGTTTTGTGCTTACAGAAGAAAAAATTAGAGCTTATAATATCTACGGAAGTGTTATTGCCGAAATAAACAATGAAGGTTTTCAGAAAATAGTACAGTTAAACGAGAATCTCATTGCGAAAAAAGACAATGAGTTGTATTACATCGATAAAGAGACTCGAGATATCTCAAAAATAAAAACTCCCGAAATAACTATAAAAGATTTGCAGCTTACGCAAGATTTCCTTTATATTTATGACGGAAAAGAAGTACACAAATTTACATTAACACTCCCTAAGTAATTACTTTATGCACGTTGCCATCGCAGGAAATATAGGATCAGGAAAAACTACGCTAACAAAACTTTTAGCCAAGCATTATAAATGGAAAGCGCAATATGAAGATGTAGAAGATAACCCGTATTTAGACGATTTTTATAATAAAATGGAACGCTGGTCTTTTAACCTTCAGGTTTATTTTTTGAACAGTCGTTTTAGACAAATTCTAGATATAAGAAGAGATAAAAGAACTATTATTCAAGATAGAACCATTTACGAAGATGCTTTTATTTTTGCTCCCAACCTTCACGCTATGGGCTTAATGACCAATCGTGATTATGAAAATTACAGGTCATTATTCGATTTAATGGAAAGCGTTACCGAGGCACCAGACTTGCTTATTTATCTACGAAGTTCTATTCCTAATTTAGTTGGGCAAATACACAAACGCGGGAGAGAATACGAAAACTCTATTAGTATTGAATATTTAAGCAGATTGAACGAACGCTATGAGGCTTGGATACATAAATATGATAAAGGCAACCTTATTATTCTTGATGTTGACAATATAGATTTTGTAGATAATCCTGAAGATTTGGGAGAAGTTATTAATAAAATTGATGCTGAGATTCACGGGTTGTTTTAGTTTTGACTCTACACAATTACCGAGTATCAATCAACAAAATTCTTTAAACAAAAAAGCCTGCTAGAAAATTAATTCTAGCAGGCTTTTTTATAGTATTTTTCTACTACTTATCTTTTGGATTCAACTCAAAAGAAAAATCGATAGTTACCTCATCTCCTAACATTCCGCCAGCCTCACCAACGTGAAACTCAGCTCTATCAATAGTAACTCCGCCTTCAAATGCAGCAGATGGGAATCCCCAAGGAGTATCTTCTTTACCTAGGTAAGTTAAGGGCAATTCAACTTCTTTAGTAACATCTTTAATGGTTAAATCTCCTACTACTACCATTCCGTCCACAGTCTTTGTCATACTTTTTGAAACAAAAGTGATGGTCGGGTATTTAGCCGCATCAAAATACTCATCAGATTTTAAGTGTGTATCTCTTTTCTCTTTTGAAGTATTAATTGAGTTAACAGCAATGGTAATATTCATTGTTGAGTTTTCTTCAGAAAAATTTACTTCTCCTTCAATTTCGTTAAAACTTCCTTTCGCTTTAGAAACAATATGTCTAATTGAAAAATCTACAAATGAGTGATCTGAATCTAATAACCAAGCTCCTTGTAATTCTGAAACATCGCTTTTGGCAACTTTATCAACAACTACCTCTACACCTTCCATTTCAGCAAGTTGTGCTTTTACTTCAGCTTCTGTTCCTCTAAAAGATTTTACTTCTTTAGTTTCTTTTCCATTTTCAGTAGTCACCGTTGTTACCGTTGCAATCGTTTGATCTCCTTCAGAGGTCATTTCAACAGAAATATTTTTTGTAACTTCATGGTCACCTGCCATATGTAATTCTGTTTCATTTGTCATTTCATGACCTTCAGCAGAATGACCTTCTCCTAAGATTGGTGCAATTACCAACCCAATTAAACAAGTAACCTTAATAAGAATATTCATAGATGGCCCTGAAGTATCTTTAAATGGATCACCAACCGTATCTCCAGTAATCGCAGCTTCGTGAGCAGCAGAACCTTTGTGAGTCATTTCACCATTAATCATTACACCCGCTTCAAAAGATTTTTTAGCATTATCCCAAGCTCCACCAGCATTGTTTTGGAAAATTGCCCAAAGCACACCACTTACGGTAACTCCAGCCATATAACCACCTAACATTTCTGCTATGATCATATTATCCATCCCAAATGCCATTGGCAAGAATGTAATTACTAAAGGAAAACCAATAGTTAATAGTCCTGGAAGTACCATTTCTCTTAACGAAGCTTCCGTAGATATCGCTACACATTTATCGTATTCTGGTTTCCCAGTTCCTTCCATAATTCCTGGAATCTCTTTAAACTGACGACGAACTTCGTATACCATTTCCATTGCAGCTTTTCCAACAGCGTTCATTGCTAATGCAGAAAAAACCACTGGCACCATACCACCAATAAATAACATGGCTAATACGGGTGCTTTAAAAATGTTTATTCCTTCAATTCCTGTAAAAGTTACATAAGCAGCAAATAATGCTAAAGCTGTTAAAGCAGCAGAAGCAATTGCAAATCCTTTTCCAGTTGCAGCAGTTGTATTTCCAACTGAATCTAATATATCTGTACGTTCTCTTACGATTGGATCTTGCTCACTCATTTCAGCAATACCTCCTGCATTATCTGCAATAGGTCCAAAAGCATCAATCGCTAATTGCATAGCTGTTGTTGCCATCATTGCTGAAGCAGCCATTGCTACTCCGTAAAATCCTGCCAACGCATATGATGACCAGATTGCTGCAGCAAATAAAATTACAGTTGGAAATGTAGAAATCATTCCTGTTGCCAAACCTGCAATAATATTTGTTCCTGCACCAGTTGCCGATTTTTGAACTATATTCATAATTGGTTTTTTACCCAATCCTGTATAATATTCAGTTACTGCAGAAATACCTCCACCAACAATTAATCCGACAATGGTTGCCCAGAAAACTCTCATTGCAGTTATCTCAATTAATCCTTCACCAAAGAAATGCATCATCATTGTTTCTGGTAACATCCAATTTACTAAAAAGTAACTTGCTATTGCAACCATAATAATGGCAGTAATATTTCCTTTATTTAAAGCGCCCATTACTTTAGACTCTTTTGCATCGTTATCTTTAATACCAACTAACATGGTTCCTATTAATGAAATGATAATACCAACACCTGCGATAGACATAGGTAAAAGGATGGGTCCCATTCCGCCAAAAGCATCCTGAATACTTCCTCCCATATCACGAATAATATAGTTACCCAAAACCATTGCCGCTAAAACAGTTGCTACATACGAACCAAATAAATCGGCTCCCATTCCAGCAACATCACCTACATTATCACCAACATTATCTGCAATAGTTGCAGGATTACGAGGATCATCTTCTGGAATACCTGCTTCTACTTTACCTACTAAATCTGCACCAACATCTGCTGCTTTGGTATAAATACCTCCACCTACTCTTGCGAATAATGCGATTGATTCAGCTCCTAATGAGAAACCAGCTAAGGTTTCTAGAACAACTGTCATATCACTAACAGAGGTCCATTCCCCTCCCATAAATATATTGTAAAAAACAATGAAGAACACTGTTAATCCTAGTACTGCTAATCCAGCAACACCCAGTCCCATTACCGTACCACCACCAAAAGAAACTTTTAATGCATTTGGCAAACTAGTTTTTGCTGCTTGTGTAGTTCTTACATTAGTTTTTGTGGCAATTTTCATCCCCATATTTCCTGCCAAAGCAGAGAAAAATGCACCAAATATAAAAGCGATTACAATTAACCAATGAGTAGATGGAACCACCATTGAAACTACTGCAAGTGCAATACTTACGATTACTACAAATATTGCTAGTAATTTATATTCAGCATTTAGAAAAGCTAAGGCTCCTTCGTAAATGTGATCTGAAATTTCTTTCATTTTACCATCACCTGCATCTTGTTTCATTACCCAAGACTTTTTGACCATCATATAAGCTAATCCTATTAAGGCAGCTACAATTGGCATATAAATCATCATTGATTCCATTTTGTTTTGTTTTATTATTAAGTCGGGCAAAAGTAACAAAATCATAGGAAATAAAAAACCCCTTATAAAACTAATTATAAAGAGCTAAGTTACTGGTTACTGGACGCCTTAAAACGAAAAGCTAAATCTTCCTGTAACACCAAATTTTCTAGCACCCGGAAGGTCTCTATAGTTTCCTCGAAAATTAAGTTGTATGGCAAATATTTTAAATATATTTCCTACTCCTGCACTCCACTCCCAATAAATATCTTCAGGTGCTAAATAACTAATAGGCTGACCATCTACTCCTATATTAATGGAGTTGTTTGTTTCAGAAAGTTCACCATATATAGCTCTAAAACCAACTATTTCCCGAAGGTTTAGCTCTCTTATTAAAGGAATACGCCCAAAGAGGCGTCCTCCAAAATTATGCTTTAAATGAAAGGAAGCATAGGTATCACTCACAAACTCATAATAATCTAATTGGGTGAAAGTATTATAGGTGCTAAACAAGGTTTGATTTCCCGGTATTGGACTTAAGAGTCCTAAAGGTACTGTTCCATAAATTTTCCCAACTTCAATGGTGGTGTATAATCTCCCCAGCCCTCCAACATTCCACGGTTGCGTATAGAGTGCTTGAATTCTGTGGTATTCAAAATCTCCATTTAAGAAGTCTTTTATTCCAAAGGTATAGCCAGCAAAAAATTCAGGAAAATTTCCGTTGTTAACCGTGCTTCTTTCAACTCCATATCCAGAGGTTCGTTTCCTTGGCGAATAATTAATTCCGAATTCTAGTTCGGGTTGATTTATTTCAGACTGGATTTCTCCATTTTCGTCTATATAATCCAAACTAAACGTATCTGTAGCAGATTTTAAAGTTCTATACGACCCCAATACTCGAAACCTTAAGTTCTTTGCAGTCTCCATTTCAAAGCCGAGTGTTCCTAGATTAATTCGGGTAAGTTTATCGTTTGACCCCACGGTTATCAACGCAGAAGATGCTCGATTTCTTCCTAACACATCCTTACTATTTGTCAAACTTGCTCCTGTTTGTTCTACATCTTTTCTGAATCCTCCAAAAAGAATAAACCTAGACTTTCTATTTAACAACACCTTCCCAGACAAGCCATATTTTATACGTTCATCTTTAATGCCATAAGCTACAAACCCTTCAGCACGCCATGGGTCGTTAGATGTAAAATAAGTTCTTCCCCCTAATCTAATTCTAAACCCTTCAGCTTCATTATAGCCAAAAACTGAATATACGGGTCCTGCGTCAAAATTTCTTAATTCGTAATAACCACTCGCAAACATTGCTCCTAACGTATATAAATTTTTAAAACGAGGAACATTTTTTAGAGTATCCAGCATTTTATAAATCCCTTTTTCATCTTTGCTGAGAGCTTCCATTCTACGTTCATCCCAAAACTCATCAGGACGATTATATACTTCATACTCATAAGGATCAACATTTTCCTTATAAAATTTCTCGTCTTTAGGAACATCAAATTTATAGTTATCAAAAAGGGTGGTTCTTTTACCATACATCCCGTGGGCTTCCTCTTTTTTTCTGAAACTAAAATCACTCAGCATATAATCGCGAGTAATTAGAAAAACAGAATCGTTTAGTACATCAAATTCTTGCTCTATATAAATTTCTCGAACCCAGTTTAAATTGGCACTTTTAGTTGCCTGAAGATTAATTTCTTTAACAGCCCAAGTAGTATCGTTTACCCAAAAATCTCCTTTAAAAGTAAGTTCGTTTTTGCGTCTAGGGTAGTATACTATGTTATAACACCATTTATCTCCTATATATGCACTATCCAGTAACACATAATTATATACGTTAATTCCAGTTTTAGAAAGCGGACTTGTAAAGGCTACATCAAAAAACTTTAAATGATTATCGTATATATCAAATTCTGCATACAGATCTTTTACAAATTCAATTAATGTTTGGTTGTTTTCGAAGCCTGAATTTTTATTTCCTTCTAATACCTCTATTTCTTTTTTATAGTTATTATCACCATACACTTTAGAATACGCTTCATTAATAAATATAGGCAAGTAGGTGTTTCCTGTAATACGTGAAGTATCCACTTGATCAAAAACAAACTCCATACCTCTAAAGGTCCGGTTCTTCATTAATGCACTATCAATAGTGTTTAAATCAAATTCAAGCTTTTCGTATTTATCATAGGTGTATTGGTCAAACATCTTCACACCATTTTCACGACGATTTTTCCATATTTTACGAAGAATATCTATTGCTGGATTATTTTTTTTAGATTGTTTTCCTGAAAAAATAACTACTTCATCTAAGGCTGCAGACTCCTCTTTTAAAGTAATTTCCATTTTATAAGTACTTCTTTTGGTGAGTTCTATTTCTAATGTTCCATAACCAATAAATGAAAAAACAACCGTTGTATACTCTTTATCACTCTCTAAATAGAAACGTCCATTTTCATTAGAAATGGTTCCCTCGTAAGAATCTTTAAAAACAACATTTGCAAATGCAACAGGTTCGCCAAAATCATCCTTAATTACACCACTCACCTTTGTTTGAGAAAAGCTCAAAAAAGGCAATGTCATCAATAATAAAAATAAAATTTTCTTCATTGAAAAAGTATCAAGGTGTCTACTATTAAAGCGGTTTTTTGATTACTTATATAACACTTTTTTAACAGCTTTTATTACATCCTCACTATTAGGAAGCCATTCTGCTAAAAGAACAGGCGAAAAAGGTGCAGGTGTATCTGCAGTGTTTATTTTAATAATTGGGGCATCTAAATAATCAAATGCTTGCTCTTGCACTTGGTACGTAATTTCAGTAGCGACATTACCAAAAGGCCATGCTTCTTCTAAGATTACTAATCGGTTTGTTTTTTTAACCGAATCTAAAATTGTTTGATGATCCATTGGACGCACCGTTCTTAAGTCGATAATCTCACATTCTATTCCTTCTTCCGCAAGTACATCTGCGGCTTTATAAGCTTCTTTTATTATTTTTCCGAAGGATACAATGGTTACATCACTTCCTTTTCGTTTTACATCGGCAACTCCTAACGGAATTAAATATTCACCTTCTGGCACTTCGCCTTTATCTCCATACATCTGCTCACTTTCCATAAATATTACTGGATCATTATCTCTAATCGCACTTTTTAAAAGTCCTTTAGCATCTTTAGGATTACTCGGCACTACCACTTTTAAACCTGGACAATTAGCAAACCAACTTTCGAAAGCCTGAGAATGTGTTGCTGCCAATTGCCCCGCAGAACCAGTAGGTCCTCTAAAAACAATAGGGATATTAAATTGACCACCACTCATTTGACGCATTTTTGCAGCGTTGTTTATAATTTGATCAATCCCAACCAATGAGAAATTAAATGTCATAAATTCAATGATAGGACGATTGCCATTCATTGCAGAACCTACACCAATTCCAGAAAAACCAAGTTCAGATATTGGAGTATCTATTACACGCATTTCTCCAAACTCATCTAGCATTCCCTTACTCGCTTTGTAAGCTCCGTTGTATTCTGCAACCTCTTCCCCCATTAAGTAAATACTTTCATCGCGGCGCATCTCTTCACTCATTGCTTCACAAATGGCTTCTCTAAACTGAATTGTCTTCATAAATAATTCCTTATTTTATCAATAGTCTGTTCGAAAACAGTTTTCATTAATTACACAATAATTTTCCTTAATTTCTTAGGAAAGGCAAAAATACTATTATTTATATCTGGCTTGCTATTTTTTCTGAAGATTTAACGAAATTTATTATGCATGCATAGTAAAAAACCTAAAAATATAACTATATTTGTTCCTCGAAATCTGAAGCTAAAAACACTTCCTATTTCATTAAAAATTATTCAAAAAAATAAAATATAAGCTATGAAAATATTAGTGTGTATAAGTCACGTACCAGACACTACTTCAAAGATTAATTTTACAGACGGAGATACAAAATTTGACACCAACGGGGTTCAATTTGTTATCAACCCTAATGATGAATTTGGTCTAACTCGCGCTATGTGGTTTAAAGAAAAACAAGGTGCTTCGGTTCACGTTATTAATGTTGGTGGCCCAGAAACAGAGCCAACTCTTAGAAAAGCATTAGCAATTGGCGCTGATGAAGCAATTAGAGTAAATACGCCCGCTACCGACGGGTATTTTGTCGCAAAACAAATAGCCAATGTAGTTAAAGAAAGTGGTTACGATTTAATAATAGGAGGTCGTGAATCGTTAGATTATAACGGCGGAATGGTTCCAGGAATGGTTGCAAAACTTACTGGAGCTAATTTTGTAAATATGTGTATTGGGTTAGAAGTTGAGGGAGATAATGCTACAGCTACTAGAGAAATTGATGGAGGGAAAGAAGTGATCAACACAACTCTTCCATTAGTGGTTGGCGGACAAAAAGGAATTGTACAAGAAGCAGATCTTCGCATACCAAATATGAGAGGAATTATGCAAGCGCGTTCAAAACCACTACATGTTAAAGAACCTATTGACACCAATTCTGAAACTCAAATTTCTAGTTTCACAAAACCAGAAGCAAAAGGAGCAGTAAAATTGGTTGATACTGTAGAAGAGTTAATAAACCTACTTCATAACGAAGCTAAGGTGATTTAATCTTTGACTAAATCATTCCGAATTAAGTTCGGAATCTTTTAAAAAAAATAAAATGTTTAAATAGATCCTGAAGCTCCCGACAATTCGAGATAGGATTATAAACAAAACAATAAACAGTTCCTGAAGCTAGCCTGCCTTCCGCAGGCAGGTTCAGGAAAAATTTTTAAATAAAAATTTTATGTCAGTATTAGTATATACAGAATCTGAAGAAGGAAAATTCAAAAAAATAGCATTAGAAGCAGTATCCTATGCAAAAGGAATTGCCGATTTATTAGGAACTTCAGTAACGGCAGTTACCATTAATGGAGATGATGTAAGCGAATTAGGAAACTATGGCGCTTCAAAAGTATTGAAAGTTTCTAACGATAAATTAAACAACTTCAATGCACAAGCCTACGCAGACGCTATTTCGCAAGCTGCAAAAAATGAAAATGCTCAAGTTGTTGTGATAAGCTCTAGTGCAAACAGCAAATATTTAGCACCTTTATTAGCTATTAATCTTGAGGCAGGATATGTACCGAATGTAACTGGGCTTCCAACAAGTACTTCACCTTTTAAAGTAACATCAAATGTATTTTCTAACAAAGCATTTGCTGAAACTGAATTTACAACCAACGTTAAGTTAATAGGTTTGGCAAATAATGCTTATGGTTTAAAAGAAAATAAAACTTCAATGACAACTGAAGATTTTTCACCAACCCTAGCAGATAATGATTTTAATACTACGGTAGCCTCAGTAGATAGAGCAACAGACAAAGTAACTATTGCAGATGCAGACATTGTTGTTTCTGGAGGTCGTGGCTTAAAAGGACCTGAAAATTGGGGAATGATTGAAGATCTAGCTGAAGTACTTGGTGCTGCAACTGCTTGTTCTAAACCCGTGAGTGATTTAGGGTGGAGACCTCATAGTGAGCACGTTGGACAAACAGGTAAACCAGTTTCTTCAAACCTCTACATTGCAATTGGTATCTCTGGTGCCATCCAACATTTAGCGGGTGTTAATGCCTCTAAAGTAAAAGTGGTTATCAATAATGACCCTGAAGCTCCTTTCTTTAAAGCAGCAGATTATGGCATTGTAGGTGATGCTTTTGAAGTGGTCCCTCAGCTTACTGAAAAATTAAAAGAGTTTAAATCTAATAACGCATAATTTTTTATTAATTTGTGCCTGAATAAATGGGCTGTTTAGTTTTAAGGACTTCCCTAAAATTAAACAGCTTTTTTTTATTTGTCATCCTGAACTAGATTCAGGATCTATTTTCAATTTTTGAATCATGTTAAATGAGTTTAGTTAGACTTAATATTAAAGGAATCTCCTACAGCCAAACACAAAATGGCGCCTATGCATTGATTTTAAACGAAGTAGATGGCACAAGAACATTACCAATTGTAATTGGTGCTTTTGAAGCACAATCAATCGCCATCGCTTTAGAAAAGGAAATTATGCCGCCTAGACCACTTACCCATGATTTATTTAAAACCGTAGCAGACCGTTTCGAAATTGTTGTAAAACAAGTGATTATTCATAAATTATTAGACGGTGTCTTTTACTCCAGTATTATTTGCGAACGCGATCAAATTGAAGAAATTATCGATGCGCGAACGAGTGATGCAATTGCACTAGCCCTTAGATTTAATGCCCCAATATTTACCTATAAAAACATTCTTGAGACCGCAGGAATCTCTACAGATACCGAAACTAAAAAAATAGAAGTTTCAAAAAAAGCAGATATTGTTATTGAAGAATTACTTTCAGGAAGCACTCAAGAATCTACAAACCCTCCTAAAACAGACTATAGCAAAAAAAGCCTTAAGAGTCTTAAAAAAATGCTCGATGAAGCAGTGGAAAACGAAGAATACGAAAAAGCTGTTGATCTACGAGATGAAATCTCAAAAAGACAATAAAACCATATGAAGAAATTTTTACTAATTTTAGTAGTCGTTTTAACTCAAATAGTATCTTTTGGGCAAGACTTAGAAAAGAAATGGCAATTTTCTGGTGTTGAAAATGACCAGGGAGAATCGATGTTTTTTATCAATCCTGAAAAAGATCATCTAACCCTTTCTGAAGGTGCATTTTTATATGAACTAGAAGCTAAGGAAAATTTAAAAGCTTCGGGGGATTATATGTTTCAGAATAAGTTATTAGTTTTCTATTACACGCATCCAAAAGACACCATTAGAAGATACAAAATAACAGAACACACAGACTCCACATTAGTTTTTACAGAAAAAGGTGTGCATTATAAATTTATAGCTGCAGCTGTAAACAAAGAAGTCATGCCTATTACAACAGAAAAAGTAGACACAATAATCCCAAGTGAAGGATATAGTATCACTAGTATTTGGAGAGGTGTTTTAGGAATGATCACATTGCTATTTATTGCATTTCTTTTTAGCAATAACAGAAAAGCAATTAACTGGAAAACCGTTGGAATTGGATTGGCTTTTCAGCTAATAATTGCGATAGGTGTTTTAAAAGTAGCTATCGTTCAAAAAGCTTTTGAAGCAGTTGGTCAACTATTTGTAAGTGTACTTGACTTTACTAGAGCTGGAAGTGAATTTTTGTTTAATGGACTTATGGACATCAGTTCATATGGATTCATATTCGCTTTTCAAGTATTACCTACCATTATATTTTTCTCCGCTTTAACTTCAGTTTTATTTTATTTAGGCATCATTCAAAAAGTAGTAAAAGTCTTTGGAATGCTACTTACAAAACTCCTTGGAATTTCTGGAGCTGAAAGTTTAAGTGTCGCCGGAAATATATTCTTAGGTCAGACAGAAGCTCCCCTATTAATAAAAGAATATTTGGAGAAAATGAATAAATCTGAAATGCTTTTAGTAATGATTGGCGGAATGGCAACCGTTGCAGGAGCAGTATTAGCAGCCTATATCGGATTTTTAGGTGGTGACGACCCTGTACTTAGATTACAATTTGCAAAACATTTATTAGCAGCTTCAGTGATGGCTGCACCAGGAGCTATTGTAATTTCAAAAATACTTTACCCACAAACCGAAGAAGTAAATACCGAGGTTAAAGTTTCTTCAGAAAAAATAGGCGCTAACATTTTAGATGCTATTGCAAACGGAACCACACAAGGATTAAAATTAGCCGTTAATGTTGGAGCGATGCTATTGGTGTTTGTGGCTTTTATAGCAATGATGAATGGAATTCTTGGCTGGGTTGGTGGCTTAACACCCTTAAATGATTGGATGGCAACAAATACGCCATACCCTTCTCTTTCTCTTGAAGCCATTTTAGGAACTGTTTTCGCACCATTAATGTGGTTGATTGGAGTTGCCAAAGAAGACATGATGATGATGGGACAATTACTCGGTATAAAATTAGCGGCCAGTGAATTTGTAGGATATATACAATTGGCAGACCTTAAAAATGTGGCCAATGCAACACACCTAACTTATGAAAAATCCATTATTATGGCAACATATATGTTATGCGGATTTGCAAATTTTGCTTCTATCGGTATTCAAATTGGAGGAATCGGTTCACTAGCTCCAGGGCAACGTAAAACCTTATCAAAATTTGGAATGAAAGCTTTACTAGGTGGTAGCATTGCTTCCTTAATATCGGCAACGATTGCTGGGATGATTATTGGGTAATCTAATTTTTAATCAATCTTTTAACTGAAGTATTTCCACCTTCATCTATTATTGAAACAAAATAAATTCCAGATTTTAAGTTTTGAATATCAACTGAATTTTCTATTTGATATCCATATTGAATAAATACTTTTTTTCCAGTAACATCATAAATACTTAAAGATAAATTATCGCTAATTAAAGTGGAATTTAGCTGAAAGGCATCTTCAACTGGATTTGGAAATAGCGTGATTTCAGATAAACTATTATCTGAAACAGACAAAATAGTATCTAAATAATAAGCTGAATCTCCGTTTGAATTCGTAATTGACAAAGCTAATCCATCAGGATAAGTACCGCCTCCGTCGATTATTGCAATAGAATAACTAAATGGGTCATTTATATACGATTCAAAAAAACTATACCAATACAACCCTTCAAAAATTGCGTTATCTGGATCATTACAATCGATTAATGTAATTAACATCCCATCTGGAAAAGTAAGTGTTTCTGGGTTTTCTTCAACAATTACTACCGCATACATTGCATTACAAACACCCGATTCAAAATAATCGGGATTATCTATAGAAAAACTAGCAATAACTTGGGGAACCTCACTATTAGATGGCGGAGAATAAGACACCCCATCAATATATAACTCAGTTAACATCCAATCTGTGGAAAAAACATCTTGTCCATAAGATTGAATAAATAATAACAGTATTAACAATGTAATTCCTCTTTTCATAACTAAAAGTTTAATAAACCTCAGCGACAAGGTACAAAATAATCAAAAAATATTTTTCCGTTAATAACTTTTAATATCATTCAACTCTCATCATGTTTCAATAATAGGTTTTTTTATATTTTTATCGACGAAGAAGTAATAGATATTAATTTAATAAGATCCCTCTTCGCAGGGAATTAAAATGAAACAATACCACGACTTAATAAATCATATACTAAAAAACGGAACCCTAAAACAAGACCGTACAGGTACAGGAACTAAAAGTGTTTTTGGTTACCAAATGCGTTTTGACCTTAGTAAAGGGTTCCCAATGGTGACGACCAAAAAATTACATTTAAAATCGATAGTTTACGAACTACTATGGTTTTTAAAAGGAGATACCAACATTAAATATCTTCAGGAAAACGGTGTAAGAATCTGGAACGAATGGGCAGATGAAAATGGAGACTTAGGTCCTGTTTATGGATACCAATGGCGTAATTGGAATGGAGATGAAATAGATCAAATTTCAGAAATCATTGAAACCCTAAAAACCAATCCTGACAGTCGTAGAATGTTGGTTTCTGCTTGGAATCCATCTGTATTACCAGATACCAGCAAATCATTTAGTGAGAATGTTGCTAACGGTAAAGCTGCACTTCCACCCTGCCATGCTTTTTTTCAGTTTTATGTAGCCGACGGAAAATTGTCTTGTCAATTGTACCAACGCAGTGCCGATGTATTTTTAGGAGTACCTTTTAACATTGCTTCTTATGCCCTTTTCACAATGATGATGGCACAAGCTTGTGGTTTAGAAGCAGGAGATTTTATACACACTTTTGGAGATGCTCATATTTACAGCAACCACAAAGAACAAATAGAACTTCAATTATCCAGAACTCCAAAGCCCTTACCAAAAATGATTTTAAATCCGGAAGTAAAAAATATTTTCGACTTCACTTTTGATGATTTCACATTAACAGACTATGAGCACCACCCCCATATAAAAGGTGCAGTAGCCATATAAATTACTAAGTCCACATTTATGAAATATAAAATTTTATTAATTTTCTTATTCGTTTTTTCAACAAGTATTTTCTCTCAAAATGATGAAAAGAAAACTGATGATGTTCCTTTCGCAATAATTGAAAAAGTTCCCGTTTACCCTGGATGTGGAGGAGAAGACAACAAAACGTTAAAGAAGTGTATGTCTGAAAAAATCACGGCCCATGTATCTGGAAAATTTAAGAAGAAAGCTATTACCAAATTAAACCTTAGCCCTGGCTCTTATAGAATTAGTGTTCAGTTTAAAATTAACAAAAAAGGAAAAGTTGTTAATGTTCGTGCAAGATCTGATTACCCAGAACTTGAAAAAGAAGCCATACGAGTTGTAAAGACATTACCAAAGATGGAGCCTGGAAAACAAAAAGGCAAAAGTGTTGGAGTACTATATTCGTTACCAATTTTATTTAAAACTGAATAAATTCTCATTTTGCAATTTTCTTTGAATCATATATCTTTATAGAACTTAAAAATCAATTACAATGTTTTCAAAATCTAAAAAAGATTCCCGTCAAGAAGCAGAACAAAGAGAGCAATACGAATATGCCAGAACTCGCATTC
>JAUVAS010000106.1 GCA_030591585.1 Flavobacterium sp. | reverse complement strand
TATCTTAAGAACATCACCACTGGTCAGCGTAGAGTCGCCACCTTCTTTAAAGCCTTCATCATAACGATGAAGGCTTTTTTTATGCAATAAATTTGGTGACAGTGGTATAATTATATCGTAAGCTTCTTAAAGGCTTCAATTATACTGATGAAGGTTTTTTATATGCAATAAATGACGGTAAAAGTGTAAAATAGAAGTTGAAAACTAAAAAATAGCATCAAGAATTGTTTTAATTCCTTTGTAGAAAAGATAAATCACTAAAACAAAGGCAATTATTCCTAATATTAAAAAAATGTAAAAGGAAAAATTCTCTTTGTTTAAAAATGATAAAGTTATTAGATAAGGACATAAAAATAATAATGGCAAAGTGATTGCCATATATTTTATGCCTTTTGATAATAATTCTTTATTAGTGTGTTTCTGTGTCATCTGAATAGTTTGCAATAGCATTTCTTACACTATGATATTTTAAAAGAAGTTTTATTGCTTTTTCTTCTGAAATTTGTAAAGCATCCATTATCATTTTTGCACCTCTATCAACTAATTTATTATTACTGAGTTGCATATCTACCATTTTATTTCCTTTGACTTTCCCTAATTGTATCATTGTTGTAGTAGAAATCATATTCAACACTAATTTTTGAGCAGTACCCGCTTTCATTCTTGAGCTTCCTGTCACAAATTCGGGGCCGACTAAAACTACAATTGGATATTTAGCAGTTTTACTCAAAGGACTTCCTTGATTACAAGTAATACAGCCAGTTTTAATATTGTTATCATTACATTTTTGAAGTGCTGAAATAACATACGGAGTTGTACCTGAGGCAGCAATACCAATAACAAAATCTTTTTCTGAAATATTAAATTTCTGTAAGTCTTTCCAACCTTGAGTTTCTGAATCTTCAGCAAATTCTACAGCTTTTCTTATAGCAGCATCTCCTCCAGCAATTAAACCTACAACGAGTTCGTGTGAAACTCCAAAAGTAGGAGGACACTCACTTGCATCTAATATCCCTAATCGTCCACTAGTACCTGCGCCTATGTAAAATAACCTTCCCTCATTTTTTAATTTCTCAATTACTATTTGAGTAAGTTTTTCAATTTCGGGAAGTACTTTTTCTACAGCAAGAGGAATTGTTTTGTCTTCAGAATTGATGTTATTCAATAATTCTGAAATACTCATTTTCTCTAAATGATTGTAATAAGAGTCTTCTTCTGTAGTCTTTGTAAAGCTCATAAAAACAAATTTACAATACTTGAAGGAACTCACACCTTTAAATAAAAAAAACCTTCAGTTTTCTGAAGGCTTTCTGTTTATTCTGATTTTTTTATTTAAGAAATAATAGCATTGAAAGTTTCACTTGGTCTCATTTGTTGAGATATTAAATTATCGTCTGCCATATAATATCCATTTATATTTACGGGCTTTCCTTGAGCTGCATTTAATTCATCCAATATGATTGATTCATTGCGCTGTAATTTTTCGAATAATGGTAAAAAATGAGCTTTAAGTGATTCATCCTTATCTTGTAAAGACAAAGCTTCTGCCCAATACATCGCTAAATAAAAATGACTACCTCGATTATCAATTTCATTCACTTTTCTAGAAGGGCCTTTGTTATTTGCTAATAACTTATCTGTTGCATTATCTAACGTTTCAGATAATAAAATGGCTTGAGAATTATTATTCGTTATTCCTAAATGTTCTAAAGAGACTGCTAGAGCCAAAAATTCACCTAATGAATCCCAGCGTAAATGTCCTTCAGAAACAAATTGTTGTACATGTTTTGGTGCAGAACCACCAGCTCCAGTCTCAAAAAGACCACCGCCTTTCATTAAAGGAACAATAGATAACATTTTTGCACTGGTTCCTAATTCTAAAATAGGGAAGAGGTCTGTTAAATAATCACGTAATACGTTTCCAGTTACAGAAATTGTATCTTTTCCATCTTTAATTCTTTCCAAAGTAAATTGAGTAGCTTCTTCTGGAGAAAATATTCGAATATAAAGTCCCTCAATATTATGCTTAGGTAAATATGTATTTACTTTATGAATAAGTTCAGCATCATGAGCTCTGTTTTTATCCAACCAAAAAATAGTAGGAGTATCTGTAGCTCGGGCTCGATTAACAGCAAGTTTAATCCAATCTTGTATAGGAGCATCCTTCACTTGGCACATTCTCCAAATATCTCCTTGTGCTACATTATGCGCTAGTAAAACTGTGTTATTTGAACTGATTACCTCTACTTTTCCATCTCCAGTTATTTCAAAAGTTTTATCGTGAGAACCATATTCTTCAGCTTTTTGAGCCATTAATCCAACATTTGGTACTGTTCCCATAGTTGTAGGGTCAAACGCTCCATTTTTTTCACAAAAGTCGATAGTAGCTTTGTAAACTCCAGCATAACTACTGTCTGGTATTACTGCTTTCGTATCTTTTAGTTGCCCATTAGCATCCCACATTTTTCCAGAAGTCCTTATCATTGCAGGCATTGAGGCATCTATAATAACATCACTTGGAACATGTAGGTTGGTAATTCCTTTATCTGAATTTACCATAGCCACCTCAGGGCCATTATCAAATATAGATTTTATATCGGCTAGAATTTCTTCTCTTTTATCTGAAGGTAATTTATCCAAATCATTCAATAAATCTCCAAACCCATTATTTACATTAACTCCAATTTCTTTAAATGTATCTCCATATTTTTTAAATAAATCTTTAAAGAAAACGCTAACCGCATGACCAAATATAATAGGATCACTTACTTTCATCATGGTAGCTTTCATGTGTAATGAAAAAAGCACATCTTTTTCTTTAGCATCCTTTACTTGAAACTCTAAGAACGAAAGAAGTTCTTTTTTACTTAAAACTGAAGCATCAATTATTTCTCCTTCTAATAATGGTAAAGAATTTTTTAAAGTTGTTTTCTTTCCTTCTTTATCTGTAAAAATGATAGAAACCTTTTTTGGTGTATTTATGGTTATTGATTTCTCATTATGCATAAAATCACCTTTCTCCATGGTGGCTACATGTGTTTTGGAATCGCTACTCCAAGCACCCATAGAATGAGGATTTCTTTTAGCGTAATTTTTTACAGCTTTAGGAGCACGTCTGTCACTATTACCTTCTCGAAGTATAGGATTTACAGCAGATCCTTTAATTTTATTATAGCGAGACTGAATGCTTTTTTCTTCATCTGTTGTAGGGTTATCTGGGTAGTTTGGAATTGCAAAACCTTTAGATTGCAGTTCTTCTATAGCTGCTAAAAGTTGAGGGACAGAAGCGCTTATATTAGGTAGTTTAATAATATTAGCTTCTGGTTTGTTTACTAATTCTCCTAAATTTGCTAAATCATCATTTACTCGTTGGCCATCATTTAAAAATTCTGGAAAAACAGCTAATATTCTACCAGCTAATGAGATATCTCGAGTTTCTATATTAATATTTGAAGATGCTGTAAAAGCTTTTACAATAGGTAAAAAAGACTGAGTTGCTAAAGCAGGAGCTTCGTCTGTTTTTGTATAAATAATCGTTGCAGATTTTGTCATAAGAAGTAGAATTTTATTCAAAAAATAAAACGAAAAGAAATCGTTTTTTCGTGATGCAAATATACGAATAAGAGAAGCCTTAGAAAAGTAGGAGTGTGTTATAATTTTAAGGAAGCGAAGGCCATTGTACATTGCAAAAAAAGAAAAGCCATATCACTGTATTGCTACTTTGATATGGCTTCTTGTGAAACCAATCGTTACCGACTAATCATTACAATTTAAAGCAAGTTTATTAAACCCTTGCAGTCGTGATTTGTTTCAACGAGCATTGCTTTATTTAACTTACCGACTAGAAGCCTGCGTTGTTTCGTAAAACACTACTCCTTTTTTTAATCTCCACACTAACGCTCGTTAAATTGCTAGTATTTTAAGCTTATAAAATTTCTTGTAGTCTGTGCTTTAGGTTGCCTGTCTCTAAAATAGATTGGTTTGCACCAATTTCTTTTATTTTTTTACCTTCGGCGGACCTTGGGTAAACTAACAGACCTATGAGCATTTCGTTTCTTTTTCTAATTGCTTTCGAAATGTATCGAAAATCTAGAATATTCTAACCTTGCGGTTAAAACCGAAATTCATCACTCGCAGTTAGGAGATTTCTCTTCTAATTTTGAGGCTATTTCCATTTTCGATTACTCGAATTGGAAGTAGATTATCACTTCAATCAAACTCTTCATTCAAAACACCTTGCGGTGAACTGGCTTAGAACTCTTTTGGATTAAAAATTTTTAAAGAACGTTACTTTAATTAAAACGATTGTTACTGTTACCTCGTTTTGTTA
>JAUVAS010000070.1 GCA_030591585.1 Flavobacterium sp. | reverse complement strand
CCAAATGTTTGACCTGATCTAGGCTAATGAGTAATATCTTTAAATTTTTATTTTGAAATTCTTTTTCCAGTTCTTTAAAATGAGGCATTTCTTTAAGACAAGGAGGACAGGAAGTTGCCCAAAAATTAATGACCCACAATGTATTCTTATCACTATCAATGATAGATTGAAGATCAGAAAACTGCTCCAGAACTTCTATGGTATCATTATAACCTGTTTCTTTTGATTGGCAAGAAACTAGTATACTAAAAATGCTAAAAATCAGTAGTTGTAAAGTGAATTTTATTCTCATTATTTGTAATTAAATATACACGTCTTAAGTGTTTTTGTCACAGTTGTTTATTAAAACAGTTTATCTCTTTATTATCTTTGCTTTTAATATTTCTTTTTCTGTTTGAATGATGATGAAGTATATTCCGCTTTCAAAATCTGAGAAATCAAAAATTTTATTTTGTTGAGTCTCTATATTTTCAATTATCCTTTTACCTGTTATGTCAGAAATAAAGATTTGTTGAATATTGCTATTTGTTGTTTTAAAGTAAATTTTTCCGTTTGTTGGATTAGGATAAATAAAAATTTCTTGTTTTGAAATATCAGATATCCCCAATGGGTCTGAAAGCATAGCATCTTCACTTATTATGACCCCGTAATCACCGCTTACAACACAATCATAAATTCCCACATCATCACTTGTTGCTGAAGTTATTGTCAATTCGTTAGTTGTGCTTCCACTAATATTTCCGCCATTGATCAAATTTACTTCATCCTTTCTCCATTGATAAGAAAGATTTATACCTTCTGCTTCAACTAAAAAAACAATATTCGCTCCTGGGTTAATAATCTCTTGCGATATAGGTTGCAATATAATATTCGTAAAAACAACTTCATAAATATAAACCGCACCCGCATCTTCAAAATCAGAATCGGTGAGAGGACTACCTACAAAGGCATAGCTATTAGAAAAGCTAACAGCATTACCAAAATAGTCTTCAAGACCAATATCGGAGGCGGTTAATTTTGCTTTTTCATCCCATTCTCCTGAATCATTTTTGAAAAGATAAGCTGAACCTGCAACATAAGGTGTAAAAGAACGATTTCCTTTGGATCCAACAATAAGAGTGTCTCCAATAATATTAATTGAGTTTCCAAAATGCTTCATTGATGCAGCATCAGATGCAGTCAATTTTTGTTGTTCTTCCCAGGTTCCAGAGTTATTCTGAAAAACATAGGCTGCACCTGACCAAGTGCCATTATCACTTTTAGAGCTTGCCCCAATAGCAAGGTATTCATCATAAACACATACAGACACACCAAAAAAGTCTCCAACGGATATATCAGCTGATTCAATTATTTGAGTTTGCTCCCATGTTCCAGAATTATTATAAAATGCATAAATCTTTCCATGATTTTCACTGTGATCTGCCCCAACAATAGCATAATCTCCATATATACTAACTGCTGTTCCAAACTGGTCGCTTTCAGCGCCATCACTTGCTGTAAGCTTCGTTATTTCTGTCCAGTTACCAGAATTATTCTGAAAAATATAGGCGGAACCTGATTGACTTCCAAAGTCATCGTTTCCAAGAGCACCAATAATTACATAATCTCCATTTGCAACCATACTTTCTCCAAAAAGATCAGAGGATTCTGTATCAGAAGCTATTAATATATCAGTTTCTGTCCATGTTCCAGCATCATTATAAAACGCATATACTTTTCCAGCATAACTATTTGCACCTAATGAACATGCAAAGGCATAATCGCCAGATATAGTCACGTTTACTCCAAAGAAATCATTCGTTTGACCATCTGATGCAGTAATTTTTTGATATTGTTCCCAAGTTCCAGCATTATTATAATAAATATAGGCAGACCCAGAGTTCACCCCATTTTCATCATCGCCTAAAGAACCTATAATTGCGTAATTTCCAGAAATCGCAACTGCTTCTCCAAAATTATCACCAGTTTCAATATCGTCAGAAACTAGTCGTTGTGTTTCGATAACTTGTGCTTGTGTGAAAAATATTGATACAAGCATTAATACTAATAGAATTGTATTTTTTTTTGTCATAATTTTTATTGTTTTTAACGTAGACCTAAACACACTAGTGTGTTTATTTATAATATATATACCTGCAAATCTCTTTGTTTTTAAGTAAACAACAAAGTTAGTAAATCTGCTTCAATTTCTTATCGGAAATTCAGCCACAATAAATTTAAATATCTCAATTATGAAAATTAGTATCTTGGTCTTTATAAAATATTTTGAGATGACAGATTCAAAAAAAAATAACAAGTACCAGAATTGTTAAGTGTCTAATTTATAAAACGAAAAGCATTTCGTTTGCTTAATAAGATCCTGAAATAAATTCAGGATGACAAAACCTAACTAACTAACTAACTAACTAACTAACTAACTAACTAACTAACTCATTAATCCATTCAAACATCCTTTTGTAACAAAATACAAATATCCACTACTAACAGTTAATTAACTTTCCATCATTGAACAAAGAACTCGAACATAGTTTTGTTAAACAGCTTGAAGAAAATCAAAACATCGTGCATAAAATATGTAGGCTATACACGCGCGATCAAGATTCTCACAACGATCTGTTTCAGGAGATAACCATCCAATTATGGAGGGCATTCCCAAAATTCCGCGGAGATTCAAAATTTAGTACTTGGATGTATCGTGTGGCATTAAATACGGCAATCACACTATACAGAAAATCCAAACGTAGAATAACAACACAAGATTATGAATCTATTAGTTTTAAGATTAAATCTGAAGATTACGACGATACCATAGAGCAACAATTAAAGTTGATGTATAGTGCGGTAAGAAAGTTAAACGACATTGATAAAGCATTGGTCTTTTTATATTTAGAAGACAAATCGTATCGAGAAATATCTCATACATTGGGTATTACAGAAGTAAATGCTCGAGTAAAAATGAGCAGAGCAAAAGAGAAATTACGTAAAATTTTAAATCCGTAACAATTATGGATCAATTAGAAATATTAAAAAAACAATGGCAATCTTCGGAGCAAGAGCTTCCTAAGGTTTCTTATAACGACATTTATAAAATGTTACTTAAAAAGTCATCCTCTATTGTAAAGTGGATCTTTATTATTAGTATCGCAGAGTTACTTTTCTGGATAGGGATTCAGTTTTTAATTCCGAAAGAAAACATAGAATTAATGCGTGATATGGGAGTGGGTGATATTATGTTTTACAGCAATTTTATCCATTACATCATTTTTGCAATATTTATTTATTACTTCTATAGAAACTATATGTCTATACAGGTAACAGATAATACCAAAACGTTAATGAAGAACATTTTAAAAACTCGTAGAACAGTAAAGTATTTTGTTTTTTATAATATAGGAATGGCAATTATTGCAAGTATTATTGTGGATACTTATTTTTATACCAATAGCAATAAATTATATGAAGCAATGGATTTTGCCAGTAAAGGAGTGCCACAAGAAAATTTTGCAAATGTCTTTATGCTCTCCCAAATACTTGTAGGGGCTGCTATTATAGGAATGTTGATGGTTTTTTATTGGTTAATATATGGTTTTTTATTACGCAAACTAAATAGAAATTATATAGATTTAAAGAACATGGAGGATTAACCTACGCCATGAAAAATTATAATTCTATTCTATTAATACTATTTCTAAGTAATTGTCATAGATATCTAGTAAAGTACCGTTTTTTACTTTATTTTTAAGGCTTACTTTCAATTCAAACTTATTATGCTTAGAAAAAAACTCCTTTTTACTTATTTTTTTATTTTTTCAATTACACTATCTATTTCTCAAAACAAGGTAGCAACTACAACAGATGAAAATGGTAAAATATCATTCATTAAAACTTCAAATAATGATTATAAATCATTAGAAAATGAGACAACTAATTTAAACGCCCTCTTTACATTAGATTGGTCTAATGATGATTTTAATATTTCCAATCACCCTGCTGTTGATTCTTGGAATCCTAGGCTAGATGTAGGTGACAACGGCACTATATATACTGTATATAATGACAACCATACAAATGGCTTGCAAAAAATAATGTTTAGAAAAAAAGAGGTTGAAGGAGAATGGTCAAATACTATTTTTGTAGATACTGGTGGAGAAATAGGAAGTCGAAACAATCATTTTCCTGCAATTGCTGTTTCTCAAAATAACGATGTTCATGTTGTTTATAACGTTTGGGCATATGAAAATGCGCGAAATTATATAGGGTATTCTTATTATAATTCTTCTACAGAAACATGGAGTGATGGTGTAGAACTTTCTGAAGCTGGAGGAAGTGTAAATCATACTATTTCTCACCATGATATTTATACTACCAATGAAAATTTACCAGTAGTACTCTGGGGCTACGATTTCAGAGAAAACCTAGTTAATGAAGAGGTATATATAAAATATTTTGACGGTGCAAACTGGTCAAGTGACATAATAGTATCAACTCCATCTGATGGCCTAAATGCTTATAAACCCTACATTAAGAGTATTGGTAATAATAAAGCAATGATTATATTTATGGAAGACATAAATGCTTCAGAAAAAGAATTAAGATATCGCATCTACGACGAAACTACTCACGAGCTTTCCAATATTTCGACGATCCCAACAGTATCTACAGATTTTTTAAAATATGATTTAGTAAAAAATGAAAATGGAGATATATTAATCTCTACTATTCATAACCTTTCTAATCCATGGAGAGATGTTTTTAATATAATTATTTATGATGAAAGTACCGATACTTTTACCTTGTCCGAATTTAGTTACGAACATGCTGCTATTGGTCCAAATTCTTTAAGTGCAGCTATCGATTGTTATTCAGATGAAGATTGCGCTATTGTATATACAGATTATTGGAATGAACAAAATGTTTATATGGAATTCAGCCTTGCATCTGGCTATGGGGAAACACTAGTAATTAATGAGCAAAACCCATCTATTGACAATATTATAAACTGTAAATTTGATTTGTATGGAAATTTACATGTTTTATGGAATGACTTACGATTTGACACTGGAGGTGGGTATATTGAAAGAGAAGTTTTTTATGAAGTTGGAATAAATGAAGATCTTCATATAAATGATATTAATTTTTCAGAAATTAAGATTTATCCAAATCCATCAAACGGAACCTTTTTTATAAATTCTAACCTATCATCTTATACCATAGAAGTTTTAGATATATTAGGAAGATTGATTCAAACCACTAAAGCTACTGGAAATACGACTATACACCTTACTACGTCTGGTTTTTATTACTTCCGATTTAATAATAATGAAATAAACTTCGTAAAAAAGGTGATGGTAAAGTAAACTTTGACATTTTAAAAACTCGGAAACAGTTGCTGCTTTCGAGTTTTAATTTAGCTCTATTGTATAATTACATAGGGTAACTAACGTAAATTAGAAACCATAAATCAATACTCCCACTTACGTTGTTTATTTGATTCCTCTTCTTTTACAAACTCTTCTTCAGGAATTACATTTAACAAGGAAGGATGTTGCTCTATTGCAAACTGAAGCTTTTCTACAATAGAATCTACACTTTCATTTTCGTAATTTATCTCTAAAGGTTCTTTAATTACAAACGATTGTAGAATCCCTCTTTTTTTAATCCGAAGTCCTTTTTTATCAAAAGATCTTCTAAAACCATCAATTACTATAGGTACTACAATGGGTTTGTTTTTCTTAATAATATGTGCTGTACCTTTTCTAATTGGTTTCCAAGGCTTCGTGGTTCCTTGAGGGAATGTAATTAACCAACCATCTTGTAATGCTTTAGAAATATTACTAACATCACTCATTTTAACCTGTCTATTTATATCTTTTCCTTCAGAGCGCCAAGTACGCTCAATACTTACAGAGCCTGCATAGGACATGATTTTCGGAAATAAGCCAGATTTCATTGTTTCTTTTGCTGCTACAAAATAAAGATTGAGTTTTGGTCTCCAAATATATCCTACATTATCAATACTATCTATTCTCCCACTAAGACTTGCGTTAAATACATGAAACATCGCAATAACATCTGCAAAATACGTTTGGTGGTTAGAAACAAATAATACATTAGAAGAAGGTAAACCTTTTATTATTTCACTCCCTTCAATCTCAAGGCTATTGAAACCTTTAAAGCGGCGATGAGATAATACCCCTGTTATTCTAATTAACCACAGTTTAATAAATAGAAATTGTCCAAACGTATTTTTTTTAAATAGCCCCATATTTAATTTTCATTCCCTTTATACCTCAAGAAGTTGAGATTGGGAGTTATTTATGCAAGAGTAATGATCCTTACAAAACAGATTACGAATATACAAAATTACACCTATTACAACAGTTCTTTCAGCATTTCTCTTACTTCATTGAGCATCATAGCCGTTGCTCCCCAAACCAAATGACTGTTTAACATAAAGGCAGGAACTTCTATATTTTTAGCATACGAAGTAGATATAGTTTGGGTTATTTTAATGCTATCATCCATAAAATGCATCAAAGGAACTTCTATTAATTCTTCTACTTCTTCTTTCTGAAGAATAAATTGTGGGGTCGTATTAGTAAGCCCTACAAACGGTTGAACAAAAAAATCGCTTGGCGGAATATAAACCTCTGTAAGTTGTTTTAAAATAGACACCGAACCTCTTAAAACCCCAACCTCTTCCTCAGTTTCGCGCAAGGCGGTTTCTTGTAAAGTGATATCTTTCTCTTCAAATTTTCCGCCTGGGAAACCAATTTGAGCAGAATGAACTCCCTTATAAGTCTTTCGTAAAATTAAAGCCAGGTTTGTTTTATGATCACTTGAAGGATAAAACAAAGCCATCACTCCTGCTCTTTTTGCGGTATTCTTTTTATAAGCCAAACGCTTCATTTCTACTAATCTTTCTATGGGAGCCATTTTAAATTGAACAGACTCTCCCGGAAGTTGCATTTTTGTTATTTTTACAATCTTCTTTTCAAATTCTTGAAATATCATTTATGAAACGAGCATGTTAATATTTATTATATATGATAGAAATTCTAATAGCGAACTGCATGTGTCCTTTAAAAAACAATATATTTAAACACATGAAAAAATTGCTTTTACTAAGTTGTTTATTTATTACCCTTTTAAGTTGTGAAGATACTAAAAAGGCTTCAGTCAAAAGGCAATCTAAAGAAAAGGTTAACGCTTTAAATAATAATAAGAATGTGGATTCAATTGCAGTTACTTCCGTAGAAAAAAAGAAACCTAACGAGATAAAATATCCAAAAATCACTCAAGAAAATGTAGTCAAATTTTTAACCGAATATGGAGAAAACAACCCTGAAACTAACGTTAAAATTAGTACTATCCACGGAAATATTGACATTCAATTATATAAAGACACACCATTACACCGTGCCAATTTTATTTATTTGGTAAAACAAAAATATTTTGACGATACTTTTTTTCATAGAGTTGATCCTGACTTTATTATTCAAGGGGGAAATAGTGATGACCGGTCTACCTCTTTAAAAAGGAGAGCACTTTCTGAAAAATATAGATTACCGGCAGAGCTTACTACTGAGAGAAGTCATCAATACGGAACTATCTCAGGAGCAAAAGAATACCGTAAAAACCCTGATAAAATGACGGCTCCTTATGAGTTCTTTATTTTTATTGGGCCAAAAAGGAGTGCCAATCACCTTAACGGAGATTATACAATATTCGGAAAAGTAACTAAAGGAATGGATGTTGTTGAGATTATTGCCAATCTCCCAGCAGATAAAAGAGAATGGCCTCTAGAAAATGTGTACATAAAAGCTGAAATTATGGAATAAAACCCCATATTTTCATAACTAATTAGCACCACACTAGTACTAAGTCCTTCCCAAATTACATTTCATCCTAAAAATTAAACAGTTGAGTAACTCAGTTTTCTAATAACAAATTGTGGATTGCATATTTGTACCATAATTAAACAAATCATTTAAAACCACAAATATGAAAACTATTTTACTTACCATCACATTAGCATTAACAAGCTTATTCTTAACTGCTCAAACAAGTGCAGAAATCATTTCTGAAGGAACTACCATTACTGTAACTGTTACCCTAAAAGGAACTAGAGGACATATAATGTATGGATTACACAACCAAGACACTTTTATGAAAGCCCCTTTAGAAGGAGCCAGTAGTGAAATTATTGGCGGAAAATCAACATTTACATTCAAAAACGTAGCACCAGGAGTTTACGGAATTATGGTAGTACATGATAAAAACGACAACAAACAAATGGATTTTGGACCAAATGGAATGCCAAAAGAAGCTTACGGAATGTCTAACAATCCTATGAGTTATGGCCCCCCACAATTTAATGATGCTAAGTTTGAAATTTTAGATACTCCTGTTAACATAGAAATTAGATTATAACTGTAGCAATAACTTTGACAAAGTTCTAAACTTTGTCAAAGTTGAACTAATTTTATATAAACCTGCTAGATTTTAATAACCTAGCAGGTTTTCTGCTATAGACATAACCTTAAATACTTATTGCTTCTATAAATTTTATTGATATTAATTAATACCTTTGTTAAAAGCAATTTATTATGACCATTACTCAATTAAAATATGTGTTAGCGGTAGCTGAATATCAAAATTTTACAAAGGCAGCAGAGAATGTTTTTGTTACTCAGCCTACCTTAAGTATGCAAATACAAAAACTGGAAGAAGAATTGAATATCTTAATTTTCGACAGAAGTAAGAAGCCTATTAAACTAACTGCTATTGGACAAAAAATTGTAAATCAAGCAAGAAACATTGTCAATGAATCTGAACGAATGCAGGATGTAGTAGATCAGGAAAAAGGATATATAGGAGGTGAGTTTAAAATAGGAATCATTCCTACTATTATGCCTACGTTACTTCCTATGTTTTTAAAGAATTTTACCAATAAATATCCAAAAGTTCATCTTAAAATTGAAGAACTTACCACTTCAGAAATTATTTCAAAACTAAACGACGGACATCTAGATGCTGCCATTGCTGCTACACCTTTAAGTCAAGAAAAAATAAAAGAACGAGTATTATATTTTGAACCTTTTGTAGGTTATGTTCCTGAAAACCACCGATTGTATTCAAAAAAGAAATTAGACAGATCAGATCTAGATATCAACGATATTCTTTTATTAGAAGATGGGCATTGTTTTAGAGATGGGGTAATTAATATCTGCAAATCATTAAAAAACAACAGTAACGGAGAATCTTTTCAGTTGGAAAGCGGAAGTTTTGAAACTTTAATTAAACTATCTGATGAAGATTTTGGAATGACACTACTTCCCTATCTAAATACTCTAGAGATTTCAGAAAAACAAATAAGCCACTTACGCTATTTTAACGAACCAAGTCCAGCCAGAGAAGTAAGTTTGTTGTATAAAAAGAGTGAATTAAAAATGCAGATTGTAAATGCTTTATATAATGTAATTTCGGGAGTGATACGTGGAGCTATTGCATTTCAAGATATAAAAGTAATAAGCCCTCTTAAATAAGATAACTAATTTGTCATTCTGAACTTGATTCAGAATCAAAATGAAAAACCTCTCAACTAAGTTGAGAGGTTTTTTTTATTTTAAATATATTAAACATTGATTTAATTGTGGTTTCTGAACGAGTAAATCATTAATCCAAATTTTTAATTCCTCTATTTCGTGGGGAAGTAAACGGGTTAATGCTTTTTCTAACTCCTTACAGAATAAATTTACATCAAAACTTACTTTTTTAAGTACGGCTTTGGTATAATCAAACATTGCTCGAGCCATTTATTAATCGAATTAGGTTAAGTATTTTTATTTCTATAGGCTTATTTGTTTTTTAAATTCAGTCTAAATATAACAAAAAAATAGTTAGAATATTCTCTTTTGTTGATAAGTTTGGCAAAGTTTTAACCTTAATAGAAATATAATTTGAAGTTTTATTTTTATTAATAAAAGACCTCAACTCCTATAAAGACTTCACTTTTACTGTCCATTCAAATTCAAAAACAGAAACAATAATCCCTTCTTTATTAACCCCTTCTGCTTTCATCCAACAAGTTTGACCTTCGCCAGTTTTAACAGTCTGAGCAATAGCTTCTTTAATTTTAAATCCATCGTTACAGGTAAACGTAATTTTATCTGTTGCTTTTTTAAAAAAGGAAGCTTTATTATTCGCAACTAGCATAGAAATTCGTTGATCACTCTCCTTTATACAACTCATTACTAAAGCACCACTGGTTAACTCCGCTGCCATCCCTTGTACCGCCCAAAATATTGATTTAAATGGATTCTGATTGATCCATCTATGCTTTACACTCACCGTGCAAGAAGATTCAGAAATAGATTTCACTCTAACCCCACAAAAATATACAGAGGGTAATTTAAATAAGGTAAACCAGTTAATTTGTTTGGGTGTTAAAGGCATTCTATTTTGTTTTTAGCGAAGATAACTAAAATGTCTTTGCGAGGAGGGTACGACGAAGCAATCTCATGAAACATGTCTTTGTGAGGTTTACTTTTTGAGTAAACCGTGGCAATCTCATGAAAATATAAACTAACTATCAAGAGATTGCTTCGCTTCGCTCACAAAGACATTTTGAATAATAATTCTAGTTTTTAATAAACTTCTTAGTTTTACTTTTGCCATCCACAAAAACTTGTACAAAATACAATCCAGTACTTAGTAATGGTTTAACGCAGGTGTATGAGATAAGGAGGTGCATAAAAAATTATACTTTTGTAATATTTATTGTAAAATATCTAGCGCTTTTCAGTAGTTTTGTAAAGTAAATGAGCCGATAGAAATTAATCTACCGACCCATTAACTACCCGTTACAGCGGGATTTGAAATAGTAATCTTTGGTTTGTTTAGGAATCTTACTAATGAGATAAGCCCTAGTGTAACTTTCAGCAATGGATATGTTTTCAAAGCCTTCAAGATTACCATTAAAAAAGCGAGGTTGAGTATACTAAACTCGATATAAGAACGGCTAATGAGACCGCCTTCAACTCCTCACTTCTGATATTTTAAAGCACTCTTCGGAGTGCTTTAATTGTTATTGTCAAAATTACATTCAATAAAATCTAATAAAAAATATATTTATACAACTTTATTAACTGTTTTTACTTAATAAAGCTGTTATTTTTTTTCCCTACTTTAAATTAAAAAAAATCCTCCTCATATATATAACGTAATAATCTTATTGCTGTTACTAAATTACAACTTAACGAATTAAAATCAGAAATAGATAGCCTACCGTATTTTGTGATGGTTTAACGTAAAAGATTACTTTGCCTAAATGGCTTGCAAAGACAACTCAATAACAATATCCTTTCTGTATTACATCCTTACAGCCTTAGTGACAATACTTAACCCCTTTTTAAAACACCTAATAGCCCAACAATCAAAATGACACAAATGTTAAAAAAATGTTAATTACAGTACTATGCGTAACAAAGTACTATCTTTTAGACATATATTTGTATAAGAATTTACCAAACATCAAATCAATCAAAAAATGAGCACGTTAGTTAATTTAGTATTAGGGATCGTTTTAAGTTTATTTTCTTATGGAAATATTCATCAAACAAATGTCATCGCTTCCTCTCTTGAAACAACAAGAGTCGTAAAAAATCAAGTTTATCAACTAGAAGATCTTAGATCGAGCTATGTAATCACAAAACAAGAATTTATCCAATATACCATTGGAATCAATTAATCCTTCGACTCCGCTCAGGAACCTAAAATTTCCGAAGCGAGAAACGAAAAAAAAAAAATTAAGATGTCATTCATCAAATTAAAAATGAACAAATGAAAATTGAAAACACAAAAGCACAAATGCGAAAAGGAGTCTTGGAGTATTGCATTCTTTCCATATTAAAAGATGGAGAAGCATACACCTCAGACATACTAGAGACCTTAAAAGGCGCGAAAATGCTTGTGGTAGAAGGAACAATATATCCTTTATTAACAAGACTTAAAAATGCAGGTCTATTATCTTACCGCTGGGAAGAATCTACTGGCGGACCCCCAAGAAAGTATTATGCACTTACCGAAACCGGGAAATTATTTTTAAAAGAATTAGATACTACTTGGAACGATCTACAACAAGCAGTTAAAAAAGTAACACGAGAAAAAACAAAGAAATGAACAAGACAGTAAACATAAATTTAGCAGGCACATTTTTTCATATAGATGAAGACGCTTTTGCAAAGCTTACCAGATATCTTGACGCTATAAGACGTTCTTTTTCAGATCCAAATGGACAGGACGAAATTATTAAAGATATTGAAGCACGTATTGCTGAGCTCTTTTCTGAAAAAATAGGAGATACATCTCAAGTAATTACACTAAAAGAATTAGACGAAGTAATTACAGTAATGGGACAACCAGAAGATTACGTTATCGATGAGGAAATATTTGAAGACGCTCCTCCAAACGAGCAAAGACGTACACAATCTAGAAAATATCACAAGCAATTGTTTCGTGATATAGACAACAAATTCATTGCAGGGGTTTCCTCTGGACTAGGTCATTACTTTAGTATAGATGCCCTTTGGATTCGTTTAATGTGGATTGTACTGGTATTATTAGGTTTTGGAACACCAATCCTTATTTATATCCTTTTATGGATATTAATTCCTGAAGCTATCAGTACTGCTGATAAATTAAAAATGACTCAGAAACCCATTAATATATCCAACATCGAAAAAAAAATAAAAGACGAACTTAATAAAGCTTCCGATAAAATTAAAGATGTTGATTATGACAAACATATGGATAACGCCAAAAAAGGAGCTTCTGGGTTTTTTACGACCATCGGAAAAATCTTTGCAGGT
>JAUVAS010000027.1 GCA_030591585.1 Flavobacterium sp. | reverse complement strand
TTTCGCATATTCATTGAGTTAAATTACTGATTATCAGTATAATATACAAATAAAAAATAACTTAATCCACTATTAATCAGTTATTTATTGTAAATAATTTAATTAAAAAAAGTATGAGTTTGCCCTGTACTAAAATAAAGAAAATGATTATAATCTTGAAAAAGCATGTGATTAATAAAATATTAGTTTTTAGCTCAGTTCTTTGTTGTAACCAGTTTTTATTTTTAAGTGTCAAGCATATCCCATTCTTCTCCGATTAACCATCTTAAAGCAGATAACTTTCCATTTAACATTCCCCATTCAAAATCACTTTCGTGCCACAGGTTTTCTTCTCCGTATTTTTCCTCAACTCTTTTTGCTGCATTTAAAGCGCCTTTCCAAATCTCTGGGTCGACAGTCGTTTTTTTATTTGCAATTCTTTCTTTCAATCCTTGATGCCTATTATACCATATTTGGTCGGTTAGTCTCTCTATCGTTTCATAAACATCATCTTCTGTTCTTTCTTTAAACACTTCAGAATCTTCATCTAATACGAAAGAACGTTTGAAACTAGAATAGTCAACCATCAGATTTTCAATTTTCTCACTCAAATCCGTCATTTTTTCATCTTTTATAACAAAATAAGCAAGTTGTTCTTCTTTTGTCATTTCAATATCTAAAAACTCCAGTCTGACTCCGTAGTTTTTTGGATTGTCTAAAATATGTGAAACTCTTTCCAAATGAAACACCTCAATTATATGTGGCTTTCCAAGGTTTTTTAATTTTTTTCTTTCATTTAAGGTTAGTTCTTGGTTTGTTATAAAAGCAAGACCGCTTACACCATTTTTATTAACACCCTTTAAATCGTCTGAAAATTTTTTCTTTATTTCCGTGAATTTCTTTTGGCCTCTTGGAAAATATGCTGCACCAATCCATTGAAGATTCTCTTTGACGGAAACAATATCTTTCAATCCATCTTTACCTCCAAATGGATGTGAAGGGTCCAAAGATTTAAATCCTTCTGAACTTAAGATATGTGCAGAAAGTCTTTCGCTTGGTTTCTATCCTTTAGTCCAATTTAGAAGTCTATTCCAAGTTTCATCTCCATCAGATTGTCTTTTTCCCATAGGTTAGTTTAAACTGGTCACAACAACTACATTTCTACAATTATCGATATATCGTTTATATAATTTAGTAGTTTAACAAAACTAATACTCCTGCTCCAGTGTTCCCAAAACAATATTTCCCTCACCTCTAATTTCCATTTGTACTTTATTGTTTCTAAAGTCGAAAGTAAGGAGTCCAAAATTAAGCTGTTGTATTTGTTTTCCCTTACGGTATTTATTAGGGTCTTGAGGAGAGTCTGGGTAGGTTTTGGTCATTCCGCTAGTTGTAAAATCTATTAATGGATAGGCTAACCCTTCAATTTCTTTTACTGAGAATTCTGCTACATGTCGGTCACCACTTACCATAAAGATATTCTTTGCTTTTGCGTTGGCAAGCATTTGGTTCATTTTCTCTACCTCCTCTGGAAAATTACCCCATTGTTCCCAATGGTGCTCATCTGCAATAAATTGGATACTACTTACTATCATAGTAAACGTTGGTTTTTCATCATCTAATTCTTTTTGCAACCAGTTCCATTGTGTCTCACCTAAAACGGTTCCTCCTTCTCCTTTTTCCCAAGGTTGATAACGCTCCCCTTCTTTATTGCTTTTTTTAATAGCATCTCTAAAATATCGAGTATCTAATAAAATTACTTTTACACTTCCTTCGGGTGTAGAAAAGGTTTCAGAATGATAGACTCCTTCCCTGCTTCTACGAACATCCTCTTTAGGAACCTCCATAAAATCTAAAAATAATTGTTGTGCCTCCGCTTTTACTTCCCACTCCTTACCAGCATCATTTTTTCCGTAATCGTGATCGTCCCAAGTACCAATAATCTTTGTTTTTGAGGCTAGCTCAACATACTCAGGGTGTGTTTTAATTTGATGATATTGTGCTGCCATCGTATCCATATCCTTCGTGTCTGCATAAATATTATCGCCTCCCCAGATAAATACATCGGGTTGGGTTTCAATAATGTCACTCCATAATGGCTGCTCCATATATTGATGATTACAACTTGCAAAAACCATAGTTAAGCCGCTCTGTAATACTTCTTTAGTTTCAGAAGTAGTTGTTACTTCTTCTTTTTCTGAAGTAGATTCTTTACAGGAAAATAATAAAATTACTAGGAAGATGGCTAAAATATTTTTCATTTTAAATACGTTTTGGTTATTTCAAAAGTAATCAAAAATAGTGGGTAAAAGTTAATAATTTGTATATTCGCAGTCTATGAATCCTGAATCTATTTCAGCAGTAAAAAACCTGCTAAACTCACCTAAAAACATTGTTGTTATTGGTCATAAAAACCCAGATGGCGATGCTATTGGCTCTTGCTTAGGACTTTCAAATTTTCTTCGACAAAAGGGGCATCATGTAACGACATTAATGCCAAATGATTTTCCAGATTTTTTGAAATGGATTCCTGAAGCAACAGACATTACTACCTATGAGAAAGAGGCCGAAAAAAGCAAAGAACTTGTTACGAATGCCGACCTAATTTTTACATTAGATTTTAATGCGCTTAATAGAACTGGTGGCTTACAAGGCCTACTAGAAATCGCTAAAGCAAAATTTGTATTAATAGACCATCACCAACAGCCAGACGATTATGCCACCGTAATTTATAGTGATGTTACTATCTGTTCAACTTCCCAAATGGTGTATCATTTTATGGATGCTTTGGACGGATTGGATTTTCTGAATTCTGA
Source organism: Flavobacterium sp. (assembly GCA_030591585.1). Taxonomy (GTDB): domain Bacteria; phylum Bacteroidota; class Bacteroidia; order Flavobacteriales; family Flavobacteriaceae; genus Marifrigoribacter. The sequence continues at coordinate 28,174 of JAUVAS010000027.1, read as the reverse complement.
AATTGCCACTCAATTATATGTGGGAATTATGACCGATACAGGGTCGTTTCGTTTTCCTGCAACCACAGCCACTACACATAGAGTAATTGCTAGTTTGATTGAAGCTGGTGCAAATAATTCTGAAATTCACCAAAACATTTACGACACTAATAGCCCTGACCGTTTGAAGCTTTTAGGAACTGCCTTAAATAATTTGGTAATACTTCCCGATTACCATACTGCATTTATTACAATTTCTCAAGAGGAATTGAATACTAATAATTTTAAGAAGGGAGATACCGAAGGGTTTGTAAATTATGCCCTATCTATGAAAGGTGTTGTATTTGCCATTATTTTTATTGAAAACAAAAAAGAAAACATTATAAAAATATCGCTGAGAAGTAAAGGAGATTTTTCAGTAAACGAATTTTCTCGAAGTTATTATAACGGAGGAGGTCATACCAATGCTGCCGGCGGAAGAAGCCACCTTTCTCTAACAGAAACAGTTGCTGAATTTATTAGTATATTACCCAACCATAAAGAAGCCCTATCTATATGATTCGTAATATATATATCTTATTAGCTTTCTGCGCAGTAGTACTATCCTGCAAAACTCCTGAAGCAAGAAGACCTGTACAAAGCACTTCTGGTTCTTTTATCAATACTTCGGCAGAGCGAAACAAGGAGTTATTCGAAAAAGAAAAAGTTCAAATCACCAACATAATTGAAGCAGATTCTACAAATACTTATATCACCTCAGAAAGTGGATTTTGGTATTATTACCATCAAAAAGATACCTTACAAACTCAAATGCCACTTATAGGCGATCAAATTAAATTTTCTTATAACGTTAGCTATTTAGATGGGACTTCTATTCTTTCAGGAAAAGAAATAGGCTTACAAAATTATAGAGTAGACCAATCTAATCAGGAACTTATTTCGGGATTAAGAGATGGTGTAAAATTAATGAAAGAAGGAGAAACTGTTACGTTTTTCTTTCCATCGTATAAAGCGTATGGTTATTATGGAATAACCAATAAATTGGGAGCAAATGTTCCCGTACAATGCACAGTTACTTTAAATACTATTATTAAAACAAATGAAAATTACTAAAACAATGAAAAAATTATCACTTTTACTTATCATTTTATCGCTAAGCTTTGTGTCTTGCCAAAATGATTATCCAGATTTGGAAGACGGAATTTACGCAGAATTTAAAACCACCAAAGGTGTTTTTGTAGCAAAACTACATCACGAACAAACACCGCTAACCGTCGCTAACTTTGTTGATTTAGCGGAAGGTAATAATGAAATGGTTGATTCTATTTACAAAGGAAAGAAATTTTATAATGGGATTTCTTTTCATAGAATTATTAAAGACTTTATGATTCAAGGTGGAGACCCATTAGGAACAGGTGCTGGGAGTCCAGGATATACATTCCCAGATGAGTTTACAGACTCATTATCACATAGCTCAAAAGGTATTCTTTCTATGGCAAACTCTGGCCCTGCCACAAACGGATCTCAGTTTTTTATCACTCTTAAAGAAACTCCTTGGTTAGACGGTAAGCATACTGTTTTTGGAGAAATTGTAATTGGACAAGCCTTGATTGATTCTATAGGAATGGTTGAAACCTCTAAGCCTGGTGACAAGCCTGTTACCCCTATATCTATAAACGAACTAAATATTTTACGTATAGGAAATGTAAAGTTAGCTTCTTTTACTGATGCTATGGAAATGGCTGATAATAAAATAAAAGAGGAACAAGCTGAAATGATGAAAGTTGCTGGTGAATCTGCTGAAAGATTAGCTGCTCAAAAAGAAACAGCTGAAGAATTACCTTCTGGACTTAAAATACTATTTACTGAAAAAGGAGAAGGTGTTAAACCTGCAGAGGGAACAAAAATATTAATGAACTATGCTGGTTACTTAGAAAACGGAACTTTATTTGATTCTAACTTAGAAGACGTTGCAAAAAAATATGGTATTTGGGATCATAGAAGAGCAGATGGTGGTGGATATGCACCCGTTCCTTCAGATTATAGCAAAGACGCACGTTTAATTCCTGGTTTTAGAGAAGGCTTATTATTAATGAGTGTTGGAGATAAAGCTACCATATTTATTCCTGCTCATTTAGCGTATGGAGAAAGAGGCATCCCTAATGTTATACCACCTAATAGCGATTTAGTATTTGAATTAGAGTTAGTTAGTATTGTGGAGTAAGAATAGATATTAAAAAAAATCATACAAAAAAAGAGGGTTTTCAAAAATCCTCTTTTTTATATCTAAATAAACTATTATTGTCCGAGTAAAAATTTATATAAGTCGCCAAACGCAGTGTGTTTTTTTTGTTTTAGAGGTTCCATAAAACGGATACCTTGTTTAGTATAAAACAAATCTTTTAATCGCAATAAAAACGCCAAGATTATATAAAAAACAATTCCTACGGTTGCAAAACGATAAATAAACAATAGACGAACATTTTTCGCTCTAATACCTAGCCAATCTACAAAACGAGCGCTTACATAAAACTCATGTTTTTCGAAAAAGAGGCGTATGGAATATACCATTTTTAGCATAATGCTAAATACAGGTTTTTACTGAAAGGAAATAATATATTTATTTTTGTTTACCTTTATTGACATCTTCTTTTTTTTGTAAAAAAACAATCAAGATGTAAGGAATTTCATGTCTGATTGACTAATTTTCTTTTATAATCAATGAAAACAACAGTTCATTTTAAGGTTTTATTTCTTTTCTTATGTAGTTCATCAATTCTTTTTTCACAAAGTCCTTGGACAAAAAAGAAAGGTGAATTTTATACGCAATTTAGTTTTTCAACTATTTCAAATTATGATGAAATTTTTGCAGACCCAGATTATTTTACTCACCGAAAAATAACCGATAATACGTTTCAACTTTATGGTGAGTATGGTCTTTCAGATAAAATAACGATTATTATAAATGCTCCCTTTAAAAATATTAAAACGGGTGATTTAACAAATAAAACAGGGTTTGACCCATTAATTACCTCAGCAGAAACTATCAATGCATTCGGAAATATTGAGCTTGGAGTAAAACATAATTTTTACCACAAAAAATGCCTACTTACTGGGCAACTAAATATTGAATTTAACACCAATACTTACGATGACCCTTCAGGGATTAGAACAGGGTACGATGCATTTACTTTTACACCCTTAATCAACTTTGGTAGAGGCTATAAAAAAAGCTATCTTCAAGCCTTTACAGGTTTTAATATTAGAACCAACAACTATAGTTCAAATTTTAGAATTGGTGGAGAAGGCGGGTATAAAATCATTGATAAAATATGGCTGATTGCTTTTCTAGATTTTGTTATTTCATTAAACAATGGAGATTTTGAAGTGCCCATTCAAAATGCTTTAACCGCATTATATATTAACAATCAAGAATACACTGCTTTTGGACTGAAAGCAATTGGAGAAATCACGCCTAAATTTGGACTTATTACAGGATTTGGAGGAGCCTTTACGGGTAATAATGTTGCAAAAGAAGTTGCTATTAATCTTGGACTTTACTATAAGATAAATAATTAATTTCCCTTTAAAATTGAATTTCCAATGGCACATTGTAAACATTTATTTTTAGTACAATATTCATTCTTTAACTGAAGTAACGCTTGCGACTGCAAACTATTTTTAGCAGTAAAACCTAACCGACTAAACCTTTTAATAATTGAATTCTCTTCAGGAAGAATTGAAGTTGCCAAACTCATAATCTCTTCAGAAATATCTTGACCTACATAGTTTGCATAACTATATTTTAAAGGAATAACCGTGTTGATAAGCAGTAAGTCTATAAATTTTTTAGTCAATCTTTTTTTTCTTTTAGAAGAAGAAACTCCAATATTGTAATGTGTATCCCAATACTCACCTGCCGAAACATTAAATATGGCATAGTACTCTTCTACACTTTTACTTCCAATTATTTCTGAAAACAACGATTTCTTTTCTGAAAACAAAACTGCTAATTGCGATAACCGTATCGTTGGAAAATTTGGAGGTCGTAATCTGAAATATTTAGGATATATTACAGATTGGTTATCTAAATTAAATTTAGATTGTAAGAATGCATATTTTTCTTTTAATGTATTAAAATAAGATTCTTCCTCATTCTTTTCAAAAAATCCAGCTTGCCCAAAAAGCAATGCTTCCATTTCAATTGGATCTTTAGCACACTTTTTAATAATTGAAAAATCTACCGATTGTGCAATGCTATAAAATGAATCTCCGTTAACTTTTAATCCAAAATTTTTACAAATTAATTTAAACAATAACCCTTCCCAATGATTATTCGATGATCTTAATTCTTTTTCAAACAAAAGCGATTTTTGTTGTAAACGCTCTAAATACAAACGCTCCATCCAATTCTCAAAAACAAAATCGTTAACATTTCCAAAATCGTTTTCACAATTAATCCATCGTTGTTTTTTTGAAAAAAGTTTGAGATATTTTTTTAGAATACTTTTATCAACTTTCGATTTCAATTCTAAAGTAGGAATGGTAGAGTTATCTTTTCTAAAAACATCTGCATCGTGCTCCCAAACTACATGCAACACTACATTATCATAGTTTGAATCTACTTCGTGCATGTGCGAATACCAATCTGAAGATTTTAAGTGTATCTCGACATTCCCCGCCCAAAGTTGATCTTCAATAGAAACTTGAGCATTAAAAAAATCTGGCCCCGAATTATAATTATGCTCCCCAACTTTAACAATACTAATATTAGCTCCATCTGTGGTAGATAAGTTTCGAATATTAAATTTCTGAAACTTCCACACATAATGCAGAAACTCTTCTTTCATTTGTAATATATTTACGGGGAGTCTAAAGGAATAAGAACAAAGTTACAAGATTTATTGTAAAGTTTTAAATTAAACTAAGACAAATAGAACTATGAAAAACCTATTCAAATCTATTTTTATAGCAATATTCCCAATGGTTGCTATCTGCGTTTTTGCAACTAGTATAATCCAATTAGTTCAACAAGGTTTTTCTTATCTTTCTCTAGGAAATCTATTAACCTCAACTACCATTACCATCCTATTTGCAGGGTTATTGATGGAGTTATTGGCTCGCAAAGACACTAAAAAGCAACGCATTTATAAAATGCAAAAAATAGAATTAAAAAGATTCTGAATCAAGTTCAGAATGACAAATCGATGATTGATTTATCTATTTTTCTGACTGCCTACTGTAGACTGAGAGCTGAGGACTAATCTATATACCCCATTTCACGCATCCAATCGTCATTAAACATTTTGCCTACATAACGACTTCCGTGATCGTGGAAAAGAACCACTACTACATCGTCTTTTGTAAAATGTTCTTTTAATTGAAGAACCCCTTTTATGGCAGAACCTGCTGAATTCCCTAAAAACATTCCTTCTTCTTTGGCAAGTCGCTGTGTATAAACAGCTCCGTCTTTATCGGTTACCTTGGTAAAACCATCAATAACATCAAAGTTTACATTTTTAGGAAGTATGTCTTCGCCAATTCCTTCGGTTACATAAGGATAGATTTCTTTTTCATCAAAGATTCCTGTTTCGTGGTATTTTTTAAAAACACTTCCGTAGGTATCTACTCCCCAAATTTTGATATTTGGATTCTGTTCTTTTAGATATTTACCCACTCCAGATATGGTTCCTCCAGTTCCAACGCCTACCACAAAATGAGTGATTTTCCCTTCGGTTTGTTTCCAGATTTCAGGACCTGTACTTTGGTAATGTGCTTTGGTGTTACTGGGATTGTCATACTGATTTACATACCAACTATTTGGAGTTTCTTCAGCTAAACGTTTAGAAACCGAATAATAGGACCGTGGATCTTCTGGCTCTACAGCAGTTGGACAAACAATTACCTCAGCGCCAACGGCTCTTAAAATATCACACTTTTCTTTAGACTGCTTATCAGCCAACACAAAAATACATTTATAGCCTTTTACAATGGCTGCCAATGCAAGCCCCATTCCTGTATTTCCTGAAGTTCCTTCAATAATAGTTCCTCCTAGTTTTAATACCCCTTGTTCTTCTGCATCTTCAATCATCGTTAATGCCATTCTATCTTTCACCGAATTTCCTGGGTTAAAGGTTTCGTATTTGGCGAGCACCAAACAAGGTAAGTCTTCAGTTAATTTATTGATTTTTACTAAAGGGGTATTCCCGATAGTTTCTAGGATATTTTTTGCGTATTTCATTTAATAAATTTATGGATGCAAATGTAGTAATATGGGAGATGAATTTCACTTTTTTGTCATTCTGAATTTAATTCAGAATCCTATACCCTTAATCACTCAAACCGAATCGCCTTCACCGGAGATATTTTTGAAATAATAAAGGACGGAATCAATAACATCACCATACAAAGAGTAAAAGTTCCAAGGTTTAAAAGCAAAATATACCCTAAATCCAAATAAACGGGAGCTTCGGTTACATAATAAATACTTGGATCTAGCTTTATTAATTTAAAGTATTTTTGAGCCAGTAACATACCTATTCCTATTAAATTTCCCCAAAACAGTCCTTTTAAAATTAGGTACATCGCATTATAGAAAAATATTTTTCGAATACTTTTATCACTGCTCCCAACGGCTTTTAAAATCCCAATCATTTGAGTGCGTTCTAAAATCAATACCAACAAAGCGGTAATCATATTAATACCTCCCACTAAAATCATAATCCCAATAATGAGAATAATATTAAAATCGAAAAGCTCCAGCCATTTAAAAATAGAATAATATTTTTCCTGAATAGTTTGCGAATCCAACAAACTACTGGTTTGTTCATACACTTGATTACCGATGGATTGTATGTTATTAAAATCTTCTACAAATATTTCAAACGATCCAATCTCGTCTTCTTTCCATTTATTGAGTCGCTGAATATGTCGAATATCAGCTATTACAAAAGTGGAATCAAAATCTAAAAACCCACTATTATAAATCCCTACAACAACAAAACCTCTACTTCTTGGTGGCTTTGAAGAGTCTTTCTGAATAAAAAAAGCACTTATTTTATCTCCTAATTTCAAATTCAATCTATTGACTAAATATTCTGAAATTAAAATCTCTTCATTTAAGTCTGAAGAATAATCTGGAAGCCTTCCTTCTACTAAAAATTCTGAAAAGAATTTCCAATCATAATCTGTACTCACCCCCTTTACAACCACCCCTTCAAAATCTGTTGCAGTACGAATAATTCCACCTTTTGAGGCTGTTACCTGAACATGTTTTATTCCTTCAACAGTCTTAAATTCTGGATAGAAATCTTGGTTGATAGAAATAGAGTTCTGAGAATCGTTAGAAAAATTGGTATCGTAATTAGAAATAATAATATCCCCATTAAATGCAGAAACTTTTTCGTGAATTTTTTTCTGAAGACCAACTCCTGTAGCAATCGAAATTAACATCGTAATAAATCCGATGGCAATAGATACGATCGCAATTTTTATTATTGGTGCCGATACACTATTTTTATACTCCTTTGCAGAAATAATTCGCTTGGCGATGAAATATTCGAAATTCACTAAATACCTTATGACTTTATCTGTTTTCAAAAATACACAATTCTTGCTTGTAGCATTCACAATACTTATTTGTTTTTCTTGTGGGAGTCAGAATACTAAGAATGATTCCGGTAAAAAAAGGGAGATTCCGAAACAAGTTCGGAATGACAAGCCCGAGGAAAAACCAATTATCGTTGGTGCAAATCAATTTGAACAGTATTATTCTATTTTGAAAGGTAAAAAGGTTGGGATTGTTGCCAATCAGACAAGTGTGCTAATAGATTCGCTTACTTCCTTTTCTGAAAAACCTATGATGAGTCAGGACGGTAAAAAACTAGAGGAATATCATTTAGTAGATTTTTTAGTAGCTTTTAAAATTGACGTTATTAAGGTCTTTGCACCCGAACACGGATTTAGAGGAAAAGCAGATGCAGGTGAAGTGGTAAAAGATGGAGTAGACACCAAAACCGGATTGCCCATCATCTCCCTTTACGGAAAAAACAAAAAACCAACCAAGGAGCAACTAGTTGGAATTGACATTATGATCTTCGACATTCAAGATGTGGGCGCTCGTTTTTACACCTATATATCGACCTTACATTATATGATGGAAGCTTGTGCCGAGAACAACATACCTTTATTGATTCTAGATCGTCCCAATCCCAACGGGCATTATATAGACGGCCCAATATTAGAACCTCAGCATAAGAGTTTTGTAGGAATGCATCCTGTACCTGTGGTTCATGGAATGACCATTGGTGAATATGCACAAATGATTAATGGTGAAGGTTGGTTAGCAAATGGAGTTACGTGTGAGATTACTATTATAAAAGTGAAAAACTACACACATCAAACCGAATACTCCCTGCCAATTAAACCATCTCCTAATTTACCTAATGATGTTGCAATTAATCTTTATCCGAGTCTTTGCTTTTTTGAAGGAACTCCCTTAAGTGCTGGTCGTGGTACTGAGATGCAATTTCAGGTTTTTGGAGCTCCCAATTTACCTACTGAATACTATCCTTTTACTTTTACACCACAAGCCAATGAAGGAGCCAAATACCCAAAGTTTAAAAATGAATTGTGCCACGGAAAAGATTTACGAGAAACTAAAAGACTCAACAAATTAAACCTAGAATGGTTGATTGAAGCTTATGTTGCTACAGGAAAACAGAAAGATTTCTTTACATCTTTTTTTACAAAACTTGCTGGAACTACAAAATTGCAAGAACAAATAGAAAAAGGTTATACCTATCGTGAAATTAGAAAAACTTGGTTGAAGGGTTTAGAGGAATATGATAGAATGCAAGAAAAATATTTGTTATATAAAAGGTAAATTGCACCTTTGTTGAAAATAGTAAATTATGAAAATAAAATTACAATCATTTTTAGTTTTAACTTTCTTAAATACTATTTTTTGTAGTTCGCAAATTAGTTTTCAAGACCATTTAATAGTCGATGACACTTATAGTTTAACTAGACCTAGCTCAATTCTTATAGTAGATATAGATGGTGACGGTAATAAAGATCTAGTAACTGCTTGTTTAGAAGATAGTGTAGTCTCATGGTTTAAGAATATTAATGGTCTTGGTGATTTTGGAGAGCAACAAATTATCACAACTGAGATTGGATTTCCAAGTGTATATGTTCAAAGTGGCGATATAGATGGTGATGGTGATCAAGATATAGTTACATCTTCTGGGTTAAATCATGTTATTTCTTGGCATGAAAACGTAGATGGATTAGGCAATTTTGAAGAGAGGCAAAATATTACAACTAATTTAAATAATCCAATAATCACCTTATCCGATTTTGATAGTGATGGTGATTTAGACATACTTACTGCATCATTTATAGGTTCAACAAATCTTGTTTTATATGAAAACATAGATGGTTTAGGTAATTTTTCATCACAGCAAATCCTTAATGCATCATTTATTGGAGCACAATCAATAAAAACTTTCGACATTGATAATGATAATGACATGGATGTGTTTATTGGGACAGCTAATAACCTTTTGTGGTTAGAAAATGATGGAACTGGAAATTTTGAAAACACATTTAATATCATTTCAACTAAAAGTAATAATTTGCAATTAGTGGATCTTGATCAAGATAACGATTTAGACCTACTGGTTAGTAATAGAGATCTTAATGAAGTAAATTGGTTTGAGAATACCGATGGACAAGGTAGTTTTGGAAGTAAACAAACGATATCGACTTATCAAGTTAATAATATTTTTGCTGCAGATTTTGATGGTGATGGTAACATAGATATCGTAGGTTCTGAACAGAATAATCCTTATAAATTATTTTGGTATAAAAATATTGATGGACAAGGGGGTTTTGGCGGACAGCAATTAATTAGTAATTTACTAGATAACCCAAATTTTGTGTCTGCAGCAGATATAAATAATGACGGAACAAACGATGTTTTTTCAGTTTCAGAGTACGATAATAAAATTGCTTGGTATGAAAATACCGATGGACAAGGAAATTTTGGTGAGCAACAAATAATAGTTGCAAATGCCATTAAAAAACCTTCTTCTTTAATTTCAGCAGATATTGATAATGATGGAGATTTAGATATTGTTTCTTCATCTATTGAAGACAATAAAATCGCATGGTATGAAAATACTGACGGACAAGGAAATTTTGGAATACAAAATATATTATCTGTAAACGCCTTCGAAGCAAGTGCTACTTTTACAGCTGATATTGATGGAGATGGTAATATAGATATTATATCATCCTCTTTAGCAGATAATAAAATTTCTTGGTTTAAAAATCTAGACGGGCAAGGTAATTTTAGTGACGAGTTAATTATTTCGACTGAAAGTCTATCTGTTATAGATATTTTTATTGCAGACATTGACAATGATGGTGATATGGATGTGGTATCAGCATCAAATTATTTTAATACTATTGCTTGGTATGAAAATACTGATGGACTAGGTAATTTTGGACCTTTACAATACATAGATTCAAATGCAATAAATGCTAACTCTATATTCGCAACAGATATTGATTTTGATGGAGACATTGATATAATAGCTGCTCGGAATGACATAGATAGTGTAGTTTGGTATGAGAACACAGATGGGCAAGGTGATTTTAACCCAGCACAAATAATATCATCAAATGCAGATGGAGTGATGCAAATTACTGTTTCAGATATTGATAATGATGGATACAACGATGTAATATCAGCTTCTTATTTTGGCAATACAATTTTTTGGAACAAAAATGATGGGCAAGGTAATTTTGGACCAGACCAAATAATTTCTACTAGTATAACTTATCCCCGAGTCGTTTACACTTCAGATATTGATAATGATGGAGATTTAGATGTTATTTCTAATTCTTTAGAGGATAATGCTACTTTTTTTATATGGTTTGAAAACATAGATGGAACAGATGATTTTGGACCTCAACAAACTATACATGCTAGTGGTCAGTTTAACCCTGCTTATTCTATTTATGCGGCAGACATTAACGGTGATGGGAAGGATGATATTCTTACTGGTGCAGAATCAGATATTATTTGGCACGAAAATTTAGGTATTTTAAATATAAATAAAAACAACACAATTGATTTTTCTGTTTATCCAAACCCTACAACTGGAATATTAACGTTAAAAAGTGAATCAACTATTTTTCAAATAGAAATATATAACCAATTAGGTCAGTTAGTTTTATCTAATTTTAATCAATATAAAATAGATATTTCAAAATTGAGCGAAGGACTATATTTTGTAAAAATAAAAGATTCTAATGGAGATGTTGGAATGAAAAAAGTGGTGAAAAAATAAATATCATCCTCCACCCCTTCTAAACTTCTCTCTAGGTTTACCACCTTTTTCAGAATATTGAATGGGTAACCATTTCAATTCCTCAACAAAAATAAAAAGATAATTTCACTCTTTAATTACCCTCTTAACTACAAATCCCTTGTCGGTTTCTACTTTCACAAAGTAGATGCCTTTTGCATAATTTGAAAAATCTATTTTATTTGTATTGCCCTTTACTATAAAAATTTGCTCACCTAGTAAATTAAATACTTGTAGATTTATTATTGACGATTGGTTTTCTACATTTAAAAATGTACTTACTGGATTTGGGTAAAAGGTAATATCAGAAACATCTTCACTATCATTTATCCCTAACAAACAATCTTCACTGTAAATAGCTGTTTCGTCTTTAATCCACAACTGATTGTTATTGGCATAGTCCACATCATCAACTTGAATACAATCTAAGTCTGGATTAAATTTTCCATAAAAATCAAGTAAACTTGTGTTATTCCCATTGTTTATATTTAAACTTATCAAATTGTTATTATGGCAATATAAAGTTTGAAGATTATTATTCAAAGACAAATCTAAATCCTCTAATATATTTCTTCCACAATTTAAATAGCTTAATAATAAATTATTAGATAAATCTAATTCAGTTAGCATGCTATCTTCACAAATTAATTCTATAAGATTTTGATTTTGACTTAAATCGATATTTGTTATTTCTGAATTTCTAAATACTAGAACTTCTAGATTTTCATTTTGAGTTAAATCAAGACTTGTCAAAAAATTATTAGATAAAAATAAAAAATCTAAATTTGGACATTGCGTAACATCAAAATTAATGAGGGGGTTGGAACCGCACCAAATAAAATTCAAATATTCATTGATAAATATTAAATCTGTAAACAAATTATTTGAACATCTTAAAGTTTCAATATTTACATTTTCAGTAAGATTTAATTCGGTTAATAGATTATAACTAACTATTAAATCGATTAAATTTATATTTTGAGTTAAATCAATTTCCAAAATATTATTTGCTGCTATATTAATATATGATAAATTAACATTTTGAGTTAAATCAATTTCAGATATTTCATTAGCATTAACTATAAGACTCACTAAGTTTATATTATTAGTTACATCTAATTCTAATAATTCATTCCCTTGTAATATAGCACTTGTCAAACCAATAATATTAGTAATATCAATTTCTGTTATCGATGTACCAGATAAGGTTAGCTGAGTTAAATTTATAAAGCTTTGAATTCCTTCTACAGAAAATATTTCATTTTGAATTATTTGTATCGAAGTAACTACCTCTGCTTCGCTAACTTGTATTTCACCATCATTATTTGTATCAACACCCTCCTCAATTAAAGCCTCTTTAAAATTTGCATCAGGAATATTTACAATTTGTGCATTTGAGGTTATAGAAAAGAAAAGAGTAATTAAAAGTAAAAAACATCTCATATTAATTTAAATTTGACTCTAAGATAGTATGTAAAAACAGAATACTACTATTTTTAATTTAGTTGTAGTCTAAATTTATAAATGCCGACTCTTTTTATATAAACTATCCCCCACCTCTCCTAAATTTCTCCCTAGGCTTTCCTCCTTTTTCAGAATATTGAATAGGCAATGCTTTTTTTAAGGCTTCCACAATATTAAATGCTGCAGGACAAATCACCACATTTTCTAGGGTAATCGCATGAATTTTATGAAATCTTCTTCTATTGGTATGTGGGTATTCACGACAGGCTTTTGGACGTAACTTATAAATACTACATTCATTATCCAACCCTAAAAAAACACAGGGTGCCGATTTAAATGACAATTCGTTGTCCTCTCCTACCTCAAGATATTCCTCAATAAATTTCTGTTCTTTTAGTTTTAAATGCTTTGCAATTCTAGCAACATCTTGATCGTTTAACCAAGGTACTGTGGTCTTACAGCAATTTCCGCAAGTTAAACAATCGGTTTTTTCAAACTCGGCATCATGCAACTCCAGCATCAATGTATCCAAATGTTTGGGTGGCTTTTTATTAAGTTTTTTAAATAATTTAATATTTGCTTTATGCTTATCTTTGGCCTTCTTTGGAAGCTGTTCTAATATTTTATCCATAGTGGTTTCAAAAGTAGTTAAAAAAAGTTGGAAGACGGAAGACTGATGCTAGAAGAAAAATTAGAAACAGTAAGTACCCTGAGTGGTTCCGATTAATAAATCGGAATTTTATAGAAAAAAAACAATGCACTCTTTGACACTTCCGATTATCATCGGAAACTCAGAGTGCAACAAAAAGGTTACCGAGTATCCCGATTTTTTTTCGGTCCCGAAGTTTCGGGAGTATCGAGGTAACAAGAGTAAATATGAATGACATTTTTGGCCAAGCTTTATTAGATTATCAAAACGGAAACTATTCTGAAGACATCATAACTGAAACCAATATTAGTGAAGAAGATATATTACCAATTCCGTATTTATTCAGAAGTTTTTCTGAAATGCCTTCCATCGAAAAAAAAGCACTGGAACTAGCAAAGGGAAAAGTCTTAGATGTAGGTTGTGGTGCTGGAAATCATTCGTTATATCTTCAGGAAAAAGGACTGAAAGTTACTGCTATCGACACATCAAGAGGAGCTATAGAAGTTTGCAAACTGCGGGGTGTTTCAGATACACAAAAAATAGATCTACTAGAATTGAGAGGTGAAAAATTTGATACTATTTTATTGCTGATGAATGGTACTGGAATCTTTCAGAAATTAGAATTTATAGATAAATATCTTCAGCATTTAAAAACATTATTAAACTCCAATGGTCAAATTCTTATCGACTCGAGTGACTTGCAGTATATGTACGATGCTACAGAGGAAGGTGCAATTTTAGTGCCAAGTGACCGTTATTACGGAGAGTTGGAGTTTGTAATGAATTATAAAAACAACGCAAGTGAACCTTTTAATTGGTTGTATCTTGACGAAGTGATTTTTGAAACAGCTACCTCAAATTGTAATTTACATTTTGAAATTATGGGGCGAGGTGAAAACTTTGATTATTTAGCCAAGCTTACTTTTATTTAGCATATCCTCCTTTTACAATAACCCCCATTTTTTCTGAAAAAAGTTCTCTACTCCAGGTACTAGATACTTCTAAAATATCTTTTGACAAATCATTATGTTTAGCTTCAACTTTCGCAGTAATATCACTAGCATAAAAATCTGTTATTATATCATTATCCTCTTCTGTAAGGTTTGGACTATTAGAAATCATTTTCTGGGCAGCATCTGTTTTATAAAATTTGGTTAACTCACCTATTTCATCTTGTGTAAAATGTTTTCTATAAGCAAATGACAACATAAAAATTAATTCATCGAGACTTTCTTCCTTTCCCTCTTTTAATGTTTTCCAAAAAGTATCTGGAGTATCTATAGAAGCAACTTGTTTTTTTAAAACTTTAAATAATTCATCATATACTAAACCGTATTGTTCTACTGTGCCATTAATAGTAAGATAGTTAATTATATCTCTCTGATAAGAATCTACCTGTGCTGAAACTGTAAAAGTTAATGCTAAAAAAAATGTTAAAAAGAAAGCTCTCATTTTATTTTTGTTTAATTATAGAGTATGTTTGTGTAACCTAAGCTCCAAAAATATGAAGATTTTAAAATTTAATTACTTCCTTTCACTTATTTCTTTCTTTTTTATAATTTCTTGTAGCAGTGATGATAATTCAGGCGATAATTCAGATGATTTTAGAGCAGAGAATATCAAATCTTTAGGAGTATCTGCAGGAGATCTACTTTCAGATAGCAACTTTACTAGTTTAACAGTAGAGTTTGCTTTTACTTTAGGGTACAGGCCTTTGCAAGAAACAATAGATTCTTTTAGAGTTTTTTTAGAAGAACGATTAAATAAGCCCGATGGAATTATTTTTATTGAAACTGAAATCATTACACCTTTTGTTGACACTCAATCCATTACAGAAATAAGAGAAATTGAAGCAGATCAGCGCACTCAATATACTGTTGGAGATGATATCGCAGTTTTTATTTATTTCACTCATGCCAAATCTGACAATGACACAGAAAGCACAAAAACTTTAGGGACTGCTTATTATAACACCTCTATGGTTGTTTACGAACAAACATTAAGAGATTTAAGTTCCTCTCAAGGCTTTGATTTGTTTATATTGGAAGAAACTACCGTACAACATGAATTTAGCCATATACTAGGTCTTGTAAATCTTAGAGATGATGATATTCATGAAAACCATGAAGACCCATCTCATGGAAGTCATTGCGTTGTAGAAGATTGTTTAATGTATTTTGCTAGTAACAAATCACAGTCTTTTAGAAATAGAAGTTCTGTACCTGTATTAGATCCTCTTTGCATTGAAGACCTACAAGCTAAAGGCGGAAAATAACGTATAAAGAAAGAGGCTGTTTTAAAAAACAGCCTCTTTCTAATTAATTATTAATTACCTCAAAACAATTAATTATAAATAGCTTTCACAGTAGCTTTTACCGTTTTAGCTATATTTTTAGAAGGTTTTCCTTTTGTAAAGGCAACACCGTAATCTGCAAGTGTAATATCCATAACAATATTTACTGTTATGATTCCTCCAGCAACTGTAATTGTTGCATTTTCGGTAATAACCTTTGTTTCTCCGTGAATGGTCAAATCTCCAGTAACATTAACGGTATATTCACCATCGGTTCCAAAATCAATATCGCTAAGGTTGGTAATCATTCCTTTAAACTTAGATTTTGGAAATTGTTTAGTATCTAAAAATTTATTGCTATTGAAATGCTTTTGCATGGTTGAATTTTCAAACTCGAAACTCTGCATAGGTACAGCGTAAATTAATTCTCCTGTTTCGGTATCTAAAGTGCTTACTAGCTTGTAATTGTCTGCTGTAATATCTTCTACTGCAGTATGAGAGAAAAAATTAACATGACCTGTTTTACTTACTAGTTTACTCCCTATAGGACTAAAAGCTGTTGTTAAAGCTACTAATGCAATTACTGCTATACTTAAAATTGTTTTTTTCATGATTTTTGTTTTAATTATATTTAATTTTTATTGATTTATTTATTATTAACTACATCACATTTTTCTAAAATAACGTCTTCATAAAGCTCCATATCTTCATCATATCCTGCTCCAGATCTTATTACACCTTTAATGGTTACGCTATCACCAACTTTTAATTTTTCTGCATTTTGTTTAGTTTCAGTAGTAAATGTGCAGCTTACTCCTGCATTCTCTCCTAAATCTTTTAGTAATACAACTTTTTGTTTGTTGAAGTCTTCAGAAATACCTGCAACAACACCCGTAATTTCAATCACTTTAGACTCTCCTTCTTCTTGTAAATATTTATCATTTGCCGCATTATAATCTGCTAAATATTCATCTACTATCTGTTTTGATTCTAATTGATAATCTGCTTGTGTCGCTTGTACATCTCTATGAAGTTGGAAGAATATATAAAGAAACACTCCTCCTCCAATTACAATTACTAGCGTTAGCATTATAAGTCCCCATTTTAATATCTTTTTTTTCATTTATAATTTTTAGTTTGAAAACATCTGTGTGTAAATTTTAAAAAATGTTTTTAATTATTGTTTGCTTATAGTCGAGTGCAAAATTAAAACCTAACTTTAATGTTAAAACAATAGTTGACTATCCATTTTTAAATTACTCTGAAATTTGTTTTTATTCTTGACAAAGTCAGTGAAAATGAGTACCTTGTAGAGGTTTCATAAATTAAAATTATATCATGAAAAAATCAACTCATTTTGCAATTAGAACCATTAAAAAATCTACATATCTTCTTGTATTTTCAATTTTATTAATTGGATGTGCTAATAGTGTAACAAAAGAAAAAACCGAAGCTACTGAAAAAGAGATAGCAAAAGTTGAAGATATTGTTTGGAGTGTTAAAGCAATTCATCCAGATGGAAGTACTTTAGACATAAAAGCCATTGATAAAGAGGGAAACTTATTCGATATTAATGCAATTCAAGATTCAGATCAGGATAGTTTTTTAAATATTAATGCATTTGTAAATGGAAAAAAATTACCTGTTAAAATGCTGCTCAATAAAGACAAATATGCTCCTATAAAAGCAATTGATAAAGGTGGTATTATTCTCGACATTAAAGCCATCACTCCAGAGGGTGAGAAGTTAGATGTAAAAGGCATTGTCCGTTCTGGAAATGTTGTAAGTATTAAAGCAATTAATAAAGAGGGAGAATTCTATAGTGTGAACGCTTTTTCTCCAGATGGAAAACGGAATGATGTGAAAGGAATTAAAATCAATATCAAAGAAAAAGAAATGACACTTAAGGGCTTTAGTATTTATGCTCATATTAAAGCAATGCATCAATCTATAGGAGAAGGAGATAGTGATGTTCCCATGAAAGAAAAAAAGAAAGGAAAAGGGAAAAAGAAAGAGGAATTCGAAAATATTATTTGGAATATTAAAGCAGTAACACTTGAAGGAAAAAACATTGATATAAAAGCTATTGATAGTGAAGGAAATAGATTTGATGTAAAAGCCATCCAAGATTCTGATCAATATAGTTTTATGAATATTAAAGCTTTTGTAAATGGAAGTGAATTACCTATAAAAGTTCTTTTAAGTGAAGATGAATACGCTCCTATTAAAGCAATCGATAAGGATGGAAAATTATACGATATTAAAGCAATCTCTGCCGAAGGAACTATTCTTGATGTTAAAGGTGTAAGTCGGTCTGGAACCATCATTCATATAAAAGCCATTAATGAAAACGGAGAGTTTTATGGTGTGAAAGCTTTTTCACCAGACGGAAAATTAAACGATGTAAAAGGTATCAAGATTTTTGATAGAGAAAAAGAGATGACTATAAGAGGAAATGCTGTTTATGGTCACGTAAAAGCAATTACTCATTAAATTTAGAAGTATCTACAAACTGTATAAGTATAAAATAACTAGGGTTAGATTTTTAATTAAAATCTGACCCTTTTTCATAAACTTTTTCGCCATTAATAAAAGTTGCCACAATTGTTACATTAGGAATATCATCCTCTGGAATAGTCATTATATCTTTTTCCAAAACCGTAAAGTCAGCTAATTTTCCTGCTTCAATAGAACCTTTTTCATGTTCTTCAAAATTGGAGAAAGCAGCCCATATAGTCATTCCTTTTAAGGTTTCTTCTCTGGTTAATGATTCTTTTATTCGGTAACCTTGTTCTGGGTAATTTTCCAAATCTTTTCTAGCCACAGCTGAATAAAAAGTATGCATAGGATTCACTTTTTCAATTGGAAAATCGGTTCCTAGAGCAATGATTCCTGCTTTCTTTAATAAGGTTTTATACGCATACGCTCCTTTAATACGCTCACTCCCCACTCTATCTTCAGCCCAATACATATCGCTAGTTGCATGAGTTGGCTGTACTGATGGAATGATGTTTTTTGAAAACTCATCAAAATCAATTGGAGTAACTATTTGTGCATGTTCTATACGCCAACGCAAATCTTTTTTAGTATCAATTACATTTTTATAAGCTCGTAATACCGAAACATTTGCCGAATCACCTATCGCATGAGTATTCATTTGAAAACCTGCTTTAGCTATTCTTTTTGCCAAAGCGTTTAATTGATTGGCGGGTGTAATCATCGCTCCAAAGTGACCTTCTTTGTCACTGTATTCTTCGCGAAGGGCTGCTCCTCTAGAACCTAAAGCACCATCTGCGTACACTTTTACGGAACGTACATTAAGGCGATCTGTTTTTACAAATCCATTAGTTAAATAATACTCTAAATTCTCTTCAGTATTACTCGCCATTGCATACACACGAATAGATAAATCTCCTGTTTGCTGAAGGCTATCAATTAACTCAATAATCTCTCTATCTAAACCTGCATCGTCAACAGTAGTAAGTCCTAGTTGAAGACAAACTTTTTCTGCTTCTTTTAAGGCTTGTATTTTAAAGGCTCTTGATGTTTTAGGAATAGACTCATTTATTAAATCCATTGGACTATCTATAATAACACCTGTTAGCTCTCCATTAACCAAAAGTATTTCTCCTCCTTCAACTTTTGTTTTATTGGTGATCCCTGCCAATTCTAATGCTTTAGAATTAACCAAATACGCATGACCATCAATACGCTTTAAAGCTACTGGCGTATTTGGAAAAAGGGAATCTAATTTTTCTTTGGTGGGGAATTCTTTTATTCCCCAATCGTTTTGATCCCACCCTCTTCCTGTGATATAATCCAAATTTCTTTCTTTCTGAAAAGCCACCACTCGTTCTAATACTTCATCAAAACTCAAGGTTCCTTTTAAATCTACATTCTGAAGAAATACTCCTAAACTATATAAATGTGCGTGAGCATCAATTAACCCTGGAACAATTGTTTTTCCTTCTGCATCTAA
Organism: Flavobacterium sp.; assembly: GCA_030591585.1. Classification (GTDB taxonomy): domain Bacteria; phylum Bacteroidota; class Bacteroidia; order Flavobacteriales; family Flavobacteriaceae; genus Marifrigoribacter. Next base: position 8,432 of record JAUVAS010000027.1, on the reverse strand, counting down.
TATGTTTACAGAGTTATATTTAGCTTCAAGAGCATCTGAAGAACCGACTTCTAAGATTTTTCCATCTTTAACAACAAAGGCTTCGACAGTATCAAAATCTGAATTTACCGTGTAGATTACTGCGTTCTTAACTAATAAATCTACAGATTGTTTTTCCGAAGTACAAGAAAATATTGTTACTGTTGAAATTAGGAGGAGGAGTTTTTTCATATTTATTGCCCCGCCTTGATCGGGGTATATCATTTATTAAAGATTCAGTAAAAATAGAAAAAAACTTGCAAAAATTAAATAGCTTTAAAGTCTGTTTTGTTACCAATCAAACTTATAAGAAGCCCCACCCAAAACTTGAATACCCTGTACCGGATAATTTGCCCATTTTTGATAGTCATCTCCAAATAAATTATTCCCTTTTATAAAGAAAGACAATTGGTCTGTAAATCGGTATCCAAAATAAACATTTGCATCTATATAGCTGTCTAAAATAACTTCATTTGCAAAAGACGTAGGGAAAAACGGATTATATTGTAAATCCTTTCGTTCACCAACATAGAAGATTGAAACACCTCCGTATAATTTTTCGGTGATATTAAATTCTGAAAATATAGATGCTTCAATTGTTGGTAAATTCCAGGCTTCTTCTTGATTTTTAGTATCGTAACTAGAAAAAGTCCCTTTAACACCAATGGAGAAGTTTTCAGAAGTTTCAAAATTCATTTCACCAAAAATAGCTACCGTATTAACATCGTCGTAAACAACATTGAAAGAGTTTCCGTATTCATAACCTTCATAACCACTATTGGTTGTTCTGGAAAGGTTTAACACAAACAATGCCTTATCGTTTTCCTTTCCATAAGAAGCTTTTAAATTGTACCCAAATGCGTCCATTTTTCCTTTAATTCCTGCAAAACCATTATACTGCTGACTCGTAGGTGCTATATACATTGTGGGAGAAATAAATGGATTCTTTTCCTTAAAATCATAATAAGTATTCTGCGTTAATCCGCCATCTACGCCACCATACACAATTGCCTGCTCTTCCATTAAACGATAAGATGCTTTTACTTTTGGATAGATATAAAAATTGGTGTTGCTATTTTCTGAATCTGCTGAAATATATCCTGCAATTCCTATCGAAACCGATAAATCATCAGTAACATAATCAAATGATGGAGTTACCCCTGCATTTAAAAAACTGTATTTTATATCTGAAGTATTTGTGTAGTTCTTATCAAATTTTCCGTTTAGATAATCAATATCGACATCAACATTTAAAGTGTAATCCATTATAGGAAATGAAAATTTTGGAAGAATCACAATATTAAATTCTGAAGAAGAAAAACTATCACCCAAATAGCGAATATTTGCAGTAGCGCTATCAAAATAGGAATCTTCTATACTTATACTTCCACTAGCAAAACCACCAAAATAAGAATGTTTAGAATCTATAGAATTTATTACCTCATTTGAAGCTCCATCATAAAATGAAGGCAAACCATACCAATTATAAAGCTGATGTTCAATTCCTGCTTTAATTCCATACGTCATATCTTTTTGTCGGCTTGTATAATTTCCTTCTAATTTAGTGTCTAAAAATTTATCATCTAAACGTAGCCCATCTATTCCTCCTTGAGAAGAATTGTGTTTAAAAAACACTCCGAAATTATCGGTCCTACTTATTTCAAAATTGCTGTATAATTCGGCTAGGATATTGGTGTAATTCCCAAACCCAAGAGTAGCATAATTATCATATAGCTTCACAGGTTTTGCTTTTTCTACAGCAGTTGCTTTTCCTTTAGCAGGTGTAAAAGTAGAAGCCACTGGCACAGAGAAAATACTGTAATTTACTTCTTTTTTTTCAGTATTAGTAGAGTCGTTTAGTATTGGTGTTTCTCTTACTTTAAATGCATCTGAAATTGTTGGCGAATAAGGCTTTACAATATTTACAACTTCGGTGCCTAGTTCTTCTTTTTCTTGGGCATAAGAAAAATTAAAAGCTAACAATAATAGAACGGCTAAGTATTTGATTTGTATATTTTTCATTTAATTCTCGTCTTCAATTTCTATAGAATCGTTTGTTTTAGCTTCTTCTTTTTTTATTATGGCTAATTCTGTTGATGCTTCTTCTATAATATCTGGATACTCTTTAAAATTGGCGATTACGGTTTCCAAAATATACGTGGCTTGAAAAGCGTCTTCTAATTCATAAAAATTCTTCGCCATTAGCACTAATCCCTTTGCTCCAAAATATTTAAATCCTGAATATTCCTTTGCTAAAATCTGAATACTCTCATTGGAAGCTTCAAATAATCCTGCTATATTTTTAAAGTATGCATCGTAATACAAAGCCTCTGCTGCTAGTTTTCCAGTGGCGATTTTAGTAACCTCAGCATAGGCAATTTTCGCTTTACTTTCATCACCAATTTTCATCGCCGAACGTGCTATAATTATTTGCGCATCACTTTTTACAGCGTTGTCTATTTTTTGGTTTTGCAATACTTTATCAGCAAAAACCACCGCTTCATGATATTTTTCTAACTCATAACTTGCTTTCATCGCATTGGATTGTGCGAAAATTATATTCTGCGGAAAATTAGCTTCTGTTTCTAATCTAATTAAGAATGGCAAGGCTGCTTTGTAGTCTTCTTTTTCTAGGTATAATTGAGAAACTCTAGCCAAGGCTTGTTCTGTAAATTCGTTTCGTTGTTTGGAAGCTACATATTCATAATGAGTAATAGCTTCTTCTTTATCTTCTTCAGAAAAATAGATTTGTGCTAAATAAAAATGTGATTTTAAAGCATGTTTTCCGTTAGGGAATTGCTCTAAATAATCATTAAAACGAGTTATTGCTTGACTCGATTTGTTTTCTAAATACGGCTGCTCTGCTGCTTGATAGGTAGCATCATCTATCTCAGAATTTTCTACATTCACAAAATCCAATCTATTCACCCACTCGGCATATTCACTTACTCGCCCTTGATCTATATAAATTATTTTTGCTGAAGCTACTGCCTGCAAGGCTTCTTCAGATGAAGGAAAATCGTTAGCAACTCTTTTAAAAAGTGTTAATGCTTCGTTACTCTTTCCTGTATTTTCAAAAATTAATGCTTTTTTAAGCAATGCTTTTGCGACATAACTGCTGTTGGGTAAATCTCTAATTAATTTATTGTAGGCTAAAATAGCATCCTCATTATTTTCTTGCGAAACGTAGGTGTTTCCTAATTCATACAAAGCATCGTCCCGATATATAGATTTTGGAAACTGACTTTCAAAACCTTTTAATCCTTCAATTTTTTGAGAAATTCTATCTATAAAACCATAACTAATTGCTTTCTGAAAATGTGCATAATCTTGATCTATCGTTCCTAATTCTATGGCACTATTATAACTTTCTAAGGCTGACCAATACTTGCTTGAAACAAAATAACTATCCCCTAATCTCACGTAAGCATCTGTTTTTTTAGCCTTTTCAGTATTGGTTTTTGAAACATATTTTGTAAAATAATTAGTCGCCTCGCTATAATTTTTTAGTTTAAAATAAGTGTATCCTATATTATAATCTACTTCTTTAATTTCAGGCGTTTGAGATGCTGAAGACTTATTCTTAAACTGTTGGTAGCTTGCTAGGGATTCTTCAAAATTAGAGAGTTGATAGTTGCTTTCGGCTTCCCAAAAGACCGATCTTGCAGTAATCATCACGTCTTTTTGATTCTTTAAAGATTTATTGAAATATGAGATCGCTTCTGTATATTCCCCTTCAGAATACAATTCAATTCCGCGGTAAAATGTTGCTTTTTGATAGGCTAAATCGTCTTTAAACGATTTGTTGTTTTCAATTAAATCTATCGCTGCTTGATAGTTTTTTGAAGTAATATAGGAGTCGATCAACAAAATCTTTAATTCATCATTATTTTCGTTTTTTGGATACGCTTCCATAAAAGAAAGCAATATCTCGGATGGTGATTGATAACTATTCCCAATTTGGTAACTCAACTTCGCATAATTTAAAAATGAGTCTTCTTTAATTTTTAGATTAAAATCCATTTCGGAAGCATTTTTAAAAGCATTTAACGCTCGCTGTTTCTGATCAAGTTTTAAATAAGATTCTGCTAAATGATAATAGGCATTTTGAGCTACGTCATTTTTTCCATCAATTATTTTATTAAATTCTCCAATGGCTAATTGGTAGGTTTTTTGTTGATAATAGGCATAGCCTAACTGGTAATAATCTGTATTTGTCCATTTGCCTCGTTTTCCTTGATAGGCTGATAAATAAGGAATTGCCTCGTCATATTTTTCCAAATTAAAATAGCTCTCCCCTATTATTTTAGAAAGTTCACTTTTTTCTTTTGGACTGCTGCGATCGTATTGTTCCGTTCCTAAGTCGATTGCTTCCTGAAATTTCCCCAACTTAAAATTCATATCAGCTTGGTAATACGACATATCTTTAGCGTAGCGTTCTTCGTCTTTCACGGCTGAAAAAAGCTCGTTTGCAGTTTCGTAATCATCCCCTTCATAAGCAATAAACCCTAAATAATATTTTGCTTGAGAGCCATACTTTTCAGAAGCAGAAACTCTGTTAAAATATTTTTTAGCTTCGTCATATCTTTTATTTTTAAAATAAGCATACCCATTGTTAAAGTAATAGGTTTCTTTTTCAGAAGCACTTAAACTAAACTCATCAACTTTATCGTACCATTTTCTGGAGTGTGAATATTTGCCATTTTCAAAATAATAGTTTGCCACATTACTGTAAGCGCTATTGCGTTTGGTGCTTGTTGGATAGTCTTCTACAAATTGCTCCATCAAATTATCTGCATTTTGCTGGTTCAACCTTATGGCTGCATTTGCAATATAATAAGCAGCATTACTCGCTACGGTTTCATCGTTTGTTTTGTCTTTAATTTCTGAAAATAAAACTTGTGAAGCCAAGAATTGCTTGTTGTTATATAGTTCATAAGCTTTATTAAAAGCTGCCAATTCATTAGTGTAAATCGCTGTTTTCTGCGAAAATGAAATAAATGAAAACAACAGAAATGAAATTAAACATATATTTTTCTGAAACATAAATAACTTGTTTTTTTGAAGCATAAAGATATTGTATTAGCTATAGAAAATTTTATATAAAAGAAGGAAGTATCATCAATTATTCACTACTTATTAAGATGGAAATATTCGTCTATTTATGACGCTTCTTTCTTTATTAAAACAAAACTCAACTTAAAAGCATCTTTAAAAAGTCATTTCTTTTAAAAGAGGTTCTTAATAGGTAACGCAACAAAAATGTGATAAGTATGTTATGGTTTTCTTAAAGTTTTATTAAAAGGAGATTCTAAAAATATTTATCTTATTTTTAAAGCAGGAAACAATTTATAAATCATTCATTATGAAAAACATATTAATTTTAGCGATATTATTACTTTCGATTAGCGTCACAGCACAACGCGGAAAATATAAAAACATCACCGAGAGAAACGGAAAAATAGGAATTGGAACCACCCAACCTGATGAATTATTAACTGTAAAAGGGAAAATCCATACTCAAGAAGTGATTGTAGATTTAAAAGGTGCTATTGCTCCAGATTATGTTTTTGAAAACTACTACTTAGGGTATTCTAACCTAAAACCAACCTATCGTTTTCTAACACTTCCTGAAATAGAGACGTATATAAAACAATATCATCATCTTCCAGGAGTTCCTTCAGCTAAAAAAATAGAAGAAAACGGATTATCCTTAAAAGAAATGAACTTACTTTTGTTAGAGAAGATTGAAGAACTTACTTTGTTTACCATTCAGCAGCAAAAAGAGATTAATTTGCTGAAAGTCCAGATAACTACCAATTAAACATAAACCATGTCCCAACCTATATTATTTTTAAAAGATGCCTCTATTTTTCAGAGAGAGAAATTAATATTATCAGACGTAAATTTATCTGTAGACAAAGGCGAATTTGTTTACTTAATAGGTAAAACAGGAACTGGAAAAAGCAGTTTTATGAAAACGCTTTATGGAGATTTACCTTTAACAACAGGAGAAGGTGCAATTGTTGGGTATAATTTATCTTCTTTAAAAGAAAAAGAGATTCCATTTTTACGAAGAAAACTAGGAGTCGTTTTTCAGGATTTTAAATTATTAAATGACCGTACTGTATTCAGTAACTTAGATTTTGTATTGAGAGCTACAGAATGGAAAGATAAAAATAAGATTAAAAAAAGAATTAATGAAGTTCTGGAAAAAGTTGGAATGAACTCAAACGCTTTAAAATATCCATTTCAATTATCTGGAGGGGAGCAACAAAGGGTAGCCATTGCTCGAGCTTTATTAAACAGTCCAGAATTAATACTTGCAGATGAAACTACAGGAAACCTAGACCCTCAAACTAGCGTGGAAGTAATGGAAGTTTTACAAGAAATAAATAAACAAGGAAACACCATTTTAATGGCTACTCATGATTATGCCTTGTTATTAAAATACCCTTCAAAAACTCTTAAATGCGATAACAATCAGATTTTTGAGGTCGTTCAGAAAACGATTTAATTAGTAGTGAATAAAAAACCATTCTCAGTAGTTAACAATTGATTATCCCTTATTTTTTTTACAAGAAATAAAACAAATGAGTTAATTTTCAATTTTTAGGAAATTCTGGATGATAATACTTATTATTAGGAAATCCTTCTCTTAATTGTAACTCACATTCTTTCTCTAAGGTTGGATCTATTTTAAGTATTATTTGACCCTCAGAATTAGGTTTCAGAATCGTGTTTTCTCCTATTATGATCCTGTTTTTTGCTGTAAGGTTGAAAGTGGCAGCTTCTGTAAATTTTTGATTTTTAATTACAACTTCTTTAGAATAGGCTGTTAGTTTAAAATTCCATCTAGAGAAATTTTGGTTTTCGATGGTAGCTGTTTCAGTTTCAGTATATAAATCGTAAACCATTTTAATAGCGCTTCCTGTGTTTAATGATCCTGCCCCATAGTGTCCCGCATACGGTTTATTAGCTCCAATATCATCAATATTAGTAGCTGTCAATTTTATGATGCTTTCTATCTCATCGGTTGGAAGGCAGGGGTATAATGATAACATTAACCCAATAGTACCCGAAACATAGGGAGCTGTTGACGAGGTAGCCTCAAGAGTGTAGGTTTCTACTCCTGTAGCTGCAAACTTTCCAAAACGAAACATATCTACTGAAGGTGCTAATATATCTACTTCTTTATTTAAGGTTGTAATAGATACTGGCCATATATGATGCTTTTTTAAAGGGTCATTATCCTTAAATCCAATCGTTCTACCTACATAGTTTTTTATATTTGCAGCATAATAATTTCCTTTTTTACTTTTTGACAAATTATCCGTAAATGTATCATGACGATGCATTACTGATGAAACAGAAATTACATGGTTATAAGACGCAGGATACATTAATTTTTTTCCTTTTGTCTTCGCCCAATCTCTATTTCCAGCAGCTGCGACAATAATAGTCCCGTTCTCAAACATTTCGTCTATAACAGCTTGAGCTGTATCGTAATAAGCGCTTGACACCCAACTACAGTTAATCACTCTAACTCCAGATCTTGATAGTTCTAATAATTGTTTAAAATTTTTAAAATCACCATATACCGTAGAGTTAATACTACAATCATAACAAACCCCTGTGATACCATAACCATTATCTCCTTGCCCTGCAGCAGTTTCAGCTACTAAAGAGCCATGACCTTTTGAAAATGATGACTTTTTAACGACTTTTGTTTTTCCTTTAAAATCCAAATTAGTGGTATCAACAGATGCATCAGATATTCCAATAATAGTATTGGGAGACCCTGTGGTGTAATACCAAGCCTTTGTAAGGTCTATAAAATCGTAATAGTCTAAATTAACTTGAAGTCCAATATTATCACCAATAGTACTTGTTAATCCATAATCATTAGGTTCAAATATTTTTTTGTCCTCCTCCTCTATTATTTCACCAGATTCAAAAAGGTGAGGAGTATTTTGTAATAACTCTTCTAATAGCTCTTCCTTATCTGAAATAACAAAAAATGTTTTTTTAAGATTTTCTTTCTTTGCTTTTTTAAAGGTTTTAATAAATCTGGTAATCGTGTAATTTTCTAAAATGGATTTTAATTTTATATCATTTCCCTGATAAACTAAATTCTCACCTTCTAATATAAATTGGGGTGTAAATAATGAATCTTTAGCTCTAATAAAAAACCAGACATTATCTTGAGAGTATAAAGAAAAAGACATTCCAAAAAACATTATAATTAGCAAGCTGTATTTCATTATTAGTTCCTTTTTTATTAATATGTAAGTTCAAGTAATAAGTGCAACACGAATATTTAAAACTACTGGCTATTACACCAGTAGTTTTAAGATCAATATTTATATTCGTCTTGCATGAAAAATTATAAACAATTAACCTTATCACAAAGG
>JAUVAS010000116.1 GCA_030591585.1 Flavobacterium sp. | reverse complement strand
GAGTTTCATCAAATCTTTTTGCTGCTTTAATCAAACCTAAATTACCTTCGTTAATTAAATCGGGTAAAGTTAAGCCTTGATTTTGGTATTGTTTTGCTACAGATACAACAAAACGTAAATTTGCTTTTGTTAATTTCTCTAAAGCTATTTGGTCACCCGCCTTAATGCGTTGCGCCAATTCAACTTCCATATCGGCAGTAATTAAATCTACTTTACCTATCTCTTGTAAATATTTATCTAATGAAGCCGTTTCGCGATTCGTAACCTGCTTGGTAATTTTTAGTTGTCTCATTAAGAATATGGAATTTAGTTTTATTAAGTTTGGTTGTGTATTATATTATACGTGATAAGTATAAAAAATGTTACAAAACCAATAAAATAAAATAAAAAAAGCCTCAATTTTTAAATTGAGGCTTTTAAATAAAGATTTATTTTAATCTCTTTTTCGATTATCACGTCCGCGATTATCACGTCCACGATTATTATCTCTAGGAGGTCTTTCTACAAATCCTTCTGGTTTTTCTAGTAAAGCTTTACGCGATACTTTTTCTTTACGAGTTCTTGGGTCAACGCCAAAGTATTTTACATCTAATACATCGCCTAGTTTTACAACATCACTTACGTTATTTGTTCTTTCCCATGCTAGTTCACTTACGTGAAGTAAAACTTCGTTTCCTGGAGCTTCAATATATTCAACTACAGCACCAAAATCTAACATTTTAATAACCTTTACTTCGTAAACACTTCCTTTTTCTGGTTTAAACAATAAAGAATCTATTTTTGCCATAACAGCATCAATACCTTTTTTACCTACACCTAAAATTTCAACAATACCTTCTTCCGTTACTGGATCTTCGTTAATAACGATAGTAGTCTCCGTTTCTTTTTGCATTTCCTGAATTACTTTCCCACCAGGACCTATTAAGGCTCCAATAAATTCATTAGGAACACGTCTTGTTACCATTGTAGGAGCGTGCTCTTTAACATCTGCATTTGGTGTTGCAATCGTATCTGTTAATTTCTCTAAAATATGTAAACGACCATCACGAGCTTGTTGTAATGCATTTACTAAAATTTCATAAGACAAACCTTTTACTTTAATATCCATCTGACAAGCAGTAATACCATCAGCAGTACCAGTAACTTTAAAATCCATATCACCTAAGTGATCTTCATCACCTAAGATATCAGATAATACCGCATACTTTCCAGAATCTGTATCAGAAATTAATCCCATGGCAATACCAGAAACTGGTTTTGTCAATTGCACACCAGCATCCATCAATGCCATTGTACCAGAACAAACTGTTGCCATAGAAGATGAACCGTTAGATTCTAATACTTCTGAAACCACTCTTACAGTATAAGGACAATCAGCAGGAATCATTCCTTTTAAAGCACGTTGTGCTAAATTACCATGTCCTACCTCTCTACGTGATGTTCCACGAATTGGTCTCGCTTCTCCTGTACAAAAAGGAGGGAAGTTATAATGTAAATAGAAATTTTCTTCACCTTCAAAAGATGGCATGTCTATTTTGTTTGCATCTCTAGATGTTCCTAAAGTAACTGTTGCTAGCGCTTGCGTTTCTCCACGAGTAAATATAGAAGAACCATGTGTTGATGGCAAGTAATCTACTTCACACCAAATAGGTCTAATTTCATCTGTCTTACGACCATCTAAACGTAAACCTTCGTTTAAGGTTAAATCACGTATTGCAGCTTTTTCAGCTTTGCGGTAATAATCAGAAACTAAACCACCATAATCTTCTAATTCTTCTTCAGAAAATGTTGCTTTTATTTCTTCTTTTATTTCTTGAAATGCAGCACTTCTTTCATGTTTAGCAGATCCTGCTTTTGCAATAGCATATACTTTATCGTATGCCATGTCATGAACTTTCTTCTCTAAATCTTTCTCTTCTCTTTCGCCTTCATATTCACGTACTTCTTTCTTTCCGAATGCTTCAGCTAATCTAATTTGAGCAGCAACTTGTACTTTAATAGCTTCGTGAGCAAACTTAATAGCATCAGCCATTTCTTCTTCAGAAATCTCATCCATTTCACCTTCTACCATCATTACTGAATCAGCAGAAGCACCAATCATCATAT